>JAMFSN010000262.1 GCA_026225295.1 Frankia alni
CCCGGCCAGCTCCAGCAGGCTCTGGCGGCCGGCGCCGAGCTGGTCGTGACCGACAGCAACAAGCTGCGGGCCCAGCGGTGGAGCAGCCTGCGGGAGAACTACGGATACGTGCAGCAGGTCGGCGTGAAGCCGCTGGCCACCGACCCGAACGACAACCCGTTGCCGCTCTTCCCGGGGCAGAGCACCGACTCGCAGACCGTCGACCAGCTGGCCGGCACCGGCGAGCACACCGACATCGCCTCGGTCCGGGCCACCGACTACGGCAACACCGTCACCTACGCCCCCGCCGACCGGCCGGGCGGCGCGCTCGACGACGACGTGACCACCGCCTGGCGGGTCGGTGCGTTCACCAACCCGGTCGGGGCCCGGCTGCAGGTCGCGCTGAAGAAGTCGGTGACGACCGGGCAGATCGCGCTGACCCAGCCGATCACCGGTTCCCGCAACCGCTGGATCACCCAGGCGACGCTGCGGTTCGACGGGGGCCGGCCGGTGACGGTCAACCTCGACGACTCGTCCCGGACCGCCGCCGGCCAGGTCGTGCACTTTCCGACCCGCACGTTCCGGACGCTCGACATCTCCGTCGCCGCGACCAGCGCCGGCGTCCAGCCCGACTATTCGGGGTATTCGGCGGTCGGGCTGGCCAACGTGTCGATCGGCGCGCCCGGGGCCGTCACGCCGACCGACGAGGTGCTGCGGCTGCCCACCGACCTGCTCACCGCGTCCGGCCCGTCGTCGATCAACCACCAGCTCGTGCTGCAGCTGAGCCGGGACCGGGCGGACCCGGCCGAGCCGTTCAAGGCCGACACGGAACGGCAGCTGGGCCGCGAGTTCACCCTCCCGACCGCCCGGACGTTCTCGGTGAGCGGGACGGCCCGGGTGTCGGCGCTGGCCCCCGACCCGACCGTCGACGCCGCGCTCGGACGTTCGACCAACGCGGCGGTGGTCCGGGCCAACTCCTCCGGCCGGCTGCCCGGCGACCTCGGGGCCACCGCGTCGAGCGCCTTCGATGGCAACCCGGCGACGTTCTGGAGTCCCGGGGCCCAGGGCCAGCTCGGCAACTGGCTGCAGGTGACGTCCCCGACCCCGGTCACGTTCTCCTCGATGAACCTGTCGGTGGTCAACGATGGCCGGCACTCGGTGCCGACCCGGCTCGGGCTGGTCGTCGACGGCAAGAAGGTCCGCGAACTGACCGTGCCGCCGGTCACCGACGTCAGCCGGCAGAACGCCACGACCACCGTGCACCTCGCGTTCCCGGCCGTGCACGGGTCGAACGTCCGGCTCGTGATCGACGCGGTGCGCGACGTGAAGACCAAGGACTCGATCAGCGGCCTGATGAACGATCTGCCGGTCGGCATCGCCGAGGCCGGGATCGACGGCCTGCGGGTGCCGGCGGCCACCCGTTCCGTACCGGCCGGCTGCCGGACCAACCTGCTGACCATCGACGGCAAGCCGATCGGCGTCCGGATCAGCGGGACCACGACCGCGGCGACGAACCGCGGGGGGCTCACCGCGACGCTGTGCGGGGCGCCGGTGCGCCTGTCGGCCGGTCCGCACGTCCTGCGGGCCGCGCCCGGTTCGAAGACCGGCATCGACCTCGACCGGCTGACCCTCGGGTCCGACGCGGGAGGCGGCCCCGCCGCGGTCACCGCGTCCGGCGACGTCGTGGACGCCTCGGCGGCCACTCCCGCGACCCGGGCCGCCGCCGCGGCGGTGCCGACCGTGTCGGTGGTGAAGTCGGGCGACACCTCGTACACCCTCAAGGTCGCCGGCGCGACGGTCGGCTCGCCGTTCCGGCTGGTGCTCGGCGAGAGCCTGTCGGCCGGGTGGAGGGCGACCGTCGGGTCGAAGTCCCTCGGCGCGCCGCAGCTCGTCGACGGGTACGCGAACGGCTGGTCGGTGACCCCGGCCGCCTCGTCGTTCACCGTTCACGTGGTGTGGACCCCACAGCGGGTCGTGTGGGGGGCCCTGGCCCTGTCGGCGGTGGCCATCCCGGTCGCGGTGCTGGTGGAGTTCCTGACCTGGCCGGCCCGGCGCCGCCGCCGCCAACGCCGCCGGGGCGAGGATCCCGACCCGGCCTCGACCGACGCCGCTGCGACCGGCGCCACCGGGGCGGTGACGGCCGTCCCGGCCGCCGCCGATCTGCCCCGCCTCGAATCGTGGCGGACCACCGGGCGCCCGGCCACGCTGCGGCTGACTTTGGTGATCACCGTCGCGGCGGCGCTGCTGGCCGGTATTTTGATCACTCCCCGCTGGGCGCCGGTCGTCGGGATGATGGCACTGGTGGCCCTGCGCTGGCCCCGCTGGCGGCTGCTGCTCCGGATCGGGGGCGCGCTCGCCCTGGCCGTCAGCGCGGCCTACGTCCTGGAGGTCGTGGCCCGCTACCACCTGCCGACCAGCGGTGACTGGGTCGGCGCGTTCCACAAGGTCAGCAGCGTGTCCTGGCTGGCGATCATCCTGGTTGCGGTGGATGTGGCGGTCGCGTTCGCGCTCCGACGGTCAGCGTCCGTTCCACCCCTCGCACCGGGCCCGGCGCCCGTCGAGCCCCGTGAGCCCGCCGACAGCGGGACCACCCGGACCGAATCGGACACCGACTAGCGGGGGCTTGCCCTTGTGTCGCCGCGGCGGACCCCGGCTGCTGTTTGCGTCCGCAACCAGCGTTCCGCAGGACGCTCCGGGGTCCGTGGCTCGATGGTCGCGTTGTCGGCCGAATTGGCTATGGCGGGCATTCCCCGGCTGATGTTGCATCGACAACTTGCGTTCCGCAGTGCGCTCCGGCGCCCCGGCCTGGATGGTCGCGTTGCCGGTCCCGGCGAGGTGTTGGCCCGTTTCGGGGCCAAGGAACTGGACCGGGCAAACGACCTAAGTTCCTTGTAACTAGTCAGGTCTCTTGATCGTTTCGTGTTGTTGCGGGTCAGGTCGTTTGGGTGACAGTCGCTGTGGCGGTGGGGTCCTTGCGGTGGGTGATCGGCTCGTAGGTTGTGGGGGTGCCCGCCGGTCAGCCTGTGCCGTCGTATGACGAGCTTGCGCGGCTGGTCGTGTTCATGGAGGCGCGGCTGGCGGGCCTTGAGGCGGAGCTGGCCGCGGAACGCGGCGCCCGGGCCGAGACCGAGGCCGCGTTGGCGGCGGCGGCGGGGGAGATCGAGTCGTTGCGGGCCCAGCTCGCGGCGAACTCGCGGAACTCCTCGAAGCCTCCGAGCGCGGACGGGTTGGCGAAACCGGCGCCGAAGTCCCAGCGTAGGAAGACGGGTAGGAAGCCGGGTGGGCAGGACGGGCACGCCGGTGCGACGTTGGCGATGACCGCGTTCCCGGACCGGACGGTCGTGCATGAGCCGGAGGTGTGTGCGGGTTGCGGGGACGGGTTGGTGCTCGCGCCGGTGAGCGGGGTCGAGCGGCGGCAGGTTGTCGATCTGCCGGTGGTGCGCCCGGTGGTGGTCGAGCATCAGCTCGTCGAGCGGGAGTGTTCGTGCTGCGGGGTCCGGACGAAGGCGCCGGCCCCGGACGGGGTTGCGGCCCCGGTCTCCTACGGGCCTGGGGTGCAGGCGCGGGTGCTGTATTTGTATGCCGGTCAGTTCCTCGCGAAGGACCGGGCCGCGGTCGCGATGGGCGAGTTGTTCGGGACCCGGTTGTCGTCGGGCACGGTCGCGGCGATGCTCGCCCGCGCCGCCGCCCGGCTCGCGGAGAAGTTCCTACCCCAGGTCCGTGACGCGTTGACGACGGCGGCGGTCGTGGGGGCTGATGAGACCGGGTTGCGGGTCGCGGGGAAGCTGCACTGGGTGCACTGCGCCCGCACGGAGAAGCTGACGCTGGTCGTCGTGCATCCGCGCCGCGGCGCGGAGGGGATCCGCGCGGTCGGGGTGCTACCCGACTTCCACGGCACGGTGGTCCACGATTGCTGGGCGCCCTATGAGGCGTTCGTCGACGCCGATCATCAACTGTGCTGTGCCCATGTGGTCCGTGAGCTGGTCGCGGTCGCCGAGAGCATGCCCGACGTGGCGTGGTGCTGGGCGACCCAGGCCCACGAGGCGCTCGTCGATCTGCAGAAACTCGCGGCCGACGCCCGCGTCGTCGGCGCCGCCCTGGCCGACCCGGCCCTGGTCGTCGAGCCGCGCCGTCGGCTACGGTCCGCCGTCGCGGTCGGGATCAGCCAGACCGAGGCCCGGACCAGCACGCTGATGCGTAAGCACAACGCCCTTGCCCGCCGCCTCGCTGACCGGGAAGCCGACTACCTACGGTTCCTCACCGACCTGTCGGTACCGCCGGATAACAATGGCAGCGAGCGTGACATTCGGATGGTCAAAATCCGGCAGAAGATCTCCGGTTGCCTGCGTAGCCTCACCGGAGCCCGCCAGTTCTGCGCCCTACGTAGCTATCTGTCGACCACCGCGAAACACGGCATCGCCATGCTCGACGCCCTCACCCGCCTCGCCGCGGGCCGCCCCTGGCTGCCCTCCAACGCCGAAACGCCCACACTCGCTGCCGCCTAAACCGGTCAAGATCAGCAAGTACCTGACCAGTTACCCCGTAACTACGGTCGTGGTAGCGGACCTCGATGGTTTCCAGGGTGAACGGGGAAAATATGAGTTCGACTTTCCGCCCGACGAGAGCGGCGTCGACCTGGTAGGTGTTGCCGTGCAGCGAAACGGTCGCTGTTTTCGTGACGGTGCGCTGCGCCGACCATAGGAACGCCTCGGTCAACGCGCTGGTCGCGGGCATGACCGGGCCGTGGCCGGCGTGCTGCCAGCTGTCGTTCCACCGGGTCAGCGGGGTGGCCACGGTTCTGCTGCGTATTCTGATCAGAGCACGAGCCCGGGCCGCGGAATCGGAAGCGCCGCGCGCAGTCCCGCCGCCCGACGACCCGCAGGCATAGCCGGCCGGGCGTCCGAGGCTCGTCAGCACCGGATCGGACGCCGTCGATGACGCAGTTCGCTTTCTACGGTCGGGTATCAACCGAAGATCAACAAGATCCCGTAGCGTCTCGCAACTGGCAAATCGCTCGAGCCCGAGCGTTGAGCGAGCGCCACGGAGAGATCTGCACGGAATATTTCGACGTCGGGCAGTCGCGGTCGCTGCCGTGGAAACGTCGACCAGAAGCGAGTCGGCTCCTGGATGCCCTGCGCCACTCGGCGCGAGGCTTCGAGGCGGTGGTCATCGGTGAAACCGCATCGGGCTTTCTACGGCAACCAGTTCAGCCTGATCTTTCCCGTGTTTGAACACTACGGCGTCTCGTTGTGGGTGCCGGAGGTCGGAGGAGCGGTCGATCCGACCAGCGAGGCACACGATTTGATCATGTCGGTGTTCGGCGGAATGTCGAAGGGGGAGCGGAACCGGATCAAGATCCGGGTGCGGTCCGCGATGCAGGCCCAGGCCAAGGTGGAGGGCCGCTACCTGGGCGGCCGTCCGCCGTACGGCTACCGGCTCGCCGACGCCGGGCCGCATCCCAACCCGGCCAAGGCCGCGGACGGCCGGCGGCTGCATACGTTGGAACGTGACCCGGCCACCGCGCCCGTCGTCGAACGGATCTTCAGGTCCTACCTCGGCGGGATGGGCGTCTTTCTGATCGCCCAGACCCTCACCGGCGAGGGAATCCCGTCGCCGTCCGCCCATGACCCGGCCCGCAACCGGCACCGGTGCGGGGTCGCCTGGTCGAAGAGCGCGGTCCAGGCGATCTTGGCCAACCCCCGCTACACCGGCCGGCAGGTCTGGAACAAGCAGCGCAAGGCCGAGAAGCTCCTCGACGTCAACGATGTGGCTCTGGGCTACGAGACGAAGCTGACCTGGAACGACCGTGACAGCTGGGTGTGGTCCGATCGTCCCGCCCATCCGGCGATCATTGACGAGGCAACCTTCGTCGCCGTCGCCCAGCGCCGCGCTCGCCGGGGGCCGACCTCCCAGCGGCTCGGCCCCCGCACCCAGCATCCGTACGCGCTGCGCAGCTTGCTGTTCCACCAGAAGTGCGGACGGCGAATGCAGGGCACCTGGAACCACGGCCACGCCCACTACCGGTGCCGCTACCCGCAGGAGTACGCGCTGGCCAACAAGATCGACCACCCCCTGGCCGTCTACCTACGTGAGGACGCGCTTTTGCCCGCCCTCGACACCTGGCTGGCCACCGCCTTCGCCCCCGACCGCCTCCACCGCAGCCTGACCGCGCTCGACGAGGCCCAGCACGAGGCTCGCCCGGAGGGGGACCCGCTGCGGGCAACGGTCGCCGACTGCGACCGCAAACTCGCCCGTCACCGCGCCGCGCTCGAAGCTGGCGCCGACCCGACTGTCGTCACCCAGTGGATCACCCAGACGCAGGCCGAACGCGCCATGGCGATTGCCGCACTGGGCCGTACCGAGAAGCCGGCCGGACCGCAACGCCGCCTCACCAGCAGCAGATCCACGATCTTGTTGAGAGCCTCGGCGGCCTGCTCAGCGTCCTCGCCCACGCCGACCCAGCGGACAAGAGCGAGGTCTACCGGCAGCTGGGACTTCGCCTCACCTACGACGAGGAGACCGCAACCGTCTTTGCCGAAACCCGTCCAAGATCAACCGTGGACGTAGTGGTTGTGTCCGAGGGGGGACTTGAACCCCCACGCCCTGTAAAGGGCACTAGCACCTCAAGCTAGCGCGTCTGCCATTCCGCCACCCGGACAGGTGGTCGCGTGGTGTCTCACCCGCGTACGTCTGCGATGTTACACGGTCGGAGCGGGCGCCTGGCGCTACCCCCGGCCACCGGTAGATCAAGGCCGTGGTTGCGCGGAACACCGGACTCCGCCAGGTCAAGCGTAGGCCGAGGTGCCAGGAGACCTCTGCGACGCCGAAGTAGTAAACCCTCAGGGGAAGGGGACCTTCGCCGTCTGCCGACCGCGGTCGGCCGGTGGCCGGCGGCGCCGCTGGCCCGGATGGCGGGGCGGCCCCGGGCGGCGCGGCGGTCGGCGAGGTCGTCGGCCAGGAGGGGCTGCATGGACAGTGCCTCCCGGTCGGACGTGGCGGACCG
>JAMFSN010000263.1 GCA_026225295.1 Frankia alni
CAACCAGGCCCGGCCCCGGGCCACCGACCCCAGCAGAGTCAGACACGCATCATCATCAAGATCGTCCACCGGCTGGCCGGCCCCGGCCGACCAGGGCCCCGACGCCAGCAGCTCCGCCAGCCCCACCCCACCAGACGGACCAGGCGGATCGGGCGGGTCGGGCGGGTCGGGCGGGTCGGGTTCATCCCACGGCTCGGGAGGATCGAGCCCGGCCACGGGCCATGCGTGTCGGTCGTAACCAGTCAGTTCAACCAGGTCGAGGGGGTCGGTCACCTCCGGGTGGATGGTGTGGTGGTCAGGGTCAAGGGCCACTCGCGTCTCGAACATGTGTTCGATACTATCAGGATGTCGCCCACCTGCCAGCAACCACAACCACCCGAAGAGACCCGACATGATCCCCACACCAACACCAACCCACCACGCACGTGCCACGCGTCGGTCGGGAGCCCGCTACCGGCCTGGACATCACCCCCGGCCACCACAAGCCGCGAACGATGCCCTAAAGCGTGCCGGTCAGCAACGCGGTGAGGGCGGCTTCGTCCAACAGCGGCGGATGGGTGACCTCGCCGGTCCGGACGTACAGGAAGCAGGCGTCGACCCGGTCGGGCTCGATGCCGCGCAGGCGGGCCCAGGCCAGCCGGTAGACAGCGAGCTGGACGGCATCGGCGCTCTCGCGACCGGTCTTCCAGTCGACCACCTCGTACCGGCCGTCGCCGAGGTCGTAGACGGCGTCGATCCGCCCCCGGACCGCCCGGCCGCCGAGCAGCAGCTCGAACGGCGCTTCGACCGCGACCGGCGGCCGGTTGCCGTACGGGCTGGCCAGGAACGCCTCCTTGAGCGCCTCCAGGTCGACGTCCCCCCACGCGTCCGGCACCGGATCGAACGTGAGTCCGCCGAACAGGTCCTCCTCGGCCCCGGGAATGTCCTCCGGATCGAGCAGCGGGCGCCGCTCGAAGACCTGCTCGACCCAGCTGTGGAAGCGGGTGCCGCGGCGGGCCTGAGCCACCGGACGGCGGGGCAACGGACGGGCGAGGTCGCGGGCCAGCCCCTCCGGATCGGACCGCAGCCGCACCACCTGGGACGCGGTGAGGCTGCGGGGCAGCTCGACGTCGCGCACAGGTCGCCGGTCCCGCCGGGCCTCGGCGACCAGCAGTTCGGCGTCCCGGTCGAGGGCCGCGAGCAGGGCCCGTTCGTCCCGCGTCATCCCGGCGAACTCGTCGACGGGCAGGCCGTCGGGGGCCAACCCGTCCGCCGGTTCGCGGTCGGACGCCTCATCATCGGGGACCGGTTCATCGTCCTGGGCCAGTGCGTCGAGAGACAACCCGCCGGCGGGCGGCGGCTCGTCGCGTTCGAGCTCGTCGCCGTCGCCGTCGCCGTACAGATCCTCGAAGGCCCGTTCGTCCCCCGGACCGGCTCCCCCGTCGGCTTCGGCCAGCACGGCCAGGTGACGACGGACCGCGGCCGCCGCGGCGCGGCGCCGGGCCAACGCGGCCGGTTCGTAGGGGGTCGGCCAGGTGAGGTCCACGCCCGCCGCGAGCGCCGGATTCTGGGTCTCCTCGGGCTTGGCCGCCCACTGCTCGACCTCGCCGCGGCCGGCGGCCGCGTGCTCGCGCAGCTCCTCCAGGAACGGCGACGGCCCGCGCGGATCCTTCTGCGTCTCGCCCCACCAGTGCCCACTGCCCAGCAGCACCGACCGGGCCCGGGTGAACGCGACGTACGCGAGGCGCCGTTCCTCACGCTCCAGGTAGTCCCGGCTGTCATCGTCGAAGGCGGCCAACCCGTCGCGGGTCAGGCCACCGAGGGCCGGCAACTCGGCCACGTCGCCGCGCAACGGGGTCGGCAGGACCTCCGGCCGGGTCGTCCACTTCGACCGCACCGTGGTAACCGGGAAGACCTTCCGGGTCAGGTTCGGAACGGCGACCACGTCCCATTCCAGCCCCTTCGATTTGTGCACCGTCATGAGTTGGACCGCGTTGGAGCCGGACGGGGTGGACGCGTCGAGGCCCCGCTCGTGGGTCGCCGCGGCCCGCAGGAAGGCCAGGAAAGACGACAGCGAGTTCTCGCCATCGAGATCGGCGAATCCGGCCGCGACGTCCAGGAACGACGCGAGGGTCTCCCGTCGCCGGGATTCGACCGCCTCCGGGCTCGCGCCCAGCTCGACCTCCAGCCCGGAGGTCTCGACGATGCGGTGCACCAGGTCGAGCAGCGGCTCGCCGGCGTGCGACCGCAGGTAGCGCAGCTCCCGGCCCAGGCCGCGGACCCGCGCCCGGCCCTCGGCGGACAGGTCCGGGCCGGGATCGTCGAGCACGTCGGCCAGCGCGGTCACGTCGCATGGATCGACGCCGGCCACCGATTCCTCGAGCGGATCCGGCCCGTCCGCCCGGCCGGAACCGGGCTGGTCGGGGCCGGGCTGGTCGGGGCCGGGCGCGCCGGGTGGCGCAGGGAGCGTGTCGAGATCGGCCACCCGGCTGCGACCTTCCCGGATCCGGTCGCGGGCCCGTCGTCCGAGCGCGGCCAGGTCCCGGACCCCCAGCCGGACCCGGGGGCCGGTCAGCAGCCGGAGCGTCGCCGGATTGGCCGTCGGGTCGTCGAGCACCTCGAGGGTGGCCACCACGTCGGCCACCTCGGGCAGGGACAGCAGGCCGCCCAGCCCGACGACCTCGACCGGGACTCCCCGGGCCAGCAGCGCCGCGTACAGCGCGGGCACGTCGGCCCGGGCCCGGACCAGCACCGCGCAGCCCCCGGCGGTGGTCCGGCCGGCGGCGATGATCCCGGACAGCCGCTCGGCCACCCACCGCACTTCCTCCGGCCAGGTCAGATGGAGGGCGACGACCGTGTCGCCAGCGTCGACGACCGCCGGCCGGGGGCGCAGCTCGACGACCCGGTGGCGGGCCCGCAGCTTGGCCGCGATGTCGTTGGCCAGCCGGAGCAGCCGGCCGCCGCTGCGTTGGTTGACCGACAGCTGGTAGACGCCGGACGGTCCGCCGCCCGCCCGGGGGAAGTGCTCGGGGAAGCCGTCGAGGTTGGCCACCGAGGCCCCCCGCCACCCGTAGATCGCCTGGCAGGGGTCACCGACCGCCGTGACGGCGTGGCCACCGCCGAACAGGCCGGCCAGCAACCGCCGCTGGGCGACGCTCGTGTCCTGGTACTCGTCGAGCAGCACCACGCCGGCCCGCTCCCGCTCGGCCGCCCCCACCGGCGGCACCGTCTCGGCCAGGCGGGCCGCAAACGTGACCTGGTCGCCGAAGTCGAGCGCGTCCAGGTCGCGTTTGGCGGCCCGGTAGGCGTCGACGAAGCCGACCAGCTCGCGCCGCTGCCGGGCCACCGCCAGCATCTTGCGGAGGTCCTTGACCAGGGTCTTGGTCCGCGGCTCGCCCCGGGTCGTCTCGATCGCGACCCGCAGCTGCGCGATCTGGTCGTCGGTGAAGGCCACCACCTCGGCCGGCCCGACCAGGTGCTCGCTCATCTCCGCTTCCAGCGCCACCAGCCGCCCGACCAGGTCGGACAGCGGGCCGGTGAGCGCCTCGACCCGGCCCCGGTAGGCCCGCAGGACCCGCCCGGCCAGCTGGTAGCGGGTGGCGTCGGCCAGCAGCCGGGAGCGCGGTTCGAGCCCGAGGCGCAAGGCGTGCTCGGTGACGATCCGGCCCGCGAACGCGTGATACGTCGAGACGGTCGGCTCACCGGGCTCGTCGCCGGATTCGTCGTCGGCTCCGCCGACCTCGGTCCACCACCCCGCGCTGCCCGGCCGGCGCCGACGGACACCGCCGCCGCCCGGCACCCCCGCCGCGTCCAGGGCCATCCGGATCCGCCCGGCCAGCTCGGCGGCCGCCTTGGTGGTGAACGTGAGCCCCAGGACGCGGTCCGGAGCCACCTGACCGGTCGCCACCAGCCACACGACCCGCGCCGCCATCACCGACGTCTTGCCCGAACCGGCGCCGGCCACGATCACGCCGGGTTCCAGCGGCGCCGAAGCGGCGGCCAACTGTTCGTCGGTGAACGGCACACCGAGCAACTCACGCAGGTCGTACGGGTCGAGCCCGGGCAGCAGGTCGAACAGGGACTCAGTCGCGCCGCCGGCCGTCATGTGATCACCTGGCGGCCTTCGGGCTGGGCCGGGCAGGCCCGCCGGAACGCGCACGGCCCGCACGCGTCACCCGGGGTCGGCGGGAAGGACTCGTGGTCGATCCGGTCGACGGCCGCCGACAGCAGATTCTCGATCCAGCTCGGTTCGTCGCCCCCGGAGACCAGCGCGGTCTGTTCCTGCACTTCCGGGGCCCGCGGAGGCTGGCCGGGCTCGGCCGGACCGGCGCTGTCGGTGCCGGCGTCGCGGCGCAGCTGGACGAGTTCGGCGCCGCCCGGCAGGGCGTCGCCCGGGCCGCCACCGGACCGCACCGCCTCGTCGAGGGCACCGGCCGCGACGGCCAGTTGGTAGCTGCCGAGCTGGGGGTGCTCGCCGATCCGGGCCGCCTTGTTGCGGCCGGTCTTGAAGTCCACGATCCGAACCCGACCGTCGTCGTCGATCTCCACCCGGTCGACGAAGCCCCGCAACTTCACAATCCGGTCACCGACGGCGATCTCGCCCACGAACGGCACCTCGGTCGCCACCAGCTGGCGGCCCCGCTCGGCCTCATGCCAGAGCAGGAACCGGCCGAGTGCCTCCCGCGCGGCGTCCCGCTGCTGGTCGGACCGCCAGCGCGATTCGTAGGCCAGGTGCGGCCAGACGACGTCGAGCCGCGCGTCGAGGGCGGCCGCCTCGGCCGGCGTCCGACCGGTGGCAACCTCGTCGGCGAGCGCGTGCACGACCTTGCCGAACCCCATGTCGGTGCTGGTCGCCGGCGCGGCGTGCGCCTCGTGTTCCAGGAACCACCGCAACGGGCAGGTCGCGATCCCCGACAGCGAGGACCCCGACAGCGGGATGGGGGCGGTCGGGTCGACGACCGGGGTCACGCCCTCGCTCGTGTCGACCAGCCCCCACCAGCGGTCGGGGTGGGCGGCGCGGACCAGCGGCCGACCGGCGTCGTCGCGCTCGGCCGCCAACCGGGCCAGCCGGGTGGCCGCCGAGCGGCGGAACGCGGGGCTGGCGGCCGGGTCGACGACCGACCGGCGCAGCGCCGCGACCAGCGCCGGCAGGTTCAGCGGGCGGACCGGGCGGGCTCGGATCCGGACCGGCTCAATGCCCATCTCGTCGATGAAGCGGCTGGGCCGATCGCCGTCGTCGTCGGTGCTCTCCACGGCCGTCACGACCAGTCGGCGGCGGGCCCGGGTCAGGGCGACGTAGAACAGGCGTCGCTCGTCGACCAGCAGTTCGGTACGGGTCATCGGCTCGCGGACGCCGCCCGCCCGCGGACTGTCGAGCCGTTCGGACTCCAACAACGAATTGCGCCGGCGCAGGTCAGGCCAGACGCCGTCCTGCACGCCGGCCACGACCACGACATCCCACTCGAGCCCCTTGGAGCGGTGGGCGGTCAGGAGGCGGACCGCCCCCGGACGGGTGGCCCGCTCGGCCAGCGTGTCGCCGGGAATCTGCTGGGCCTCCAGCTCGTCGAGCAGGGGGCCGATCCGGGCCACCCGGCCGCGCCGGTCGCTGGCCCGACCGATCGCCGCGAACAGCGCGACCACCGCGTCGAGGTCCCGGTCGGCGGCCCGGCCGGCCGGCCCCCCCGCCGCCGAGGTGCGCTCCAGCCGGTCGGGCCACGCGCTGCCCGACCACAGCGCCCACAGCGCATCCTCCGGAGCGCCCCCCGAGCGCAGCACCCGCCCGGCCGCGGCCAGCAACGCCCCGACCCGCCGGGCCGGCTCACCGAGGTGGGCCTCGATCGGAAGCAGGACCCGGGTCGGGTCGGCGACCGCTTCGCGCAGCAGTTCGGCGGAAGCGGTCGGGAGCCGGGAGGCGGCGTCCGGATCCGCCGCCCGGGCGGTCCGGTCAGCGGCCCGCAGCGCCCGCCCCAACGCCCGGAGCCGGGCCGCGTCCGCGCCCCCCAACGGGCTGGTCAGCAACAGCCGGGCGGTTTCGGGGTCGAGTTCCTGGGCCGGGTGGTCGGCGCACCGCAACGCCACGAGCAGGGGCGCGACGGCCGGATCCCGGGCCAGCGGAAGTTCGTCGCCAGCCACCTCGACGGTCACCCCGGCCGCCGACAGGAACCGGCGCAGCAGCGGGATGGACCGGGCGCCCGACCGCACGAGCACCGCCATCCGGTCCCACGGCGTGCCGCGTTCCAGATGTTCGCGCCGCAACAGGTCAGCGATGGCCCCCGCCTCGGCGCCGATCGACGGGTAGAACAACACCTCGACCTGTTCGTCCCGCGCGGGCGGCCCGCCGGCCGGATCGGCCACCGGGACCAGCGCCCGGTGCGCCCGCAGGTGCCGGGCGGCCAGCCCGGGGGCCGGGATCCGGGTGGCCACCCGCCGGCTGACCTCGGTGATGGCCGGGCCGAACCGGCGGGCCGTGGTGAGCGCGACCACGTCGGCCGGGCGCCGGTTCGCCTTCGGGAAGCGGCTCGGGAAATCCAGCAGCCCACTCACCTCCGCCCCCCGGAAGGCGTAGATGGACTGGTCCGGATCGCCCACCACCACCAGATCGCCGCCCCCACCGGCCAGCGCGACGAGCAGCCGTTCCTGGGCCGGATCGGTGTCCTGGTACTCGTCGACGAAGACCGCCCGGTAGCGGGTCCGCAGCTGCGCGGCCACGTCGGGCCGCTCGGCCAGCGAGGCCGCCCGGTGCACGAGCTCGGCATAGTCGAGCGCTCCCTCAGCATCGAGCACGTCGAGGTAGAGCGTGTAAAAGTCGGCGACCGCCGCCCAGTCGGGCCGCTGTTCCCGACGGGCCACCTCGGCCAGGTCACCGGGATCGATCCCGACCTCGCGGGCCCGGGCCAGCAACGCCCGGACCTCCTCCGCGAACCCCCGGGTGGTGAGGCAGGCGGACAGCTCGGCCGGCCACCGCGGGAAACGGTCCTCGCGGGACCCGGTGAGCAGCTCCCGCAGGCGGACGTCCTGTTCCGGGCCGGACAGCAGGCGCACCGGCTCGGTCAGCCCGTCGCCCGACTGCCACTCCCGCACCAGCGCGTAGCACCAGGCATGGAACGTCCAGGCCGCCGGGCCGGCGGCGGCCGCGCCGAGCCGGGTCGTGATCCGCTCGCGCAGTTCCTGGGCCGCCTTGCGGCTGAAGGTCAGCACGCAGACCGCGTCCGGCCGCAGCCCTCCCTCGACCCGGCGCGCGACCGCTTCGACCAGGGTGGTCGTCTTGCCGGTGCCCGGCCCGGCCAGGACCAGCAACGGCCCCTTGGCGTGGTCGAGCACGCGCTGCTGGGCACCGTCCGGCACCGTCCGGCGGACCGGCGGGGGCGCGGTGCGCACCAGCCGGTAGGGGGACGCCGCGGTGGTCATGGCGCAAAGCACATCACGCACCACCGACAGCTTCCC
Source organism: Frankia alni (assembly GCA_026225295.1). Taxonomy (GTDB): domain Bacteria; phylum Actinomycetota; class Actinomycetes; order Frankiales; family Frankiaceae; genus JAMFSN01. Next base: position 7,423 of record JAMFSN010000263.1, read on the forward strand.
GTCAGGGTGCCGCCTGCGCGGGTCAGTCGGATCAGCCGTTCGGATCAGCCGTTCGGATCGAAGGTGCCGACATCCCGCCCGACACCGCACAAGGCCGACGGACCGTGGGAGATTAACCGCCCATGGGCCACGATTTCACCGGGCGGGTCGCGCTGGTCACCGGAGCCGGCGCGGGGATCGGTGCCGCCTGCGCCCTGCTGCTGGCCGAAGCCGGCGCCCGGGTGCTCGTCACCGACATCGACGCGACGGCGGCCGGCACGGTCGCCGACAAGATCACCGCCGCCGGTGGGACGGCCCGCGCGGACCGGGTCGACGTGACCGACCCGGCTTCGCTCGATCACGCGGTGGCCACGGCCGTCTCCGCCTACGGTCGGCTCGATCTCGCGGTCAACAACGCCGGGATCACCCTGCCGGGCGCCCCGACCGGCCAGTACCCGACCGACCGGTGGCAGCGGATCATCGACGTGAACCTCAGCGGGGTTTTTTACAGCATGCGGGCCGAGATCCCGGCGATGCTCGACGTCGGCGGCGGCGCGATCGTGAACATGGCGTCCGTGCTCGGAGTGGTCGGAGCGGTCAAGAACCCCGCCTACGTCGCCGCCAAGCACGGCGTCATCGGGCTGACCAAGGTCGCGGCGCTGGACTACGCGACCCAGAGCGTCCGCGTCAACGCGGTCGCGCCGGGCTTCGTCGACACCGATTTCATGGCCGGCGAGAACGGCAAACGCCCGCGGGGGCTGGCCATCGCGGCGCCCAACCAGCGGTTCGGCCGACCGGCCGAGGTCGCTCAGGTGGTCCTGTTCCTGCTTTCCGACGACGCATCCCTCATCACCGGCAGCTGCCACCTCGCCGACGGCGGCTACAGCGCCCGCTGAGACCGCCGATCACAGTCCCGGACCTGGGTCAATCCCGAACCGGAGTCAGTCCCGAACCGGAGTCAGTCCTGGCCGTCCCAGCGGGCGACGGCCAGGTCGACCCGTTCGCCACCCGGCCGCAGGGGGGTGGCGTCGGCGACCAGCCGACGGATCGCCTCGCCCGGCGAACTCGGGTTCGGTTCCCCGTTGGACCGGATCACCCGGTGCCAGGGAACGTCGCCGGACCCGAAGTCCTCGTGCCCGAACCGCGACAGCACCGCCCCGACGTGCCGGCCGGTGCCCGACCCGACGTATTCGGCGACGTCCCCGTAGGTCATCACCGCACCGGGCGGGATCTTCGTCACCGCCTCGAGGACCGCGAACGCGTACGGGGTCGGCTGGCCGCCGACGTGAATCCGGGTGGCCAGGCCCGCCGACAACGAGGCCGGCGGGCCGGACCGGCCGGCGCGCGGCCGGGTGTCCACGAACGGCCCGCTCAGTAGATCGGCAGGGTCTTGTCGACCTGGGTCGCCCAGGCCGTGACCCCGCCCTGCACGTGCACGGCGGACGCGAAACCCGCCCCCTTGAGGGTGGCGAGCGCCTCCGCCGAGCGGACGCCCGACTTGCAGTACAGGACGATCTTGCGGTCCTGGGGCAACTCGGACAGGTGGGCCGGCAGGTCACCCTTGGGGATGAGGCGGGCGCCCGGGATCCGGACGATTTCCCACTCGGCCGGCTCGCGCACGTCGACCAGCTCGATCGGGTCGCCGGCGGACAGCATCCCGGACAGCTCGGCGGCGGTGATCGTCGATCCGGCCGCCGCCTGCTGGGCCTCGTCGGAGACCACGCCGCAAAACGCCTCGTAGTCGATGAGCTCGGTGATCGACGGGTTCTTGCCGCAGATCGGGCACTCCGGGTCCTTGCGGACCCTGATCGCCCGGTAGCTCATCTCCAGCGCGTCGTAGACCATGAGCCGCCCGACCAGCGGGTCGCCGATGCCGGTCAGCAGCTTGATGGCCTCGGTGGTCTGGATCGAACCGATGGACGCGCACAGGACACCCAGCACGCCGCCCTCGGCGCACGACGGGACCATTCCGGGCGGCGGCGGCTCGGGGTAGAGGCAGCGGTAGCAGGGGCCGTACTCGGCCCAGAACACGCTGGCCTGACCGTCGAACCGGTAGATCGAGCCCCACACGTACGGCTTGCCGAGCAGCACGCAGGCGTCGTTGACCAGGTAGCGGGTGGCAAAGTTGTCGGTGCCGTCCACGATCAGGTCGTAGTCGGCGAAAATCTCCATCACGTTCGAGGAGTCGAGCCGGTCCTCGTGCAGGATCACGGTGACCAGCGGGTTGATCTCGCGGATCGAGTCGCGGGCCGACTCGGCCTTCGGCCGGCCGATGTCGGACTGGCCGTGGATGACCTGCCGCTGCAGGTTCGACTCGTCGACCACGTCGAAGTCGACGACCCCCAGGGTCCCGACGCCCGCCGCGGCCAGGTACATCAGGGTCGGCGACCCGAGCCCACCGGCGCCGACGGCCAGCACCCGGGCCTGCTTGAGGCGCTTCTGCCCGTCCATGGCGACGTCCGGGATGATCAGGTGCCGGGAGTACCGGCGCACCTCGTCAACGGACAGTTCGGCGGCCGGCTCGACCAGCGGCGGCAGGGACACGCTGCGCTCCTCATGATTCAGCTCGTACGTCGCCACTCTTCGTTGTCGCCACACCATCGTGGCAGACCCGGGTGGCTCTGCATCGGAAATCAAGCGTCGACGGCGGCCCGCTGTTCCCGTCCGGATCGGCAGCACCAGCGAACCGTCGCTTCCCGGGTACCGACCCGACCGGTCTCCCGCCCCAAGGCCCGGTCAGCTGGCGTTGCGCTCGGAACGGGACCGGCTGGACGTGGCCCGGGGCCGCTTCGCACCGGCAGCCGCGCCCGCGCCCGACGAACCGCTCGCGGAGCCGCCGGCCGGCTTGGGCTTCTTCGCGCCGGTGGCCCGACGGGACCCGGTCGAGCCGGAGTCGCTCTTGTCCGCTTTGCCCGCGCCCGGGTCGGAAGCCGACTTCGCCGCCGCACCGGTCCGGGCCGAAGCGGACTTCGACGCCCGGGCCCCGGCCGAGCCGGACCGGCTCGACGCGGCCTTCCCGGACCCGGACTTCGCCGCCGGAGCAGCCTTCTCCGAGTCGCCCCCGGCCCCCGAACCCGAACCCGAACCCGCCTCAGAACCAGCTCCCGAACCGCCGGCCCTGCCCTTGCGGGCCGCCTCGACGCTGGCCGCGAGGATGCTCATCAGGTCCGACACGCTGGCTTCGGCCGGCTCCGCGCTGGGCGGCGTCACCACGTCCCGACCCTCGATCTTGGCCTCGATGACTGCTTCCAGCGCCTCCCGGTAGTCGTCCCGGAAGCGCGACGGGTCGAAATCCCCGGACAGGGTCTCGATGAGCGACTCGGCCATCCGCAGTTCCTGGGCCCGCACCGGCACGTCGTCGTCCAGGAACGCGAAGTCGGGTTCGCGCACCTCGTCCGGCCACAGCATGGTCTCCAGCACGAACACGCCGTCGCGGACCCGCAGGGTGCCGAGCTGCTCCCGCTGCCGCAGCGCGACCTTGATGATCGCGATCTTCCCGGACCGCTCCAACGCGTCGCGCAGCAGGACGTAGGGCTTGGCCCCGGTCTTGTCCGGCTCCAGGTAGTAGCTCTTGTTGAAGTAGATCGGGTCGACCTGCTCAAGCGGTACGAACTCCAGCACGTCGATCGTCTTCGACGTCGGCAGGGGCAGGTTCGCGAAGTCACTGTCCTCGAGCACGACCGTCTCGCCGGACGGCAGCTCGTAGCCCTTGGCGATCTCCGAGTACGGCACCTCCTCGCCGTCCGCCGCGGCCACCCGCTGGTACTTGACGCGGGAGCCGTCGGATCGGCGGACCTGGTGGAACGCGATGTTGCGTTCCTCCGTCGCGGAGTAGAGCTTCACCGGGATCGACACGAGCCCGAACGACACCGCGCCCTTCCAGACCGACCGCATGCGTACCACCCTCACGTCGCGTTACATCAATGGTGTCTCACCGGGCGGGGGTAAGGGAGGACAATGGACACCGAAGGTTCGAACGGCCCGAAAGGACCCCGTCCGCCGACCGGCCCGAACCTCCCTCTTGCGACCTATCGCGCGAAACGCCATCCAGGTCGTACCCCGGAACCGGGCGTGGGCACCGCGGCGACCGGACCAACCGCGGAACCGGGCCGCCGGCCGGCCGCCGACCCCGAACCAACGGTAACCGAGGGTAATCACGACCCCGTCGAGACCGACCACACCGGCAACGACCAGGACGGTCGGGGTGAGCGGTTCGTCGTCCAGGAACACCACGCCCGGGCGCTGCACTGGGATTTCCGCCTGGAGCGGGACGGAGTGCTGGTGTCGTGGGCGGTCCCGAAGGGCATTCCGCCCGACCCGGCCCGCAAGCGGCTGGCCCACCACGTCGAGGACCATCCGCTCGGCTACGGGACGTTCGAGGGGGCGATCGGGACCGGCCAGTACGGCGCCGGCTCGGTCTCGGTGTGGGACCACGGGACCTACACGCTGGAGAAATGGACCGACCGCGAGGTCAAGATCGTGCTGGCCGGGCAGCGGGTGCAGGGCCGGTACGTGCTGATCCGGACGCGCGGCGAGGACTGGATCATGCGGCGGATGGACCCGCCGACCGACCCCGACCGGCAGCCCCCGCCCGAGCGGCTCGAGCCGATGCTGGCCGTGACCGGCCGCCTGCCGACCGACGCCGGGCGGTGGGCCTACGAGGTGAAGTGGGACGGCGTGCGGATCCTGTCCTTCGTCGCCGGAGGTCGGGTGCGCGCGCTGGGGCGGTCGGGCCGCGACGTCACCGTCGCCTACCCCGAGCTGCGGGCGGTGGGTCTCGCGCTCGGCTCGACCGAGGTCGTGCTGGACGGCGAGGTCGTCGCGTTCGGCCCGGACGGCAAACCGGACTTCGGCCTGCTCGCCCACCGGCTGCACGTGACCGAGGCGGCCGCGGCCCGCCGCCTGGCCGGGCAGATCCCGGTCAGCTACGTCGTCTTCGATCTGCTGCACCTCGACGGGCACGACACGACCGGGCTGACCTATACCCAGCGGCGCACCCTGCTCGAAGGACTGCCCGGGCTCAACGTCCCGGCCGCCTTCGACGCGGATGGTGACGCCGTGCTCACGGCCAGCCGGCAGGCCGGTTTGGAGGGGCTGGTCGCCAAGCGGCGCACCTCCCCCTACCGGCCCGGCCACCGCTCGAGCGACTGGGTGAAGGTGAAGAACATCCGGCGCCAGTCGGTGGTCATCGGCGGCTGGGAGCCTGGCGAAGGACGGCGCGCCGGCACGATCGGCGCCCTGCTCCTGGGCCTGCCGGACCTCGACGACCCGGCCGGCCGCCTGCGCTACGCCGGCCAGGTCGGCACCGGGTTCACCGACGCGACGCTCGCCCACCTGCTGGCCGAGCTCGACGCCCGACGGACCCCGGCTTCGCCGTTCGTCGAGGTGCCGCGCGAATACGCCCGCTCCGCGGTCTGGGTCCGGCCGGAGCTGGTCGCCGACGTCGACTACACCGCGTGGACCGCCGACGGGCGGCTGCGGCACCCGTCCTTCAAGGGCCTGCGCAATGACCTCGACGCCGGCGCGATTGCCCGCGAGGACACCGGGAACGCCCAGATCCCGGCGGGCGCGACCGACAACGGCCCGACCGATCACGGCCCGACCGCCGGCGGTCCGACCGATCAGGAGGCCGACGGATGAGCCCCGCGAAGCGCGAGACGGTCGAGATCGAGGGACGCTCGCTGACCCTGTCCAATCTTCCGAAGGTCCTCTACCCGGAGTCCGGGTTCACCAAGGCGGCGGTGCTCGACTACTACGCGCGCATCGCCCCGGTGCTGCTGCCGCACCTGGTCGACCGGCCGCTGACCGTCAAGCGCTATCCGGACGGCGTCGGCTCGTCGATGTTCTACATGAAGAACGCCCCGTCCCACCGGCCCGACTGGACCCGGACCGCGACCCTGCCCTCGCCGGGGTCGACCAAGAACCGGGACACCCTCGACTACCTGCTCGTCGACGACCTGCCGACCCTCATGTGGGTGGCCAATCTGGCCGCGCTGGAACTGCACACCCCGATGTGGCGGGTCACCGGGACCGGCGGCCAGGCCGCCCAGGCCCACCCCGACCTGCTGGTCGCCGACCTCGACCCCGGTCCCCCGGCCACCATCGTCGAGTGCGCCGCGGTGGCCGGCCTGCTGCGCAAGGAGATCGACGGACCGCTCTACGCGAAGACCAGCGGGTCGAAAGGCATGCAGGTCTACGGACCGGTCACCGACGGCCGGACCGCCGAGCAGACCCGGGAATCGATGCGCGAGACGGCCGAACGCCTGGCCCGCGACCATCCGGACCTGGTCGTCTCGAACATGCGCCGGAACCTGCGGCCGGGCAAGGTGCTGGTCGACTGGTCCCAGAACAACCCGGCCAAGACCACCGTCTCGGTGTACTCGCTGCGGGCCCTGGCCATCCCGCGCGTCTCGACCCCGGTGAGCTGGGAGGAGGTCGCAGCCTGCCGCACGCCGGAAGACCTGAGTTTCGGACCGGCGGACGTCCTGGCCCGGGTCGAGCGCGACGGGGACCTGTTTGCGCCGCTGGCGCACGTCTCGAGCGCCTGACCCCCGGCTCGGGACATGCTGGAACCGTGTTCGAGATCACGGGCGTTGAGCAGAAACGGTGCTGGGACGAGTCGATCATGCCGCCGGTCGAGAACGTGCGACCCGGACTGTGGTCGATTCCGGTGCCCATTCCGGACAGTCCGCTGCGCTACGTGCTCGTCTACGCCCTGGAGCTGGCCGGCGAAGCGGGCGTGGCGATCATCGACGCCGGGTGGAACACGGAAGCGGCGTGGACGGCCCTGACCGGCGGTCTGACCCAGGTCGGTTTCGGCATCGCCGACGTGCGGGCGGTGCTGGTCACCCACATCCACCCCGACCACTTCGGCCTCGCGGGCCGGGTCCGGGAGAACTCGGGCGCATGGGTCGCGCTGCACCCGGCGGACGCGGCGATGATTCCGAGCCCCGGCGCCGTCCCGTTCTCCGGGCTCATCAGCAACGAGCAGCAGCACCACAGCCGGTCCGGGGTTCCCCCGCTCGACGAGACCGAGATTGCCGCCGCCGCGGCCATGATGGCCGGCCACTACGCCTCCTTCACGGCCCCGGATGTGCTGCTCGAGGACGGGGACCGGCCCGAGCTGCCCGGCTGGGATCTGCGGGCGATCTGGACGCCCGGCCATTCACCGGGCCACCTGTGCTTCGCCGACGCCGGGCGCGGGGTCGTACTGACCGGCGACCACGTCCTGCCCCGGATCACCCCCAACATCGCCCGGCATCCACACTCCGGCCCCCGGCCGCTGGCCAGCTACCTGGACTCGCTGGCCAGGATTGCCCGACTGGAGGAGGAGTTCGTGGTCGAGGAGGTCCTGCCGGCGCACGAATACCGGTTCCGGGGGCTCGCCGACCGGGCCGGGACGATCGCCCAGCACCACCATGAACGGCTCGAGGAGATGGTGAAGCTGCTGGTCGAACAGCCGGGGCCGACCAGCTGGGAGCTGACCGCGCGGATGCGGTGGTCCCGGCCGTGGGCCGACATCCCGACCTTCATGCGCCGGGGGGCCACCGGCGAGACCGACGCGCACCTCGAACTGCTGGCCGACGGGGGCCGGATCCACCGGGTCGGCGACCAGCCGGGACGCTGGTTCACGGGGCCGGCGGCGACGGCGTCCGGCTGACCCACGGGCGCTGGCGGCCACCGCGCGGACGGTTCGCCGACGGCCCGGTTTGCGGGCCATGTGCAACAGTAGAAGGCGACCGGGCCCGGTAAAAGCGCAAGACGACGGGCCCGGGGCAAACGCGTGTCCCGGGATTGTCGGCGGACCGGTAGGGTCCGGGCCCGGCACACATGAGGAGGTGTGGGTCGGTGGCCGCGGAACCCTCCCCGTATCCCCCCCGCACAGGACGGACGACGCGCCTGCCCCGGCACGCCCGGCGACGACAGCTGCTCGGGGCCGCCCGTGAGGTCTTCGTGGCCCAGGGTTACCACGCGGCGGCGATGGACGAGATCGCGGAACGCGCCGGAGTCAGTAAGCCCGTGCTCTACCAGCACTTTCCCGGCAAGCTGGAGCTCTACCTGGCCCTGCTCGACGAGCATGCCGGCCAGCTCGTGACCCGGGTCCACGCCGCGCTCGCTTCGACGACCGACAACCACCTGCGGATCGCGCGCTCGATCGGCGCCTACTTCGACTTCGTGGACGACCCGACCGGGGCCTACCAACTGGTGTTCGAATCGGATCTGCGCAGCGAGCCGGCGGTCCGGGAACGGATCGAGCAGAGTTTCTCCTCCTGCGTGAGCGCCATCTCGGCGACCATCGCGGAAGACACCGCGCTGTCCGAACGCGAGGCCGAGCTGCTGTCGGTGGGCATGATCGGCCTGGCCGAGACCGGGGCCCGCTGGTGGCTGGTCGCCCAGGCCACGGCGCCCGGCTCACCGGCCGGCCGCCCGGGCGACCGGTTGCCCCGCGACCCGATGGAAAAGCAGCGCGCGATCGACCTCCTGGTCGAGCTGGCCTGGCGCGGGATCGCCGGCTCGCCGCTGCGGGAAGCCCCGGGCGGCTTCGCCCCCGGCGCCCCGACGACGTTCGGGGCCGCGGCCGCCGAGCGGGCGGCGCGCGATCTGACCACCGACCGTTCGACGGCGCCGGCCGACCCGGGCCAGCCGTCCGTCCCGGGCGACCGGCCGGAAGTCAGCGCCTGACCGACGGTCCGGTCACCGGGGGCCCGCAGACCGTAGGGTTGGGGCGACCCGGGGACGGCGCGGATCAGGTCAGGTTCGCCCGCCGTACCCACCCCGGCGTCCGGATAAAGGCGGAGGTCCCCCGGCGTGGAAGTCAAGATCGGCATCCAGCAAGTCCCGCGTGAACTTGTCCTGGAGAGCACTCAGTCGCCGGAGCAGGTCGAAACCGCGGTCGCCGAGGCGATCAAGTCCGACCTCGGGCTCCTGACCCTCGTCGACGAAAAGGGTCGGCGGGTCGTCGTCCCGATTGCCAAGATCGCCTACATCGAGATCGCGGAAGCCGAGTCGCGGCGGGTCGGTTTCGGGGCGCTCTGATCCCGGGAGCCCGGTAAGCACGGCGGTCCGGCCGCCCGGAAGGTCGCCCGGCCCGGCGGACCCGCTCCAGCGGGCCTTCCGGCCGGGCGGCCCGCTCGAGGGCGCCGACGGCCGGCCCGCGTCTGGGCCGCCGCCGGTCGGTGGCCCGGTCTGGGCGGGATCAGGTCGACAGGCCGAGCGCCGCCATGCGCTCGGCGTGGGCCCGGGTGATCCGGTTGAACATCTTCGCGAGTTCGGTCAGGTCGCCCATGTTCGACAGGAGCCGGGCCAGCGGTTCGTGGTCGAGAGCGACCCGCTGGGCCTGCGTGAGCGCCTCCCCCATCAACCGCCGCCCCCACAGCGCGAGCCGGCCGGCGACCGTGGCGTCCGCCTCGATGGCCGCCCGCACCCGGTCCACCGCGAACGCCGCGTGGCCGGTGTCGCCGAGCACCTCGTAGATGATCTCGCGGGTGTCGGGCTCGAGCACGGTCGCGATCTCGCGGTAGAAATCCGACGTCATCCCGTCACCCACGTACGCCTTGACCAGGCTTTCCAGCCAGTCGGCCGGCGCGGTGAGGTTGTGAAACCGGTTCAGGACGCCCACGAACGGCGCCATCGCCTGCTCCGGGTCGACCCCGAGGGCGGCCAGGTGATCCCGGGCGACCTGGAAATGGGCGAACTCCGCGGCCGCCATGCTGGCCAGCGCCATCTTGTCGGCGAGCGTCGGGGCCATCCGGGCGTCGGTGGCCAGCCGCTCGAAGGCGGTCAGCTCGCCGTAGCCGAGCAGACCCAGCAGTTCGACGATCGCCTCGTCAACGGCCTCGTCAACGGCCTCGTCCGGACTGGAACCTTCGACCGCCTCGGGCCCGGGCTCCGGGTCAGCGGCGCGGGCCGGGTCGGCGTCCTGGTCATCCACGGGATCGAACATTAGGCCATCAGACGCCACCCCCGGCCCCCGATCACCGCGTGACCCGCGCCGCGCCGCCGCGACCTCGGAAAACCCGGACCCGGGAAAGCGGTTCGAAACCCGGTTTCATCGGCGTTCAGGAACACATCCGGTCGATCGCAGGTTACTGTGTGAAGACGGGTCCCACGTGGGAGCCCCGAATCGGGTAGGCGTCGCCCCGCGCAGGGTCGCTGGCGCCACCGGACGAAGCGAGCGGCTCCGGCTCTGGATGTCGCTCACGGCAGACCAGGAGCAATCCGCTGACTACGACAACTCACACCTCCGACACGGAAAATAACCAACCGGACGGGATCGAATCCATCCCGGCCGTTACCGGAACCATCCTCCCCGAGGCCGAAGCGCCGGAGACGGTTCCGCTCACCGCGAGTGATTTCGCCTCGCTGGGGGTCCGCGCCGAAACGGTGGCGGCCCTGCTCGCCCAGGGCATCGTGACCGCCTTTCCGATCCAGGAGCTCACGCTCCCGCTCGCGTTGTCGGGCGCCGACCTCATCGGCCAGGCCCGGACCGGTACCGGCAAGACCCTCGCCTTCGGCATCCCCCTGCTCGAAAAGATCACCGCGCCGGCCGACGGGTCCGACGGTCACCCGCAGGCGCTCATCGTCGTGCCGACCCGCGAACTGTGTGTGCAGGTGACCGGCGACCTGACCCGGGCCGGCTCGACCCGCGGGGTCCGGACCCTGGCCGTCTATGGCGGCCGGGCCTACGAACCCCAGGTCAACGCGCTGAAGGCCGGCGTCGAGATCGTGGTCGGCACGCCCGGGCGGCTGCTCGACCTGGCCCGCCAGCGGCTGCTCAACCTGTCGGCGGTCCGCATGCTGGTCCTCGACGAAGCGGACGAGATGCTCGACCTGGGCTTCCTGCCCGATGTCGAGCGGATCGTCGACCAGTTGCCGCGGTCCCGCCAGACGATGCTGTTCTCGGCGACCATGCCCGGCCCGGTCGTCGCGCTGGCCCGACGGTTCATGAACCGCCCGGTGCACGTCACCGCCGAGCAGCCCGACGAGGGCCGCACCGTGCCGGCCACCAGTCAGCACGTCTTCCGCGCCCACGCCATGGACAAGGCCGAGATGCTGGCCCGCATCCTGCAGGCGTCGGGTCGGGGACTGTCGATCGTGTTCGCCCGGACCAAGCGCACCGCCGACAAGGTCGCGGAGGATCTGGTCCGACGGGGCTTCGCCGCCGCCGCGGTGCACGGTGACCTCGGTCAGGGCCAGCGCGAGCAGGCGCTGCGGGCCTTCCGGGCCGGCAAGATCGACTTCCTGGTCGCGACCGACGTCGCCGCCCGGGGCATCGACGTCAGCGGCGTGACCCACGTCGTGAACTACCAGTGCCCCGAGGACGAAAAGGTCTACCTGCACCGCATCGGCCGGACCGGCCGGGCCGGCGAGAGCGGCGTCGCCGTCACGTTCGTCGACTGGGACGACCTGACCCGCTGGTCGCTCGTCAACCAGGCGTTGAAGCTCCCCTTCCCGGACCCGCCGGAGACGTATTCGACCTCGCCGCACCTGTACGCGGCGTTGGGCATCCCGGAGACGGCCAGCAGCATGCTGCCCCGCGCGGCCCGGACCCGGGCCGGCATCGACGCGGAAGAGGTCGAGGACATCGGGGAGACGGGCCGCCGCACCAAGCGCCGCGCCCCGTCCGCCGCCGAGGCGCCCGCGGAACGCTCCGCGCCCCGGGAACGCCCGGCCCGCTCGTCGTCCCGGTCCCGCCAGCGGACCCGGGGCGCGGGAGCGGCGCTGTCGGCCGTCGGCGCCGACGGCCCGACCACCGAACCGACGCCGGACGGCGACGCGCCGACCACCGCCGAGGTTCAGCCGACGGTCGCTACCGCCGCGACCTCGGTCCCGACCACCGCTGACGTTCCGGCGGCCCAGTTCACCGCGCCGGTCGCCCCGGTCGCCGCGAGCGAGCCGGGCTCGAACCCCGCCGCCGACCCCGACGACGCACCTCGTCGCCGTCGCCGCCGGCGGGGCGGACGCGGCCGGGGACGGGGCACGGCGGCCGGCACCACATCCGCTGACGGTGAGTTCGTCGCCGACGGTTCCGCCAGCGGCGCGGACCTCGCCGACGAGTCGCGGGCCGAGTCCGCCTGATCCATCGTTCGCCGCGGACCCCTCCTCCGCGCTGGCCGCACCGGTCGGCGCGGGAGAGGGTGGTCCCATGCCAACGATGAACCACGATGAATGGCGGGCCTTCCTGTCCGCCGGCACCCGGACCGCCAAGCTCGCCACCGTGCGCGCGGACGGTGGCCCGCACGTCGCGCCGGTCTGGTTCGTCCTGGACGGCGACGACCTCGTCTTCAACACCGGCGCTGACACCGTGAAGGGCCGCAACCTGCGGCGCGAGGGCCGGGCCAGTGTGTGCGTCGACGATGAGACGCCCCCCTTCGCGTTCGTCTCGATCACCGGCCCGGTGACCTTGTCCGAGGAGCCGGTGGAGCTGCGGCGCTGGGCGACGGTCATCGGCGGCCGCTACATGGGCGCCGAACGGGCCGAGGACTTCGGCCGGCGTAACGGCGTTCCGGGCGAGCTGCTGGTCCGGCTGCGCCCGGAGCAGATCGTGGCCATCGCCGACCTCACCGGCTGACCGGCCCACCCGGGCCCGGGTGCTGGTTCGCGGGTCGGGTCGGGTCGGGCGTACGGTGCTGGGCATGCGGCTGGTCCTCATGTCCGACACCCACCTGCCGCGCCGGGGTCGAGACCTGCCCGCGTCGCTGTGGACGGCCGTGGACGAGGCCGACGTCGTCGTGCACGCCGGTGACTGGGTGAGCCTCGATCTCCTGATCCGCCTGGAGGCCCGGACGGCGGCGCACGGCGGTCGGCTGATCGGTGTCTGGGGCAACAACGACGGGGACGACCTACGGGCCCGGTTGCCCGAGGTGGCCCACGCCGACCTGGACGGGGTCCGGCTCGCCGTCGTCCACGAAACCGGTCCGGCCGCCGGGCGCGGCAAGCGGATGGCGGGCGCGTTCGCCGACGCCGACGTTGTCGTGTTCGGCCACTCGCACATCCCGTGGGACAGTTCCGCGGGACCGGGTGGCCCGCGCCTGCTCAATCCGGGCTCCCCGACCGACCGGCGACGCCAGCCGGCGGGCACCTACCTGACCGCCCGGACCGAACCCGGCGGTGGTAACGGGGGCCGCGGGGTGCTCACCGACGTTCGGCAGCACCGGATCGTGGCCCCGTAGACCCGGTCGACGCCCCGGCGGTCGGGACCGACCGGGCCGGACGGGCGGTCGCCCCGGACTGACCCGACGCGTGGACCGTTCGGGCCCGCAGCCGGAAGCGGACCCAGCTGCCGTGCCGACAGGCCGGGCAGCGCACGAAGGACGGATAGGTCGGTCGCAGCACCGGCAGGTGCAGGCTGGGCAGCAGCGTCCGGGCGGCGTCCCGCACCGACAACGGCGAGCTCCGCCCGCAACGTGAGCAGTCGACCGTGACCCCCGGCCCGACCCGCGCGTCGAAGGTGCCGCTGTAGAGCGCCCGTTTGCCATCGGCGTCCTGACCGATCAACGCGACGCTCGGCCGGCTGGGCGGCGCCGCCGCATTGGGACTGCGGGTTCTCAGGCGGTCCAGTCCCACCGTGGCCCGGTTCGCGCTCACCGCGATCAGCGTCCCTTCCTGGTCGACCCGCGGGTCGGGATGCGGAGGGTCGAGAGCTCGGGGCCGTCGGGGGAGAACCCGGGGCCCGGCTCGTACCGAGGTCGAGCCACGCGCGACACCGGGCTAGACCTCCAGCCGGTCGGGACCGGCCTGACGCTGACGCACCGGCGCCGAGGTCCGACCGACCGACCGGGCCGGCGCCGACCGGGGATCCGGCGGCCGACGCTCGGCCGACCGGGCCGGGCCGGGTCGGGGCTCGGCGGGTCGGGGCTCGGCGACGTCGGCAATGACCCGGGCGTGGGCCCGGTAGGCATCCGCGCCCTTGGACCGACGGGCTGTGGCCAGGATGGAACGCCCCGCCCCCGGCGCCTCGGCGAAGCGCACCGACTTGGCGATCGCCGGGTGCAGAACCGGCAGCGCGTACCGACCGGCGACGTCGGCCAGCACCGCGTGGGCGTGCGCGGTCCGGCCGTCGAACAGGGTCGGGAGCACCCCTCGCACCCGCAGCTCCCGATTGGTGAGGCGCTGGACATCGTGGACGGTGTCGAGCAACTGCCCGACGCCCCGGTGGGACAACGTCTCGCACTGGAACGGGACGATCACCTCGTGGGCCGCGGTCAGACCGTTGATGGTCAGCACACCGAGGGACGGCGGGCAGTCGACCAGCACGAAGTCGTAGTCCTCCTGCAGGTCGACCAGCGCGAGGCGCAGCGCGTGCTCCCGCCCCGTCCGGGACATCAGCACGCCCTCGCAGCCGGCCAGTTCGATCGTGGCCGGGATCAGATCGGGGCCGTCCGCGGTCGGTCGGACCGCAACCCCCGAACTGAGCCGGCCGAGCAGGACGTCGTGGACCGACAGCTCGACCGAATCCGGGTCCAGCCCCAGGGAAAACGTCAGGCAGGCCTGCGGATCGAGATCGATGAGCAGCACGCGGCGACCCAACTCGGACAACGCCGCACCCAAACTGGAGACGGTCGTCGTCTTGGCGACGCCGCCCTTCTGGTTGGCAACGGCGAGTACTCGGGCCACGGGGGTCAGTGTCCCAAGGGTTACCCCACAGTCACAACACCGGGCGGCCGTTTTTGTGCGGAGCGCCATCACGCACCCGGCAAAAACCCACAAGAGCGACCGTTATCACTCTGTGTGATGGTGACATTCCGACGGACCGCCAGGGGCGGGCAGCCACCGCCGGGCGTGTCGCTCGCCCGGCGCGCCGGGCCCACCACCGACCGGGGCGAATCGGCACCCGGGCGCGCGGGCCGTGGCCGCGGCCCGGTCCGCGGATCTGTGAACATGAGGCGATGAACAACCCGGCTCCGTTCCGTACGGATCGTGACGCAGCGTGATCATAGCTCTCGTCGGAGTCGGGGTCGTCCTGCTGCTGATCGTGGCCAACGGCTTGTTCGTCGCCGCGGAATTCGCCCTCGTGGCGGTCGAACCCATCCAGGTGGACGCGTCCGTCGCCGCCGGCGAGCGGGGCGCGGGGCGGGTGCGGGCCGCCGTCCGTTCGCTGTCGTTCCAGCTCTCCAGCGCGCAACTGGGGATCACCGTCACGTCGCTGGTCGTCGGCTACATAGCCGAACCGTCGATCGCCCGCCTCCTGCGTCCGCTCCTGACCACCGTCCACGTGCCGCACGCCGTCGCCGAGGCGGTCGCCGTGGTGCTGGCGCTGGCCATCGCCACCATCACGCAGATGGTCATCGGCGAGCTGGTGCCCAAGAACTGGGCGGTGTCGACCCCGATGTCGGTGGCCCGGGCCGTGGCCGGCCCGCAACTGGTCTTCTCGGCCGGGTTCCGGCCGGTCATCCTGCTCCTGAACGGCGTGGCCAACCGACTCGTGCGGGCGCTGGGCGCCGAGCCGACCGACGAGCTTCGGTCCGCCCGGTCGGTGACCGAACTCGGCTCCATCGTCCGGTCCTCCGCTGAGCAGGGCACGTTGCCGGTCACGACGGCCACGCTGCTGGGGCGCTCGCTGCGGTTCGGCGGACGCACCGCCGAGGACGTGATGACCCCCCGGGTGCGGGTCGTGGCGCTCGCCGCGAACCGGTCCGCCGCCGAGCTGCTCGACACCGCCGCGGCCAGCGGGCACTCCCGGTTCCCGGTGCTGCGGGCCGAACCCGGCTTCGAGCCCGGGGTGGGCGTCGGCGACGACCTGGACGACGTCGTGGGGGTCGTGCATGTGAAGGACGCGTTCGGCGTCCCGCCCCGCCTGCGCCCGACCACCCCGGTGGCCGGGCTGATGACCGAGGCGGTGGTCGTGCCCAGTTCGCTCGCCTGCGACGCGCTGCTCGCCCGGCTTCGCGACCGGGGCCTCCAGATGGCGGTCGTGATCGACGAATACGGCGGCACGGCCGGGGTGACCACCCTCGAGGACCTCGTGGAGGAGCTGGTCGGGCAGGTCGACGACGAGTACGACCAGGCCGGGCCGCAGGACGTCGTCGCGCGCCCGGCGGGCGGCTGGAGCGCGTCCGGGCTGCTCCGGCTGGACGAGGTCGCCGAGGCGACCGGGGTCCGGCTTCCGACCGGCCCGTACGAAACGCTGGCCGGACTGGTGCTGCAACAGCTCGGGCGGCTCGCCGTCGTCGGCGACGCGGTCGCGGTGGGCGGGTACCGGCTGACCGTCGCGGCCCTGGACCGGCACCGGGTCGACCGGGTCGTCATCACCCCGGAGCCGGCCGGGCCGCCGGCCGCGGGACCGGCACGCGCCGGACGGGACCGGCCCGGGACCGGTTCGACCGACCGGGACCGGCCGTGACCGTCGTCTGGCTGCTGGCGGCGGCGTTGCTCATCGGGGGCAACGCGTTCTTCGTCGGCGCCGAGTTCGCGCTCATCTCGGCCCGGCGCGACCGGTTGGAGCCGGCCGCGGCCGAGGGCGACCGGCGGGCCCGCACCGTGGTCACCGCGATCGCCCACCTGTCGCCCATGCTGGCCGCCGCCCAGCTCGGGATCACCATCTGTTCGCTCGGGCTCGGCGCGGTCGGTGAGCCGTCCGTCGGCCGGCTGCTGTCCGGGCTCTTCCAGGCGGTCGGGATCGGGTCCGGACTGCGCCGCCCGATCGCCTTCGTCGTGGCGCTGCTCATCGTCGCCGCGCTGCACATGGTGCTGGGCGAGATCGTGCCCAAGAACCTCGCCCTGGCCGGCCCGGAGCGCGCCGCCTTGGTGCTCGGTCCCCCGCTCGTCGCGTTCGCGACGGCCGCCCGACCGGTCGTCACTTTCGTGAACGGCCTGGCCAACGGGATTCTGCGACTCCTGCGGGTCGAGCCGGCCGACGAACTGAACACCGCCTACACGCCGGAGGAACTGGCCTCGATGATTTCCGCGTCGCGACACGAAGGGCTGCTGCGCGACGCCCAGCACGAGCTGTTGACCAGCGCGCTCGGACTACCGTCACGCGCCGCGGCGGCGGTGATGGTGCCGATCGGCGAGGTCGTCACCGTGCCCTGGACGGTGACCGCCCGCGAACTGGAGGAGCTGGTCGCCGAGACCGGCTACTCGCGCTTCCCGGTCCGCCCCCGGCTGGCCGAGGGCGGGCCCGGGGCGGATCGGGACCGCCCGCCCGGCCCGGGTTCGGACCGGACCCGGGCCGGCGGGGAGGTCGTCGGCTTCGTCCACGCGAAGGACGTCCTGGGGCTCTCCCCCGCCGAGCGGGAGCAGTCCCTGCCCGGGCTGCGGCTGCGCCCGATCGCCGCGATCGGGCGGGACGAGCCGCTGGACGTCGTGCTACGCACGATGCAGCGGGCCGGCAGCCACCTGGCCCGGGTGGTCGGACCGAGCGGCTCCACCGACGGGGTGATCGCGCTCGAGGACGTCGTCGAGGAGTTCGTCGGCGAGGTCGAGGACGCCAGCCACCGACGGGCCTGACCCCGCCGACGGTCAGGTCTTCGAGCCGGCGCTCTGGAGCACCTCGAACGACCAGAGCTCCGCCCCGGACGCCGCCGGTCCGCCGGCCGCGCCCGACCCGGGGTGGCCGGTGGGCGGCGGCCCGCCCGCTGCCGCCGCGCGGGCGTGGCCGGCCGAAAAGGCCTGCGACGACTGCCACGCTTCGAAGTCCTCGGCACTGCGCCAGCGGGTGTAGACCAGGTAGTTGTCGGTCCCGTCGAGCGGCCGGAGCAGTTCGAACCACTCGAAGCCGTCGGCCGATTCGACCATCCCGGCCCGGCCCGCGAACCGCTTCTCCAGGGTCTCGCGCATCTCGGGGGGTACGGACAGCACGTTGATCTTTACGACGCTCATGGCTCCACGGTAGTGCGGCGACCGGCGGTCATCCGCCCGGGACGCCGGTGTTCCGGGCGGCTGGCCGAGGTCACCAACTAGGGTCGCTGTTCGTGCCTCAGCTTCCGCGCGTCGCCGTCCTCGGAGCCGGCCCGACCGGCGTGGCCGCGCTGTACGGGCTCGTCGACGGCGGACTGTGGGCCGCCGCCATCGACGTGTATCCCACCGATGACGCGGACGGGGGCGCTCCCACTGCGGCGACCGCGTTCGCCGCCCGGTTCGGGCTGCTCGACCGGATCCGGCTGGTCCCCGGGCCGGTGGCGGTCCGCGCGCCGGAACGGGGCGTCCCGTTCACCGTGCGGGGCGGGGCGACCGCGACCCACGGGGCCGACGAGCGGGTCCCGATCCCCGAC
>JAMFSN010000264.1 GCA_026225295.1 Frankia alni
GCTCCCGATGCTGTCCGATTGGCGGACCGGGGCCTCGCCGGGGTCGGGTCGAGCCGGTCCAACGCGTCCATCACCGCCGCGTCGAGGCTCGTGGCGGTCCGCATGGGAAGGTTCGACGACCCGCCCCAATACGGCGACGGCCAGTCCGACCGCGACGTGCTGGACCGGCGGTTTGTCGGCGTGCTGCCCCAGTGGCACCGGTCCCAGCGGCACCGGACGCAGCGGTTCCAGATCTACGTCGGGTTGGCCGGCAGCGGGGTCTGCTGGTACACGACTCCTTTCCAGCCGTCGTCCTCGAGTCGGTAAGCCGTCGTCACCATCATGTCCCCCGACGGGTAGTGCGCGCGGTAGGTCACGACGCCGCTGGCGTCCGACAGGACGAACGCGCGTACGTCGTCGGTGCCGGTGCTCGCGAACGCGGACGCCGGGGACGACATCTGCGCGATGATCGCCTGCCTGCCGAAGACCCCGTAAGGGGTGATCGCCACCGCGTCGTCGGACAGGTACCGGTCGTAGAACTCGCCGTCGTGTCGTCCGGTGGCCTCAAGTGCTTCGGATTTGAGCCCCAGCAACTGCTCCTCAACATCATCCATGACCGCACCGTACCGACCGGCACCGACAAATTTCCCCGGCCGGAGTCAGTCGGCCGGCTGCCGGATACCTGCTATTTACGGTTATTGCGCGGAGCGCGCCCACGGACAATGGTCGACGTATGGGACCGACGATCGTGGCCCTCGCGGCGGTATGGCTGGCGGTCGTGGCCGGCATCGTCGCGCTGGGCTTCACGATCCGGTCCGAGCGCCGTCTGCGCGCCCGGCGGCCGCGGTGGGAGCCGGAGCCACCGCTGGTGGCGGCCCTTCTCATCGCTCCGGACACGGTCGCGTCGACCGCCGTCGCGACGGTGGTGCTCGACCTCGCTACGCGAGGGTTTCTCGACATCGCGGCTGGCCCCAGCGGGGCCCGTCACGGCTTCGATGCCCTCGTCCGGTGGACGGGACAGCCGGCCGACAGCGCGCTGAGGCCGCACGAGCAGGCGGTGCTGGACGCGGTGGCCCGACGGACGGCGGCCGGACCGTTGCCGCCCGAGGCGCTGTTCGTCGAGATGGAGCCGACCACCGCGCGGTGGCGGGACGCGGTCGTCAAGGACGCCGTGCGCAGCGCCGAACGCCATCGCCCGCCGTACAGACGGCGGCTGCGCCGCCTCACGCTGGCCGGTCTCGCACTCAGCCTGTCGATCGCGATCCTGGGCGGCCTGTGGTCAGCGCAACGCTGGACCAGGCCCAGCGAGGCCACCGACTACACGATCAACAGCGCGTTCGAAGCCTGGTTCTTCACCTTCGTCTGGGTCGTGCTCATTGCCCTGGCCGTGTTGTTCCCGTTGCACTCCCGGGTGAGCAACGAGGACACCCGGCGTCGGGAAGAGTCCTGGCGGCAGGTGGAAGACGATCTCCGCGCCGATCCGGAACTGCACGCGGCGACCCCGGCCGAGGCCGGCCGCTTGGGCGCGCGGCTGGCCTATGCGGCCGCGATGGGCCTTGCCCCGCGGGCCGTCACGCCGTTCACCCTCCAGGATCTGCCGCCGACGATGGCGTGGTCCGCGCACGGCGACGTTCCCCGCCTGCTCGTGATCGAGGCTCCGGCCGACCCGCCTCCCGCGTCCACCGACGAGGAGGTCGTCGGGCCGGTGCTGCGGTCCGGGCACGACGGCGCGGGCGTCCCGTGGATCGCGCTCGATGAGGGCCGGTCCGACCGGACCTGGGCCCGTCCGCTGGAGCAGCTCTCCGAACCCGCGCCGGCCCGCGACTCCCTGCTTCGTCTGGTTCGGCGCCCGGGCTCGGTCCGCTGGTCGGCCGTCGTCCTGGCCGCCGCGGGCGAGCGACGGGTGCTGGGTACTCCGCCGCGGCCGGCCGATCTGGTCACGCTCGCGGACCTGGAACGGCTGTTCCCGGGGGCCCGGATCGAGTCGGTCCCCGGGGCCACCCCGGCTACGCACCTGTCGCGGATGAGGGAGGGAGGCAGACCGCGCGCGGGTGTCCTGGTCACCGTGTGGTCCGACCGGACGGCGCGCGCGAGTCTGCGGATGGCGCCCCACCGCCGGCTTCAGCTGCCTGGGGAGGTGTACCTCGTCCGACGCCGCCGGGTCCTCGTCGTGACGGAGCAGGTCGGCGTCGCCGTCGACATCACCGGACGGCGCATCACCGACCGTCGGGCGAAGCTCGACAGCCTCGCCTGGGCCGTCTCCGCCCGGCTCGGGGTCGCGGTGGGAAACCCTCCCCTGCCCTGACGGACTGACCGACGACCTCAGCGACCCAGGGCCTTGGTCTACAACGCCGCGAAAGACATCGAGCTGCCCTCCGGGCGGGCGCCCAAACCGTTGGTCTGGACGCACGACCGGGTCGCCCGGTGGCAGCGGACGGGGGAACGTCCCGGGCCCGCCATGGTCTGGACCCCGCGGCAGACCGGGACGTTCCTCGACGCGGTCGCCCACGACCGCCTGTACCCGCTGCTCCATCTGGCCGCGTTCCGCGGGTTGCGCCGGGGTGAACTGTGCGGCCTGCACTGGACCGAGGTGGACCTGGAGGGCGCGACGGCGCAGGTGCAATGGCAGATCGTCCTGCTGGGCTGGGGGACGCAGATGACGCAACCCAAAAGCGAGGCGAGTAAGCGGCAGGTGGCCCTCGATGCCGAGACGGTCGCGGTCCTGCGCAGCCACCGCGAAGGTCAGGACGCGGAACGGTCGCGGTACGGCTCGGCCTGGGTCGAGACCGGTCTGGTCTTCACCCGTCCGGGAGGCACCCCGCTCCATCCCGCCGAGGTCACCCACCGGTTCACTGACCTGATCGCGGCCCACGGTCTACCCCCGATCCGGTTCCACGACCTGCGTCACGGCGCCGCGACCCTCGCGCTCGGGGCGGGCGTCGACCTCAAGGTCGTGCAGGAGATGCTGGGGCATTCCTCGCACGCGCTGACCGCCGATATCTACACGTCGGTCCTGCCGGAACTCGCCCGCGCCGCCGCCGAAGCGGCGGCGCGCCTAGTGCCCCGGACCCCGCCCGTACGGGCCGGGCACACCTCGGGCACACCCGAGGGTATCGGGGATGATCCACAAGGAGAGGATGATGCAAACGTGCAGGTTAAACAGGGTGCGCTCGGAGGGACTCGAACCCCCAACCTTCTGATCCGTAGCTCTGGGAGAACCGTCTACCGCCGTCCACGGACGTCTTCCGGTACAGGTCAAGGTCGGTAGGGCGTCGCCCGGCGTCCACTGACGTCTACGCCCGTTGCAGTACAACTGCCGTACGGGGCTGGACGATCGGGGACTACTGAGAGTGGCCTCCGAAGTCGTGTGCTTGGTCGCTGGCGGCGTCGGGGGTCAGCGGTATCTTGAGGACGTGGATCCGCTGCGTGCCTTCCGGTCGGTGGACGACGCCGCCGACGTTGCGGCGGGCATGGTCGGGTCCGGGGCGCGACTTCAGGATGTCTGGCGGCATGCGGTCGTCCAGTTGCTCGACGACTACGAGAGTGTGCGTCGACACGACGGGCTCGTGGCTGCGCAGGCGATGTGGGCGGTCCAGCCTAGGCGGTCGGGCGATCGGCGGGTGGATGCGGCGTTCGCGGCGCTGGGTGAGTATCTGGCTCGCCGGGATGGCTGGCCGGCACCGGCGTGGGTGCGTGATCCCGAGCTGGAGGCGGTGCCGTGGTGGTTCGTGACCGCGCTGCGAGGTCTTCATCCGCGGGCGTTGGTCGAATCGCCATTGTCGTTCCGAAAGCGTGGTGTGTTCATTACCAACGGCGCGTTGAAGCGAGCATGACCAGTCCCGGCCTTGACCGTAAGGCGATCAGCGCTTTGCTTGAGGAGCTGAACGAGGAACTCGGGAGACGCGGCGTCAAGGCGGACCTGTTTCTGGTCGGTGGTGCGGCGCTCGCCCTGGTTTATGACCAGACGCGGTCCACGCGGGACCTTGACGCGGTATTTCTGCCAACCGGCGTGGTGCGTTCCGCCGCGAGGTCGCTCGCCGAACGGCACGGCCTGCCGGCGGACTGGCTCAACGACGCTGTCAAAGGTTTCCTTCCTGGGCCAGATGTGGGCGCGAGTCGATATTTCGAGGCCGACCATCTCACCGTCGATGTCGCCTCGGCTCAGTACCTTCTTGCTATGAAGCTGTTCGCGTCGCGGGTGGAAACGGACGCCGAGGACATCGCGTTTCTATATCGCAAGCTCGGCTTCACCACGGTGGAGGAGGGCCTGGACCTCGTGCAGGCGATGTACGGCGGGCGGCCCATCGACGCCAAGGTCCAGTTCCTGCTGGAGGAGATCGTCGAATCGCTCAAAGGCGACGATGACGCCTTGCCGTGAGCCTGACGACCTCGCAGTACCAAGTGCAGTACCGGAGGTCCGGAACGGGACGAGCCCCGCTACCTTGATCGGGTGCGGGGCTCTGACCTGCGGGAACTGTGTGCGCTCGGAGGGACTCGAACCCCCAACCTTCTGATCCGTAGTTCAATCTGGATCTTCCACGGTCGTTTGTCGATGTCCGCCGCGTCTATGGAGGTGCGCTCAGCCGACTCCCCGCGTCCGCAGGTGTACATCGTCGTCTGCGGGCTTGGCTGTCAGACTTGCTGTCATCTTCGCTCGCTGGCCCCGAACGCGGTCCACCGGTTGTGATGCGACCGTGGTCCAGATCAGCGATTCCTCCTGCGGACTGTGACGTCGGAAGCACAAACGTGGCATCGCTGACGGGCAGGGATCGCCTCGGGCCTCGTGGAGGTGCAGCAAGTACTGCAGTCTCCGTTTTAGCAGCCGCCGGACATGGCCGCAACGAACCGGTCTTCGCGCCCTCCGCGTTGGGCAACATAAATCATGAACGCGAGCTTTCGGTTTCGATGAACCAGCCCTGCACAAGAGCCACTTCAATTTGACCATTGACAGGCGTTGGACCTTACGCAGGCCGTTCAGTGGATGGTCCCAACGTGCCATGTCGGAGATTCCCCCGAAGGATGGACGATCCGAGAGTGGCAGCTAGATTCACATGAGTGAGGCCCGCCGACAAACGGTTCGCCGCTGCCGATTTCCCTCCGTACCGCCACGAAAGGTCCAGGAGGCAAGTTGATGGTGAAGCACGGCTCCTCAAGACGACCACGGGTCAGCGGTGTGGTCATCGGGCTATTGGCAGTGTTCGCGCTTGCGACGGTCGCAAGTATTCTGCGATCGATATGGTACCCACACGTCCCATATCTGGAGTATTTCGCTGTGGTGTTGTTCTCAGCGCTATTTGTCGCGGCTCCGCTCGGGGCTATTAATCATGGCCTACATGAATTGACTGACATATTCAAGTTGCGTTCCAGTGGTATCCGGGTGTTAGGAACCTCGCTTAGTACACGCTCGGAGGAACACGAACATACGACAAGGGATGGTGACGGTCACCTGTCCACGTCCACCTCGACATACTTCTCAGGGTGTCGCTCAAATGAATTGGTGGTGGGCTGTTCCTGGGCTGGGGTTAGCGGCGGCGGGGCGGCTTGGAGGTTGGGCTGGGGGTGGCTGTAGTCCCTGGTAGGGAAGGGTTTGTTGACCCGGGGTCCGCGGTTGGTTCCGGGCGGGGGCCGGCGCGGTTGAATGTCCGTGACGGTACGGGTCGTCCGGTTCGGGCGGGTAAATAGGTGTGCGGCTTTCAGGGCTTGCGGGTCGTGATGCCTGTTTTCTTGCCTGTTTTGGTGTGGTTCGCCGCTGGTCGCCGGTTTCGTGGTGTTCCGTCGGGTTGGGGGTGGTGCGGGTGTTCTGTTCGCGTGGGCGGTCAGCTGGGGGCGTGGACCAGCTGAGCGAGGGTGGACCAGGTGGGGGTGGCCTGTCCGGACAGGGTCCGTCGGAACAGTTTCTGGATGTTGCCGGTGAGGGTGATGAGTTTCCATTCGGAGTCGGCGGCGGTCAGGCTGACGCGGCTGAACTGGCGGATGCCGCGGTTGTGTTTGATTTGCCCGAACCCGGTTTCGACGGTGGCGGCGCGGCGCCGGTAGGTAGCTTTTCCCCAGGTGGTGTCGAGGAGCCAGTCGATTCGGTCGGCGGGGGGCAGGCCGTCCGGGGGTGGGCCTTCCCGGGACGGTTCTTCGGTGGCTCGGCGGCGGCTTTCCCGTTCTTTCACACTGGGCATGAGTACGGTCGGGCCGTTCGGGTCGAGCGCGGCCACTGATTCCTGGGTGCGGTAGCCCGCGTCACCGGTGAACACCCCGACAGGGTCCGCCGTCCCGGCGGCGGTGAGGTTTTCGCTGGTCTTTTCCATCATGGGATGCAGTTGGGCTGTGTCGTTGGCGTCGGTGACGACGCGCGCGGCGAGGCTGAGCCAGTCACCGGACATGGTGTTCTGCGCGTTGTACCCGGCGAAGTACTGGCCGTGGGCGTCTTTCATGATCCGGCTGTCGGGGTCCGTCACGTTGACTTTCTTGTCCGGGTCGCGGGCGGGTGGTGCTGGTTTCCGGCCGCGGATGCCGTTGCCGGTGGCGAAGATCCGCGCCGCTCGTTCCCGTAGCCGGGCGTCGTGGGCGGCGAGTTGCGCGGTGTGCTCGTCGTCGAGGACCTTTTTGGCCTGGGTGAGGCGGGCGCGGCGGGACGCCTTGCCGTGTAGCGCTTTCGGTAGCCCGACGACGGGGGGGAGGGTGCCGGGTTCGCGGGGCGGGTCCGGCGGGGCGCCGGGTAGCACGTCGTCGGTGAGGTCGGCGCGGTGGGACTCGGCGAGGATCTCCGCCACGATCCGGGCGAGTTCGGTTTCGATCTGGTCGGTGAGCGCGGCGAGTTCGGTTTCGATGCTGTCCAGGGTTCGGTGGGCGCGCAGCGACGCCGGGCATCGGAATTTGGTGCCGTCGACCGCCGCGAACGACACCTCACCGATCCCGGCCCGTAGGCAGACAGCGAGGACGGGGACGAACAGGTCGGCGAGTTCTTTCTCGTGCCGGTCCCGGAAACGCGCGACGGTGCTGTGGTCGGGAACCAGCCCGCCGGTGAGGTACCGGTAGGCGACGTCGGTACGGCAGTGTTCCTCGATCCGGCGGGAGGACCGTTCACCGTCGCAGTAGGCGTACATGAGCATGGTGGCCATCATCGTCGGGTGGTGGGCGGCGGCGCCGCGTCCGTCGGTCCGGTACGCGGAAAGGAACGGCGCGGTGTCCAGCGCCTTGACCAGCTCGACCAGGAAATGGGCGAAGTGGTCGCGGGGTAGCCAGTCCGCCATGTCGACCGGGAGCAGGAATCTCTGGTCCCGGTCCACCGGAAGAAAGTTGTACGCCATCGCCTGCTCCTCGGAAACCGCGCCGCATCTCAGCTGGGTCCATTGTTCCAGGAAACACCCACGGTCCCGGTATTCCGGGTCCGGCGCGTCGCACCCCTCCAGCGGCGAGCATTTCCGGTGCGCGGTCCTACTCGCGGGTCCGTAGACGAGCCAGAAACACGAAGAGCGACAATACCGGCGTAACCCCCGAACCGGGCTACAAGTACGACTCGGACACAAGGCATGAGGCACACATATGGTTCACGCGACACCCTGCACGGGAAGCAGTCAAAGTGAGCCTGATCGGCCCGAATGCCTGCCCCGAGCCGGCGCTGCGGGGTGGTACATCCGGGTGGCTGAGCGACGTTCGCAGCCACACCCGGCGGCCGTGCCTGGTTCCGCCACGGACACGTCAGCCGAAAAGGACCCAACCCTCCGGCGACGCCCCTCACAGAAGGTCTGGGCCCGACCGCTGCCGACCCCGGAACCGTGCGCTCATCGGCATGAGCGGA
>JAMFSN010000265.1 GCA_026225295.1 Frankia alni
CGACCGTCCCGGCGCCCTCGCTCAAACGGGTTTCCTGATGGTTATCGAGCGATTGATACGGGTTCAACACCATCAGGCAGCACTCGCCCAGGGCCGTGGCCACCCAGCGCGAAGAAGGCCAGAGCACCGGCTACCAGCGCACATACCCCGCACACGACGTAACCAAGGGAGTACGCGTTGTCGAGAGCGTGGAAGGCGACGTCCTTGAGGGGATTGAACGGGACGGTCCGGCCGGTCGGCAGGGTCACCGTCGCCGGCACGCCGTTCGCGCCGAGCGGGCCGGAGTTCACCGCACCGATAGCCGCGTGCAGCGCCGGTTGTTGGGCCGGCGGCGCGCTCGCCGCCGAGGTGTTGAAGGCGTCGAGCGCCTTGCGCAGGGAGGCGTCGCCGGCCAACGTGGTGTGGATCTTCTCAGCGGCCCGGCTCAGCGCGATCGCCCCGACGACCGCCGGGCCGAGGGTGAACCCGAAGTCCCGCAGCAGACTGGTGGACCCGCTGGCCATCCCGGCGAGCCGGTTCGGCACGGTGTTCACCGCGACGGCGGTAACCGCCGAGACCGCGAGCGCGAAACCGACACCGACCAGCGCCAGGGGGGCGACGAGCGTCGGAATCGACCGGTCCGTCGCCGAGATCGCCGACAGCCACAGATCCCCGACCCCGATCAGGGCGAATCCGGCGCCCAGCGCCCACCTGGGGTTATAGCGCTCCAGCACTCCCGAGGTGACCGGCATCAGCAGCAGCGCCATGCCGTTGAGCAGGACGAACGCGATCGAGGTCTTCAGCGGGGTGAAACCCTGGATGGCCGACAGGCGGATGCTGGTGTCGTAGGCGGTGCCGAGGAAGCTGAACATGCCGATGACGGTCACGATCGCCGCGACGGTGAAGGCCCGGTCGGCGAACAGCTCCAGGCGCAGCAGCGGCGTCGGCGCGCGTCTTTCGACCACGATGAAGAACGTGAGGGAGACTGCGGCGAGCAGGAAACCGCCGATGACCTGGCCGCTGGCCCACCCGCTGGTCGGGCCCTGGATGACGGCGAACAGCAGGGCGAACAGGGCGACCGCGATGGTGATCTGGCCCGGCCAGTCCAGCGAGCGCCCGACCGGCGACGACGAATTCACGGCGAACGCGGCCGAGACGCCGGCGCTGACGATCGCGAGGACCAGGACGGCGAGGAACGACCAGCGCCACCCGGCATCGGCGTCGCTACCGAACGCGGCCCGGGCGCACAACCCGCCGATCACCGGTGAGACGAAACCGCCCGTCGACAGCGCGGCGGCCCAGATCGAGATCGACCGCGACCGGTGCCGCACGGTGTGGGTGCCGGCCGCGACCATGGCGAGCGAGGTCGGGAACAGCGCGGCCGCGCCGACCCCAGCGACAATCTGCCCGATCCACAAAACGAGCACGCGGGTGTCGGTCGAACTGCCCGTCCCCGGGCTACCGACCGCGACCGCCTCACCCAGGGCCAGCAACAAAGCGCCGCCCACCAACAGGCGCTTGCGCCCGAACAGGTCGCCGAGCACCCCGAAGGTCAGCTCGAGCAAGGTGACCGGGACCAGGAACGCGTCGGAGATCCAGGTTAACTGGGACGAACTCGTCCCCAGGTCCTGCTGGAACAGGCCGTTGAGGACCGCGGGGATGGCCAGCGCGACCTGCGCGACGCAGACCGCCAGAGCGGCGGCGGCGAGGGTGCCACGGGTCAGGCCGGGCGTCGGCGCGGGGGCGGTGACGCCGTCTTGGGGTGGGTTAAGAGCCGTCATCGATGACCTCACGCTCCAGATGTCAATGTTTCGACTGGTTGCGGAGGGTGCCACAGATCACGAGCGACGTACAGGTTTCCTGAACATCTCAGGGTCCGACCACCGGGTCGCCGGACCGGGTCTCAGCGCGGGAGTGAGGGGGCCAGGTTGGCCCGGCAGGCGCGCACGACCACCCGCAGGTCGGCCGCCTGGGCCGGCGTCAGGCCGGCCAACATCGCCGCCTCCAGCACGCTGACCTCGGACCGGTAGCGGTCCAGCAATCGTTGCCCGTCGTCGGTCAGGCCGAGCACGAACCGCCGCAGGTCGTCGGGGTCGCGGCGCCGCGCGATCAACCCGCGATCGCGCAGGGCGGTGACCATGTCGGCCATCGTCTGGGCCGTGACAAAGGAGTTGCGGGCCAGCTGCGCCGAGGACAGGTTCGGATGCCGCTCGAGGACCGTCAGTGCCGTGTACTGGAGGGCGGTCAGGCCGATCGGTCGGAAGATGTCCTCGAGACGGGCCCGCACGGCCAGCTCCAGCTGCTTCATCATGTAGAGCAGGGTGGGCTCGGCGGCCTGAGCGGGCTCGGTGGCCCGGATCGGCTCGGTGGTCACGGTCGGCGGGCTGCTGTTCGACACGGGCCGTCTCACGGGTTCGGCGTCACGGGCGGGTGACCTTATCTCGCCATCACCGCCTCCGTCCGTTCGGATCACCGGCTCCGGGCTGAGGTGGCCGGTCAGGGCATCGAGGTCGGCGCGTCGACGAGTCGGCGCATCAGGCGGCGAGCGGCGAGCCCACCCGAGTCGATCTTGATCGACAGCTCCTGGCCGCCGTCCGTCTCAGTCCGCATCACGTCCTCAAGGATATCGAGGCAGGCCACGTCCTGGCGCACCACCGCGCGATTGTTCTCGGCCAGAAAATCGGAGACGCTCACGTCGTCGAGCGCGAAGTCGCGCGCCACAGCCCAGAAGTCGTGCGTGGAATGGGCCGTCTCGGGCGTGAGGGCATACACGATCTCGAGGTGGCGGGCGTCCGGGTCGGTGCCGTCCGGACGGGGCCCGACCCCGACCGGGGCGACCCGGCTGTGCAGCAGGTAGAGGCACGGCGGATGGAACTCGATGTCCTGCCAGCGGGTGATCCGGCCGGACAACCCCGTCGATCGCGCGTAGAACGGCGGGCAGGCCGCGTCCGCCATGTGACGGCTCACCCGCACGACCCCGGCGCCGCCGTCGGGGTCGTCCTCGACCTCCCACTCGATGGGGGTCTGCGCCACCTCGGGCGTACCGATGTACCCACCGTGCAGGTAGGTCTCGTGGGAAAGATCCATCAGGTTGTCCAGGAGCAGGGCGTGCCGGGCGGCCAACGGCTCCATGCCGCTGACCGCCGTCCAGCCGTCCGCCGCCAGCCAGGGCGCGCGGGGCACGGCGGTGGCGTCGGCCCGGTCGGGGTCACCGATCCACACCCACACGAAGGTGTCCCGCTCGACCACCGGATAGGCCGCCACCCGGGCCTTGGGCGGGACCCGCTGCTGCCCCGGCACCGCGACGCAGGTCCCCGAGCAGTCGTAGGTGAAGCCGTGATAGCCACAGACGACCTGGTCATCGACGAGGCTCCCGAGCGAGAGCGGGAAGCGCCGGTGAACGCAGCGGTCGGCCAGCGCGACCACCGGCCCGGTACCGGCTACACCGGTCGAACCCGAACCAGCCACGCCGGTCGGCGAACCGGCCTGGCGGCGGTAGAAGACGATGGGCTCGCCGCAGATCGTCCGGGCGAACAGCCCGGCGCCGATCTCGCGGCTGTACGCGGCGACGTACCACT
The DNA here is from genome assembly GCA_026225295.1 of Frankia alni. GTDB lineage: Bacteria > Actinomycetota > Actinomycetes > Frankiales > Frankiaceae > JAMFSN01. The sequence continues at coordinate 3,558 of JAMFSN010000265.1, forward strand.
GGTTGCGGGGGATGTCGGTCGTCGGTTGCATCGCGCCTCCTGTGTTCGCCCGGTCCCGGGGTGAACACAGTGACACGGACCGCCACCTCAGGCGATAGCCGGACGACTCACGATCTTTCGCCCGAGCCGAGCCGGCGGGAGATGCCACGCGCGGCCGCCAGCACGGCCGGCACGTACCGGCGCGCACTCGGACCGCCGGCCGCGACCACGATCGACAGGGCCGCGGTGGCGGTCCGGCTCCCGTCGTGGACGGCGGCCGCGACCGAAACGGACACCGTCTCGATCTGCCGGTCGCAGATCGCGTAGCCGGTCCGGCGGACATCGGCCAGGATCCGGCGCAGCCGGACCGGGTCGGTGACGGTGTGCTCGGTGTACCGCTTGAGCGGCCGGGCCAGCACCGCGTCGACCGCGCCCGGGCCGGCCCGGGCGAGCAGGACGAGGCCGCCGGCCGTCGCGGCCGCGGGCAGCCGACTGCCCGGCCGGGTCACGACGTGCACCGCCCGGGGCCCGGAGATCCGCTCGACGTAGACGACCTCCGGGCCGTCCAGGACGGCGATCTGGACATTCTCGTGTGTCACCTCGTACAGGTCCTCGAGAAAGGGTAGGGCCGCTTCGCGTAGGCCGATGCTGCGCGGCGCGAGCGCGCCGACCTCCCACAACCGCAGGCCGATGCGGTACCGCCCCTCCTCATCGCGTTCCAGCGCGCCCCACCGGACCAGTTCGCCGACCTTGCGGTGCGCCGTCGTGAGCGCCAGGCCGGCGAGCCGGCTGATCTCCGAGAGCGTCAAGGTCGGGCGCTCGACGGAGAAGCAGTCGAGGATCGCCAGCACCCGCTCGGTGCCCGACGCAGCGTCCGTGCCGCCGCCCATCCCGGACCGTCCGATCCCCGGCCGCCGGCATCCCGGGGCCAGCCTGTCTTCCGCCTGCCGGAAGTGTAGGCCCGGGTCGGACGCCGTTCGGGCAGCCTGGCAGCTTCGTCGGCGGAGGAGCGGCCCGTGCCCAGCGAGGTTGTCCGTACCCAGGTCGGCATCGTCGGCGCGGGCCCGGCCGGCCTGCTGCTCTCGCACCTGCTGCACCTGCAGGGCGTCGAATCGGTGGTGCTGGAGCGTCACGACCAGGCCTACGTCGAGCAGCGCCTCCGGGCCGGGGTGCTCGAACACGGCACCGCCCAGACGCTGCGGGAGGTGGGCCTCGGCCGGCGGATGGACGCCCAGGGAATGGCCCACACCGGCACCGAACTGCGGTTCGCCGGACGCGGCCACCGGATCGACTTCACCGACCTCACCGGCCGGGGCATCACCGTCTACGGTCAGCAGGAGGTCGTGAAGGATCTGATCGCGGCGCGGCTCGGGGCCGGTGGCGACGTCCGGTTCGAGATCGGCGACGTGACGCTGGCCGGCCTCGACTCCGACCGGCCGCGGATCGCCTTCGTCGCCGGGGACGCGCGAGCGACCCTGGACTGCGACTTTGTGGTCGGCGCGGACGGGTTCCACGGCGTGAGCCGAGGCCACGTACCTGACCTGGTGACCTACGAGCGGGACTACCCGTTCGCCTGGCTGGGGATCCTGGCCGAGGCGCCACCGTCGTCACCCGAACTGATCTACGCCCGGCACACCCACGGGTTCGCCCTGCACAGCATGCGTGCGCCGCACCTCACCCGGATGTACCTCCAGGTCGGGCCGGACGAGAACCTGGCCGCGTGGCCGGATGACCGGGTCTGGGCCGAGTTGCACATCCGGCTGGCCGACGACGCCGGCTTCGCGCTGACCGAGGGCCCCCTGCTGGACAAGGGCATCACTCCGATGCGCAGCTACGTCGCGACCCCGATGCGCCACGGCCGGCTGTTCCTGGCCGGGGACGCGGCCCACATCGTCCCGCCGACCGGGGCCAAGGGGATGAACCTGGCCGTGGCCGACGTCCGCCTGCTGTCCCGGGCGTTCGGCGGCTACTACGCCGCCGGCCGGACGGACCTGCTCGGCGCCTACTCCGCCACGGCGCTGCGCCGCGTCTGGCGCTCGACGCACTTCTCCTGGTGGATGACCTCGATGCTGCACGTCGCGCCCGACGACCCCTTCGGCGACCAGCTCGCCCGGGCCCAGCTGGAGTACCTGGTGTCCTCCCGCGCGATGGCGACCTCCCTGGCCGAGAACTACACCGGCCTGCCCTATCCGGAAGGCTGGTCGTACCGATGACCCGGAAGGCTGGTCGCGCCGATGACCCGGAAGGCTGGTCGTACCGATGACCGATGTCGAACCCCGAACCCCCGCCGGGCCCGGTCCGGGATCTGCCGGTTACCGGCCGGACGACCCGGGGACGCACCCGTCACTGTCCTTCGCGGGCTACCGGAGCACGGCCCGGCGGCACCCCACCCGGCCCCGGCACCGGCTGCCCCAGCGGCTCACCGAGATCACCGGGCCGTTGTTCGGGGCCGAGCGGGTCGGGCCGGGCGAGGACGACCTGACCCACCACCACGGCGGCGAGGCGACCGGGCAGCGCATCGTCGTGCACGGCCGGCTGCTCGACTCGGGCGGGCGCGCGGTGCCGAACGCCCTGCTCGAGGTGTGGCAGGCCAACGCCGCCGGCCGCTACCGCCACCTGCGCGACCAGTGGCCCGCCCCGCTCGACCCGCACTTCGCGGGGCGGGGCCGGACCGCGACGGACACCGAGGGCCGTTACCGGTTCACGACGATCAAGCCGGGGGCCTACCCCTGGAAGAACCACCACAACGCCTGGCGACCGGCCCACATCCACGTGTCGGTGTTCGGGCGCGCCTTCACCCAACGGCTCGTCACCCAGCTGTACTTCCCGGACGACCCGCTGTTCTTTCAGGATCCGATCTTCAACTCGGTACCGGACGGGAAGGCCCGAGCCCGCCTGATCTGCCGCTACGACCACGGCGCCACGACCGACCACTGGGCGCTCGGATTCCGCTTCGACATCGTCCTGCGCGGGCGCGACCAGACCCCGTTCGAGAGCGGTCCGGACGATGAGTGAGGCGGCCGGGCCGCGCGGGAGAGTCCCACTCGGGACGACGCCGTCGCAGACCGTCGGCCCGTTCCTGTCCATCGTGCTGCCGTGGAGCGACGGCCCGGACATCGCCGCGCCCGGTATCCCCGGCCGGACGACGATCACCGGGCGGCTGATGGACGGCGCGGGCGAACCGGTCCCCGACGGGGTGGTCGAGGTCTGGCAGGCCGATCCGGACGGCCGGTTCGACCACCCGGACGACCCGCGCGGGGCCCAGGTCCGGGCCGGCTTCCGGGGCTTCGGCCGGTCGGCGACGGACGAGGACGGTACGTTCGTCTTCCATACCCTCAAGCCGGGGGCGTTGCCGGCCGGCGACGGGCGCACCGAAGCGCCGCACCTGGACCTCTCCGTGCTGGCCCGCGGCCTGCTGCACCGGCTCGTGACCCGGATGTACTTCCCGGACGAGGAGGTGGCCAACGCGGCCGACCCGGTGCTGTCCGGGCTCGACCCTGACGATCGTCGGCTCCTCACGGCGACGGCCCGGCCGGACGGCACCCTCCGGTTCGACATCCGGCTACAGGGGGCGAACGAGACCCCGTTCTTCGAGGTCTGAGGGGCCGACGCGGATGAGTGAACGGGGACGGCGAACGCGGGTGCCCCGATGACCGCCCTGTGGGATCCGATCTTCGGCGCGACCGCGGTGGCCGGGACCACTGACGATCGCGCCTGGCTGCGCGCCCTGTGTGACGTCGAGGCCGCTCTCGCGCGGGCCGCCGCGACCGTCGGCCTCCTCGACGCCGCGGCCGCGAAGCAGATCGGGGCCGCCTGCGCGGACGCCGCCACCGGCGACCCCGCGGCGCTCGGGCGGCGCGCGGCGGCCGACGGCAACCCGGTGATCCCCCTGGTGCGGGACCTGCGGGCGGCCGTCGCCGAGGCAACGCAGGACCGGCCGGCCGATCGGGGCGGGGCGGGTACGGGCGGGGCCGCCGCGGGGGTCCACCTCGGCGCGACCAGCCAGGACATCCTCGACTCGGCGACGATGCTGGTGGCGCACCGGGCGACCGCCGTGATCGGCGCCGCGCTCGCGGAAGCGGGCGACACCTGCGCGCGGCTGGCCCGCGAGCACCGCGACACGCCGATGGCCGGGCGCACCCTGCTGCAGCAGGCGGCGCCGACCACGTTCGGCGCGGCCGCCGCCGGTTGGGGGGATGGCCTGGACCGCGCGGGCAGCCGGCTGCGCGCGGTCCGGGCCGAGCTCGCCGTGCAGTTCGGCGGGGCGGCCGGCACGCTGGCCGCGGTGCACCCGCACGGGCCCGCCGTCCGGGCGGCGCTCGCGCATGAACTCGGCCTGGCCGATCCCGGCACGGTCTGGCACACCGAACGCACCCGCGTCGCCGAGCTGGCCGGAGCCCTCGGGACCGCCGCCGGCGCCGTCGGCAAGATCGCCACCGACGTGGTGCTGCTCGCGCAGACCGAACTCGGAGAGGTCCGGGAAGGCGCCGCCGGCGGTTCGTCGGCCATGCCCCACAAACAGAATCCCATCGCGGCGGTGACGGCCCGGGCCGCCGCCACGCAGGCACCGGGCCTGGTCGCGACGCTCCTGGCCGCGATGACCACCGAATTCCAGCGCGGCGCCGGGCCCTGGCACGCCGAATGGGCACCGCTCGCCGCGCTGCTGAACGCCGCCGGCGGCGCGGCCACCCGGCTCGGCGACTCGTTGCGGGGACTGCGGGTCGACGACGAGGCCATGGCTCTCAACCTGCGGTACCTCGGTGCGCTGGCCGAACCCGGCCGAGCCGACCGGGACCGGCGGGCCGCCCACGACCTGGTCGACCGCTACCTCGCCCGGCGGCGAACCGGAACGGCGCACCAGTGACGGTGGACCTGCGGTGGCGCTGTGAGGGACCCGCCGGGGCCCCGGTCCTCGTTCTGCTCAACTCCCTCGGCGCGTCCACCCGAATGTGGGATCCCCAGGTCGGGCCGCTCGCCGAACAGTTCCGGGTGGTGCGCATCGACACCCGCGGCCACGGCGACTCCCCGCCCGCCGCACCACGCCCCGGCCGGCCGGCCGCGTTCGCCGACCTCGGCGCGGACGCCCTCGCCGCGCTCGACCGCATCCAGGCCGAGCTGGGCGTCAGCCGCGTCCACCTGGCCGGCCTGTCCCTCGGCGGGATGACGGCGATGTGGTTGGCCGCGCACCACCCGGACCGCGTCGCCCGGCTCGCGCTCCTGTGTACCTCGGCCCACCTGCCGGGGCCCGACGGCTGGCGCGACCGGGCCCGCCGGGTCCGCCACGGCGGGCTGCACCCGATCGCCGACCAGGTGGTGGCCCGCTGGCTGACCCCCGGCCTCGCCGCGCGGGACCCGGCGCTGGTCGCCGCGCTGATGACGATGCTGACCGCCGGCGACCCGGAAAGCTACGCGCAGTGCTGCGAGGCGATCGCCGGGATGGACCAACGCGCCGACCTGGCCCGGGTCACCGCCCCGACGCTGGTGGTTGCCGGAGCGGACGATCTCGCCATCCCGCCCGAGCACGCGCGGGCGATCGCGGACGGCGTCGCCGGGGCGCGCCTCGAGGTGCTGCCGGGCGCGGCGCACATCGCCACCGTCGAACAGTCCGGACCGGTGACGCGCCTGCTGCTGGAGCACTTCGGCGGGGGGGCCACGCTGGCCGTGGGCTACGCGACGCGCCGCGCCGTCCTCGGCGACGAACACGTTGACCGCGCGATCGCCGGCACCACCGAGCTGACCGCGCCGTTCCAGGACTTCATCACCCGCTACGCCTGGGGTGACGTCTGGTCACGCCCGGGCCTGACGCGCCCGCAACGGTCGATCGCCACGCTGGCGGCCCTGGTGTCGCTCGGCGCCGAGGACGAGATCGCGATGCACGTTCGCGGTGCCCTCCGCAACGGGCTCACCCGCGGGCAGATCGGCGAGGTGCTCCTCCACACGGCGCTCTATGCGGGACTGCCCCGGGCCAACCGGGCGTTCGCGATCGCGCGGCGGACGCTGGCCGACCTCGAGGCCGGCCACGAAGAGGACCGGTGATCACCCCCAACCGGGCGTTCGCGCCGATCGCGCCAGGCGCGGGCCACAGTCGGTGGGTCAGCCCGGCGCGGGCGCCCCACTGAGGTGGTGAGGGTCGCGCTGGGACGGGGCCAACCACTCGATATCTATCAGGAAACCTGTTTAGATGGGCCGGGCTCGGTACGGACGCCGGACGCTCAGCCCGCCCGGGACCATCGTGTGAAGGGGATCGGTATGACGCCGACACAAGGGGCAGCGGGTCTGCTCGCCGGCCGGGTTGCCATCGTCACCGGCGGCGGCCGGGGTCTCGGTTTGGCCTACGCGCGGTCGTTCGCCGCGCACGGCGCCGCTGTGGTCGTGAACGACGCTGACCCCGACGCGGCCGACGCGGCGGCGGCGGCGATCACGGAATCCGGTGGCGTCGCTGTTGGTCACGCGGGGGCCGTCGGGCCCAGTGCGGTGGCGCAGGCGCTGGTGGACCGGGCGGTCGCCGCGTTTGGTCGGCTCGACATCCTGGTCACCAACGCGGGGATCCTGCGCGACACGGTGGTGTGGAAGATGACCGACGAGGACTTCGACGATGTTGTCCGGGTCCATCTGCGCGGGACCTTCACCTGTGTACGGGCTGCCGCTGTCCGCCTGCGGGAGCAGGGCGACGGCGGCCGGATCATCTGCGTGGGTTCGCCCACCGGCCAGGTCGGTAACTTCGGCCAGACGAACTACGCGGCCGCGAAGGCCGGCATCGTGGGGATGGTCCGTACCTGGGCGCTCGAGCTCGCCCGAGCACGAATCACTGTCAACGCCGTGATTCCGGTGGCCGCTACCGCCATGACCGAGAGTGCGCCGTTCCTGAAGACCTACGTCGACGCGCTGGCCGCCGGCGAGCCGGTCGCGCCCTACGCCCGCCGCGAGCTCAGTTTCGGGCGGCCCGAGGAGGTCGCCGGCCTGCTGGTCTTCCTGGCCTCCGACGCCGCCGCGGAGGTCAGCGGGCAGGCCGTCGGGCTCGGGGGTGACCGGCTGGCGCTGTGGTCGCACCCAGCCGAGGCCGTCGTGGCGTTCGCAGACGGCGGGTGGACCGCCGAAGCGATCGCCGATGTCTGGCCCAAGGAGTTCGCGGCGCATCACCAGACGGTTGGTCAGCACTTCCCGGAGCCGCACTGACGCCACATTCCGACGAACAGTCGTGCCGCCCCGCCGCTCGACCGGGTGGCATTCATCGGAATCGTACTGAAAGGGGATGCGGATGCCGATCGATCTCGATGCGATCACCGCGATCGACACCCATGTACATGTGGAGTCCGACGGTCACGGCCACTGTTCCCTCGACGAGGAGCTGCTGTCCGCGTCGGCGGCCTACTTCAAGGCGGGCGCGGACCGCACCCCGGATCTGGACGCGATCGCCGGGTACTACCGGGAGCGCGGGCTCGCGGCGGTGGTGTTCACCGTTGACGCGCACGTCGCCACCGGCCATCCCGCGCTCTCGAGCGAGGAGATCATCGCGGCCGCGGCCAAGCACGACGACGTGGTGATCCCGTTCGCTTCGGTCGACCCGCTCGATGGGCCGTCCGCGGTCGCCCGGTTGCGCGATCTCGCCGCCGCCGGCGCGCGCGGCCTCAAGTTGCACCCGTCGCTGCAGGCGTTCGTCCCCAACGAGCGGGCCCATTACCCGCTCTACGAGGCCGCGGCTGAGCTGTGGCTGCCGGTGGTGTTCCACACCGGGCAGACCGGGATCGGCGCCGGGCTCCCGGGGGGTCGGGGCATCAAACTGCGGTACTCCGACCCGATGCTGATCGATGACGTGGCGGCCGACCATCCGGCCCTCACCGTCGTCCTCGCCCATCCGTCGGTGCCGTGGCAGGACGCCGCGATCTCGATCGCGACCCACAAGGCGAACGTCTACATCGACCTGTCGGGCTGGTCGCCGAAGTACTTCGCGCCGCAGCTCGTGCGGGCGGTGAACGGCCTGCTCAAGCATAAAGTTCTCTTCGGCTCGGACTACCCGGTACTCACTCCCGACCGGTGGCTGGCCGACTTCGCCGCACTGGAGATCAAACCGGCCGTGCGACCGCTCGTGCTGAAGGACAACGCCGCCCGCATGCTCGGCCTCGCGCCGGCCGGGCGCTTACGGCCGTGACCGCCGGGACCCACGAGGACTACGGGCTGGGGAGCTGGCCGGCCCGGCGGGCCCGGATCAATCCCCACGGCATGGCCCTACGCCAGACCGGCGCCGGAGGGGCGGCCGGCCCGGACGGCGGACGGCCGGACCCGCGCGGCGTGACGTATGCCGAGCTGGCGGACCGGGTCGAGCGGCTGAGCCGGGCGCTGGCCGACCTCGGGGTCGGGCGGGGCGACCGCGTCGCCTATCTCGGACTCAACGACATCGCCACCTTCGAGGTCTTCTTCGCCACGGCCCGGCTCGGAGGGATCTTCGTCCCGCTCAACACCCGGCTCACCGCGCCCGAGATCGACGTCCTGCTCGCCGACGCGCGCCCCTTGGTGCTGGTCCACGGTCCGGAGGCAGCGCCGGTGGTGGCCGCGGCCGACCCGGCCGCGCACGGCGTCACCGCCGTCGTCCCGGTAGGTGGCCGCGGCGCCGGCAGCTACCCGGCGCTCGTCGAGGCCGGCGGCCCGGCGGTCGGGGCCGGAGGCGGGTATCGGGCGGCCCGGTCGGCGGTCGCGTTGAGCGACGATGCGGTGATCCTCTACACCAGCGGCACAACCGGACGGCCGAAGGGCGCGGTGCTGACCCACGCCAACCTGACCTTCAACACGATGAATCAACTCGCCCACGTCGATATCCTCTCGAGCGACCTGGCCCTGTGCATGTGCCCGCTGTTCCACGCGACCGGGCTCGGGCAGGTCAGCCTGCCGACGTTGTTCAAGGGCGGCACGGTGGTCGTCGTCCCGAAGTTCGACCCCGGCCTGGTGCTGTCGACCGTCGCCGCGCTGCGGGTCGCGTCGTTCTCGGCTGTCCCGACCATGCTGGCGATGCTGTGCGACCACCCCGACTTCGCGGGAGCCGACCTGTCGTCCCTGCGGTACGCGATCTACGGCGGATCGATGGTCGCCGAACGGGTCGCGGTGGCCTGGCGGCGCCGCGGCGTGGCGATCCTGCAGGGCTACGGGATGACCGAGGCCAGCCCGGGCATCTACCTGGCGCCGCCGGACGGCGCGGCCGAACGGCCGCTCTCCGTCGGGGTACCGCACTTCTTCACCGACGTGACCCTGACGCCGGCGGGAAAGCCCGGGGCGGTGGAGAGGCAGCCGGGCAGCCCGCCCGGGGACGGGACGCGGCCCGGGAGCACGGAGCCGACGCCGGGCACGTCCGGTGAGCTGCTGGTCCGCGGCCTGAACGTGTTCGCCGGCTACTGGAACCGGCCGGCCGACACCGAGTCGGCCTTCACCGCCGGCTGGTTCCGGTCCGGTGACATCGTGCGGATCGCCGACGACGGCTGGGCCTACGTGATCGACCGGCTGAAGGACATGATCATATCGGGGGGCGAGAACGTGTACCCGGCCGAGGTCGAGGCGGCCATCAACGCGTTGCCCGGGATCGTCGACTCGGCCGTGGTGGCCATCCTCGACGAACGCTGGGGCGAAGCCGGATCCGCCTTCGTCATCGCCGCGCCGAACGAATGGACCGAGGACTCACTGCGGGCCGCGCTGCGCGACCGACTGGCCCCTTTCAAGATCCCCCGAGACGTCCGGTTCGTACCCGACCTCCCGCGGACCGCCACGGGCAAGGTCCGCAAGCAGACCCTCCGAACCGACACCTGACCACCGGCCTACCGAGATCCCCGAACGGACTGGAGCGCGTATGAGCACCGTCGTCGACACTCTGGCCGACCTGACTCCCCTGGTCGGCCAGAGCCTCGGATCCAGCTCCTGGGTCGAGGTCGACCAGAACCGCATCGACACCTTCGCCAACGCGACCGGCGACCATCAGTGGATCCATACCGACCCGGAGCGCGCCCGCAGCGGCCCGTTCGGCACGACGATCGCGCACGGCTATCTCACCTTGTCGCTGCTGATCCCGATGTGGTCAGAGCTCCTGGAAATCCGCGCGAACATCACCAAGGTGAACGTCGGCCTGGGCAAAGTGCGGTTCCCCGCGCCGGTCCCGGTCGGGTCGAAGGTGCGTTTGACGGCTACGCTGACGGGGGTGGTGCCGGTCGTCGGCGGTGTCCAGGTGACCATCGACGCGGTCATCGAGCGCGACGGATCCGACAAGCCCGTGTGCGTCGCGCAGCCGATCTTCCGCTTTCTCACGTAGACGGCGGCCTCACCAGCAGCGGGGAGCCGGACGAGGGCCGGCTGCCGCTGGTCGCGCTGCTGGAAATCTGTCGTCCAAAGCGCGCGGCTCCGCCAGGTCGGCTCGGCAGGCGCGCCGCTGCCCGTCGCCCCGCGATCACCGACGTCCACATCCTGGCCATCCGAAGAGACTCGGGCACAGCGCTGATGCGGGCCTGGGACAGGATGCCCGGGTCAAACTGGCTCGTGTTGAGGAACGAGGCAACCGCGGCGGTAGCGTCGGGTCCCGTGATCGTATGGCTCAACGGCACCCACGGCGCGGGGAAGACCACGACGAGCGTCCTCGTGCAGCAGCTGATGCCGGACTCGCGGGTGTTCGACGCCGAGAAGGTGGGCGAGACGCTCATGGACATCTCGCCGGGGCTGCCCGCGACGGACAACTTCCAGCACTGGCCGCCGTGGCGCCCGCTCGTCGTCGAGAC
>JAMFSN010000266.1 GCA_026225295.1 Frankia alni
ATAGTGATTATACTTGATTTATTGACTAATTAGATGGCTCCCCGCAAGAAGGCACTAAAAGCTACCCCTAAATCACGTACCCAGCGTAGTAAGCAAGTAAAACCTACTCTAAAAGTTGCACTAAAAGCAGACCCTCCTTCTGTAAAAGCTATAAAAACAGCCCTGAATACTAGGAAAAGAGTAGCTCCCTCGTCTACTGCTAATGCGAGAAAGAAGGTCTATTTTACGACTAATCAAGAGGCTTCTCCCCCCCCTCCTAGCTCTGCTACTAGCGCTGACGTACTGTTACTGTCGCTGTCGCTAGCGCGTGAGACTAGCCTCGAGATCGTCGATATTAAGCTAGCTCCTACTCTTCCTGTTATAATTACACTTATTATATTCGTTTATCTCAATAACGAGATAGTCTTTTAGACCTTAAGGATCATTGATTTCGTAAAAGAACGCGGCGATTAATACGATTAGTATTACTGTTAGGGTAAAGTATTAATCTTAGTGAAGGAATACGTTAGAAGGCGTAATATCAGTAGTAATATAAGAGACCCCGCTTAATAGTAGATCCTATATAGCCTAGAGCGTAATCGAAGGCCATATACTCTCTCTGTCGATCGGGGGCATCGTGATTAGTCGGAATTCGAGAATCATCTTCTACTGGCAGCGAAAAGAGGTGCTAATACAGCTGTTATTACGGTCTAATATAGTCTTAGATACGCACCTGGGGAAGCTCCTCCTGTCGAATCGAGTGGAGGCAAGGGAAAAGCATCGACGCCGACTGTCAAGAGACCATTCGATACTCCTGACGATGACGCTGTCGCCAGTGGTTCATCTCAACCCTCGCAGTCCCAGCATGAAAAGAAGCAAAAGACACCAGTGACTTCGACAACGAGACTCCTAGCAGACCACAGAGCAGAGGTTACCGCCGAGAAAGGCACTGTCCATGAGCATATACGTCTAATTCGACGGCGTTGGAACTGTACTGACCCCCAGTGTAATAAGGACTTCCTATGCTACCACATCCCACCTTCTCATCGCTACCACAAGCTTAATACACAAGATTTGAACCGATGGGGACGTAATATACTCGAGGGCTCGGCCGACGTTGACACTGCACCGCCGTGGCTATACGCCGTGTTTGTTGAGCGCAAAAAGGAGGCAAAACAGAGGTCCAAACACCCTGTATCGACAGCGACCATGGCGGCGATAACGGCGACCGCCACCTCAGAGGCTCCTCTTCAACAGACCTTTGCGCAGATGGCGCAGATGATGATGATGAACCAGATGAACCAGATGATACAAGCTCAACAGTCGACGGCGCCAGGAAGGAGTGATCCATTGGCCACACAATTGCTGGCGTCGATGGCGCAGGGTGCATTTGGCTTCAATACTAGTAGGAGCTCTGGCGACAGCGTTAGCAATAGCCATAGCCTTCCATATAATCACTCTCGAGCTCGTTATCGCTCTCCTTCCTTCGCTGATGAACTGTTATTATCGCTGCTACAGCGTAACTTAGCTGATATTACACTAACCGTTTTTAAGCTAAATCCTCGTCGCTATAGGCTATTATTACTGTCTTATACGCGTCTTAATAAGTCTAAGTTTCTTAATCTTACGCTACTAAGAGAATTAAGTCTATTACGACAGAGCCCTAACGTGTATAGCCGTCCCTCTAGCCCTCTTGGCCCTACTGTCAGTATTTCTGATTAACTTAACGCGTTTTCTGAGTAGTGTTAGGCTTGTATTAATGCTAATCGGCGCAATAGTTTTACTAGAATGTTTGCTTAGTTTGAATCAAACGAATTAACCGTAGATTAGATTAGGAAGATAATATAACGGGACGTACAAGACTATAATCTGCTAACTAGTACCTTTAAGATCGTCTAAGGCATAATTCCTGAGTTCAATAAGTAGTATAAACGGGAAGAGAGTCGAAAGACAGACGAACAGGCAAAGCTCTTACTAGAATTATCGAAGGATAGGCGTCCTGGTGGCCTAGACGACTTTGATGATGACGAGGAGACGCAAGATACGCAGGGAATCAGTGGTATACCAGGCCAACAAGAGTATAACGAGGAGGAAGAATATGACCTTGATCTCTATTAGCTCTCTGTAAGTGATAGGAGGAGAATTGCTAGGTATATACTAATATTATAGCCCAGAATGCTCGGATACGGCCATTCCAAGGTTTCCTGACGGTATGAGCGCGCAACGGCTAGATATTTTCCTAGAATACTCCCCTACATTATTTCC
>JAMFSN010000267.1 GCA_026225295.1 Frankia alni
CGGTCATGGCGGCCGCCAGCGACCTGCAGATGGTCGTGTCGATGCACGTCGGGTCGTCCTCGACGCTGCCGTCGATCTGCAAGGACGCCCCGTTCATGGCCAACCTCACCTGGGGCGCCACCCGGACCTCCGGGACGATGCTGTCGTTCCTGTTCAGCGGCCTGTTCCAGCGCTACCCGAAGCTGAAGATCGCGCTGTCGGAGGGCGAGGCGGGCTGGATGCCGTACTTCCTCGAGCGGGCCGAGCAGGTCCTCGACAAGCAGCGCTACTGGGTCCAGCGCGGCGTCACCTTCGGCGAGCACGCCGAGGCCGGGGCGGTCGACCTGAACACGCTCGACCTGCGGCAGTCGTTCGCCGACCACGTCTACCTCTGCATCATCGAGGACCACCACGCCACCCGCAGCCTGGGCGAGATCCCCGAGGACAACCTGATGTGCGAGACCGACTACCCGCACTCCGACTCCACCTGGCCCAACTCGATCAAGGTGGCCAAGTCCACCGTCGGGCACCTGCCGGAGGAGACCCAGTACAAGATCCTGCGCGGCAACGCCGAGAAGCTCTACCGCTTCACCCCGGCCGAGCCCCCCGCGCTGGCGCGGTGAGCGGCATGCCCGAGGCGGTAACACTCGACCCCGCGCGCATCCGGGAGCTGTTCGACCTGCGCAGCAGCATGAACGCCTGGTCGGGCGGCGAGTACGTCGATGACCCGTACCCGGTCTGGCGCGGCCTGCGGGAGCAGGCGGCGGTCCACGAGGGCACGGTCCACGCGCTGACCGGCGCCGCCGGGGACATGTTCTTCCAGGGCCTGCCGGAGCCGGGCCGGCCGCACTACTCGGCGTTCAGCCACGCGGCCCTGGACGACGCCTACCGGGACCCGGAGCTGTTCGCGTCCTCGCCGGAGCCGGTCGACGTCGTCAACGGGCCCCCGTCGGCGACCAACAGCATGCTGTCGATGGGCGGGGAGGCGCACCGCCGCTACCGGGCCCTGGTGCAGCCGTCGTTCACCCCCGCCCGGGCCCGCTGGTGGATCACCAGCTGGATCGAGGAGACCGTTCACGCGCTGATCGGCAACTTCGCCGCCAGCGGGCGGGCCGAGCTGAACACCGACCTGGGCGCGGCGGTTCCGATCCTGACGATCACCGGCAGCTTCGGCATCCCGCCGGAGCAGGCGCTGGACCTGCGCGCGGCGATGAGCCGCCCGGATGAGGTCGTCGCGATGATCGCGCCGGTCGTCGCCGCCCGCCGTGCGGAGCCGCGCGATGACCTGATCAGCGTGCTGGTCCAGGCCGGCCTCAAGGACGAGGACGGCGTCACCCACCGCCTGTCCGACGCCGAGATCAACTCGTTCGCCCTGCTGCTGCTGGCGGCCGGCTCCGGCACCACCTGGAAGCAGATGGGCATCACCCTCGCCACCTTGCTGCAGCGCCCCGAGGTGCTGCGGGCGGTCCGCGAGGACCGGCGGCTGCTCAAGCCGGCCATCGAGGAGTCGCTGCGGTGGATGCCGACCGACCCGATGTTCTCCCGCTACGTCACCCGTGATGTCGACTTCCACGGGGTGCGCCTGCCGGAGGGCGCGGTGCTGCACCTGTGCCTGGGGGCCGCCAACCGCGACCCGGCCCGCTGGGACGACCCCGACGAGTACGACATCCGCCGGCGGGTGCGCCCGTCCTTCGGGTTCGGCGGCGGCGAGCACGTCTGCCTGGGCATGCACGTCGCCCGGGCCGAGATCAGCACCGCCATCGGCGC
>JAMFSN010000268.1 GCA_026225295.1 Frankia alni
ACCCAGCCGGCCCAGACCCACGAGGTCTGGCACCGGCTCATGCGTGACGAACTCGGCTTCGCCCGCTACGCCGCGCACGGGGGAGACCTGGGCGCGGGCATCACCTCACGGCTCGGCGAAGCCCACCCCGACGCCCTGGTCGGCATCCACCTGATGGCGATCGCCAACCCGGTGGCCTACGACCAGGCCGGCGTCACCCCCGAAGAACAGGAGTACCTCGATTCGATCGCGGCGTGGTCCGCCGAAGAGGGCGGATACCAGCACGAACAGAGCACCCGGCCGATCACCTTGAGTTACGGGTTGGCAGACTCGCCGGCCGGACTGCTGGCCTGGATCGTCGAGAAGTACCGCGCCTGGAGCGACTGCGGAGGCAACCTGTCGTCCCGGTTCAGCGATGACTTCATTCTGACCCAGGCGTCGCTCTACTGGTTCACCCACACCATCTCGACCTCGTTCCGGCCCTACTACGAATACGCCCGACGGCTGACGAGGCGGGTCGAGCGGGTAGACGTGCCCACCGCGCTCGCCCTGTTCCCGGCCGACCTCACCCACCCGCCCCGGAGCTGGGCCGAACGCACGCACACCATCACCAGATACACCCGCATGCCGCGCGGCGGGCACTTCGCCGCCCATGAGGAACCCGACCTGCTCGCTCGCGACCTCACCGAGTTCTTCCGCGATTACCGGTGAACGGTCCGGCCGGCGGTCCCACTGGCGGTCCCACTGGCGGTCCGGGCCGCCGACCGGTCAGCCCGTGAGGTAGGCGCCGAGCCCGGCCGCGATGCCCTGCGCGGCCCGCTGCCGGAAGGCCGGGCTGGTCGCCCGGCCGGCGTCGGCCGCGTTGCGCATGTTGAGGCACTCGATGAAGACCTTGGGCACCCGCGAGAGGTTCAGCCCGGCCAGGTCGGACCGGACCGCCAGCCCGTCGTGGGCGATATAGGTGGCGGTCGGCTCACCGGTCTCCCGCCGGTAATCCGTGAGCAGCAGCCCCGCGAGACGGCGGGACGGGGCCAGGATGGCGACGTTGCCGCCGTCGGGGGCCCGGGCCGGGGCGATGACGTGGAAGCCGAGCCCGTCCGCCGCTCCCCCGTCGGCGTGGATCGACACCGCGGCGGCCGCGTGGGCGTCGTTGCCGGCCGCCGCCCGCTGGTCGACACACGGACCGACCCCGGTGTCGGTGGTCCGGGTCAGAATGACGGTCGCGCCGCGGGCCCGCAGGAGCGCGGCCACCCGGTTGGCGACGTCGAACGTGAAGGCGTGCTCGGGATAGCCGGCGTCGGTCTCGGTCCCGGCCGTGTCGCATTCCTTGGTGTAGCCACCCGCGTTGACCTGCCGGTCGATGAGGTCGGGGCGCCCGCCGTCCCCGCCGTTGTGCCCCGGGTCGACGACGACCACCTTCCCGGCCAGGCTGGACGGACCGGCGGTGGCCGCGGCGGCCGGGCCCGACGGAGCGGGCGCCGGGGCCGGGCGCGGCGCGGGTCCGCCGGACGCGCAGGCGGCCGCCCCGACCAGCAGCGCCGCCGCCACCAGCGGCCGGACCAGCAGCGGCCGGACGGCCAGGCGCCGGGCGACCAGCCAGCCCCGGGACGCGAACGCGCGCCGCCTCACCCGTCCGTCGCCTCAGGGCCGCCCGGGTCCCCGTAGTCGGTCACGTGATCGATGAGCTGTTCGACGGCGGTCAGCAGGCCGACCTCGAAATCGGCGTAGGTGTTCACCGAACCCAGGACCCGCCGCCACATGTCGAGCGGCGTCGCGATCCCCAGGGCCCGGCACACGCCTTCCTTCCACGACTGCCCGCGCGGCACGTCGGGCCAGGCGGCGATGCCGACCGAGGCCGGCCTGACCGCCTGCCAGATGTCGATGTACGGGTGCCCGGTGATCAGGACGTGGGGGGACGTGACCGACGCGGCGATCCGGCTTTCCTTGGATCCGGGGACGAGATGGTCGACCAGAACCCCGAGCCGGCGCCGCGGGCCGGGCCCGAACGCGTCGACGATGGCCGGCAGGTCGTCGACGCCGTCCAGCGGCTCGACCACGACCCCTTCGACCCGGAGGTCATCGCCCCAGACCCGCTCGACGAGCGCGGCGTCGTGGACGCCTTCGACGTAGATGCGGCTGGCCCGGGCCACGCGGGCCCGGGCGCCGACGACCGCCACCGATCCGGAGGCGGTCCGTCCGGGCGGAACCCGCGCGGCGCGGACGGCCGGCACCGGAGTGCGGCCCCGCACCAGCGTGACCGGCTGGCCGTCCAGCAGAAAGGCCCCCGGGGCGAGCGGAAAGACCCGCCGCCGACCGTGCCGGTCTTCCAGAGTGACCGCGCCGGCCTCGGTCCCCGTGACCGCGCCACAGAATCCGGTGCCGGGGTCCTCGACGACCAGCTCCGCGGTTATTTCCACTTCGGGCACCGGGCGGGGGGTTCGCTGCCGCGCGGCCTGCGCGACCGCATCCGGGCCGTAATCCCTGCTTCGCATCGGCACAACTGTAAACCGGCGCGGGCGGCCGTCCCGGACCGCCACGGGCCGGGCCGCAGAGACAGCGCGGCCCGCCGTTCAGCACGGCGGGCACGTGTTTCGGAGTCCGGGCAGACGAGCTGCCTCAGGCCGCGCAGTCGGTGCAGACCATCTTTCGTTCATCGGCGAGCTGGCTGCGGTGATGGACGAGATAGCAGCTCATGCAGGTGAACTCGTCCGCCTGCCGGGGCAGCACGCGAACCGTCACTTCTCCTTCCGCGGAGAGATCGGCGGGCACGTCAAGCTCGGCCTCGAAGGGGTCCACGTCGTCCCCCAGGTCGGCCGCCGCCTCGGCCCGCCGCGCCTTGAGGGCCTCGAGGCTCTGCTCGGAGGACTCGTCGACATCGGTGGTACGGGGTGTGTCGTAGTCGGTGGCCACGAAAAGCTCCCTGTCAGGGTAGGTACGTCTTCATGCGCCCGTCACAACGCACGACCCGGGTCGGTTGTGCCCGTTCGGAGGTGGCCCACACCATGTGGTGTTCACCACACGGCGTTGAACGGTCAAGCCCGGCCGGTGCGCGAGGGGCGCGCCGGCCTAGTTAACCGGTCCGGCGAAGCAGGCTGACGGGGGCTCCGTGGGCCCCGCGTCGCAGCGGCTCCAAAGCGTCGTCCCAGGCGGTGCCGAGCAGCTTGCCCAGACCGCGCACGACGGTGTCCGGAGCCGTCCTGGTCATCAGGGCCCGCAAAGCCGCCTCCCCCACCACCACGTCGCCGTTGGCGGCTATCGCGGCCCGGTGCAGGCCCAGGTCCGGCGTGAAGGAGAACCGCTCCGAGTCGACCCCCGCCGACGGGCCCTCGACGACCTCGAAAGAGACCACCCCGAGACCGCGGAGCCGGGAGGCGAGCCGCCCGGCGGTCCCCGGGCCCGCGCGCCACTCGAGGGCGGCGTAGAGCATTCCCGGGGCGGAGGGTTGCGGGGTCCAGGTCAGCGACACCGCCGCCGACAAGACGGAAGACACGCCGAACTCCAGGTGCGGGCACACGGCCGGCGGGCACGCCAGAACAGCGAGCACACCTGGCACCGCGGAACCGCCGGACCCCGAACCCAGCGCTCGTGCGAACGTCATGTTGACCATGCAGACCCTCCGTAGACGAGGAACGCCTTCCCCTGCGGCCTCGTGCGGAATACCTGCGGTCCCCACGAATGGTGCCACGGCGTGGTGGGGGACAACCAGGCGGCTGCCCGAAGATTGCCCGCATGGGCCGGGCCGGCGGTCGGCGGCGGCCGGGCGGGCGGGCGCCGCCGGTCCACGGTCGACGGAATGCCCGCTACCACCGTTCCCGACCGGCCATGAAACGGCGTATGTCCGGGCCCGGAGCGCGCGCCCCCGTAGGCTCCTGGCGTATGCAGGTCTGGCCCGGAAGTCCGTACCCGCTCGGCGCCACGTACGACGGCAGCGGCACCAACTTCGCGTTGTTCTCCGAGGTGGCCACGGGCGTCGAACTCTGCTTGTTCGACGCCGACGGGCAGCAGACCATCGTTCCCCTGACCGAGCGCGACGCGTTCGTCTGGCACGGCTATCTGCCGACCGTCGGCCCCGGTCAGCGCTACGGATACCGCGTGCACGGCCCGTACGACCCGAGCCGCGGGCAGCGCTGCAATCCGGCCAAACTGCTGCTCGACCCGTACGCCAAAGCGGTCGACGGCGACATCGACTGGGGCCAGCCCGTCTTCGGTTACACCTTCGGCGACGCGGACAGCGTGAACCGGGAGGACTCCGGGCGCCGCATGATGAAGTCCGTCGTCATCAGCCCCTTCTTCGACTGGAGCGGCGACCGGTACCCGCGCACACCGTACAACGAGACGGTCATCTACGAGGCCCACGTCAAGGGCCTGACCTACCGTCATCCGCGGATTCCCGAGGAATACCGGGGCACCTACGCGGGCGTCGCCCACCCGGAGATGATCGAGCACTACAAGAAGCTCGGTGTCACGGCCGTCGAACTGCTGCCGGTCCACCAGTTCGTCAACGACGAACACCTGGCCCGGCGCGGGCAGCGCAATTACTGGGGTTACAACTCGATCGCCTTCCTGGCCCCGCACAACGCCTACTCGGCGGCCGGCGGTCTCGGTCAACAGGTCCAGGAATTCAAGTGGATGGTGAAGAGCCTCCACCAGGAAGGCATCGAGGTGATCCTCGACGTCGTCTACAACCACACCGCCGAGGGCAACCACATGGGCCCGATGCTCTCGTTCCGGGGTATCGACAACGCCGCCTACTACCGCCTGGTCGAGAACAACCCGAACTACTACCTGGACTACACCGGTACCGGCAACAGCCTGCAGATGCGACATCCGCACGTTCTGCAGGTCATCATGGATTCGCTGCGCTACTGGGTGACCGAGATGCACGTCGACGGGTTCCGCTTCGACCTCGCCGCCACCCTGGCGCGGGAGTTCTACGACGTGGACCGGCTGTCGTCGTTCTTTGACCTCGTCCAGCAGGACCCGGTCGTCTCGCAGGTCAAGCTCATCGCCGAGCCCTGGGACCTCGGCGAGGGCGGGTACCAGGTCGGCAACTTCCCGGCTCTGTGGACCGAATGGAACGGCAAGTACCGCGACACCGTCCGGGACTTCTGGCGCGGCCAGGAACCGGGTATCGCGGAATTCGCCTCACGGCTGACCGGCTCCAGTGACCTGTACGAATCCGATGGTCGCCGCCCGTGGGCGTCCATCAACTTCATCACCGCCCACGACGGTTTCACGCTGCACGACCTCGTCGCGTACAACGAGAAGCACAACGACGCCAACGGCGAGGACAACCGGGACGGCTCGGACGACAACCGGTCGTGGAACTGCGGCGCCGAGGGCGAGACCGACGACACCGACATTCTGGTCCTGCGCGGGCGCCAGGTCCGCAACTTCATCACCACGTTGCTGCTCTCCCAGGGCGTACCGATGCTGGTCGGCGGCGACGAGCTGGGCCGGACCCAGGGCGGCAACAACAACGGCTACTGCCAGGACAACGAAATCTCCTGGCTCGACTGGGAGAAGGCCGACCCCGACCTGATCGACTTCACGGCGGCCGTATCGCGGCTGCGACGGGAGAACCCGGTGTTCCGCCGGCGCCGGTTCTTCATCGGCCGGTCGATCCGCGGCACCGACGGTAGCCAGGAGCTCAAGGACATCGTCTGGCTCAAACCGGACGGCGACGAAATGTCGGACACCGACTGGGAGTCGGGCATCACCCGGACGCTGGGCGTCTTCCTGAACGGGGACGAGATCCGCGAGAAAGACGCCCGCGGCCTGAGCGTGGCCGGCGCGTCGTTCCTGCTGTTCTTCAACGCGCACTTCGAACCGATCGGTTTCCGGGTGCCGCCGGCCCGGTACGGAGACTCCTGGGAACTGGCGATCGACACGGCTGTGGGCGTGCCCAACGCCTACGACACCAGCCCGGTGCTCAAACCGTCGAGCGTTGTCGAGGTCGAGGCCCGGTCGATCGTAGTCTTGCGCCGTGGCGACTGAGACGGCAGCGGACGGCCCCACCGACGGTTTGGTGGACGGTCGCCCGGGGCGGGCCGTTCCCGCCTCCACCTACCGGCTCCAGTTGCACGGCGAGTTCTCCTTCACCGACGCCGCGGCCACCGTCGGGTACCTGTCCCGGCTGGGCGTCACCCACGTCTACTGCTCGCCGATCATGACGGCGACCCCCGGGTCGACCCACGGGTACGACGTCACCGACCACAGCCACGTGAACCCCGAGCTGGGCGGGGAGGCCGGCCTGCGGCGCCTCGCGGCGGCCTGCCACGCCGCCGGGATGGGGCTCGTCGTCGACCTGGTCCCCAACCACATGTCGGTGGCCGCCCCGGAATCCGCCAACGCCGCGTGGTGGTCGGTCCTCGAGCAGGGACCCGCCTCGCCCTACGCGCACTGGTTCGACATCGACTGGCAGAGCCCCGACAACCCGGGCCGGCTGTTGCTGCCGGTCCTGGG
This sequence comes from Frankia alni, assembly GCA_026225295.1. Taxonomy (GTDB): domain Bacteria; phylum Actinomycetota; class Actinomycetes; order Frankiales; family Frankiaceae; genus JAMFSN01. The sequence continues at coordinate 6,445 of JAMFSN010000268.1, forward strand.
TGATTCCCTGGCCGAGTGCCTGAAGGCCGGCGACGTGCGCCTGGTCGAGGATGACGGTTCCGGGCGGCCGGGCGAGGCCCGTGTCCGCTACTTCGACCACGAGGCGCCGGTCGCGCCGGGCACGCTGGTCCCCGGTGACGTCCTGGCCACCCTCGACGCGCAGCACTACCGGCTGTGTCACTGGCGGGTCGCGGCCGAGGAACTGCCCTACCGGCGGTTCTTCGACATTTCGACCCTCGCCGGCCTGCGCCAGGAGGACCCGACCGTCTTCACCGCGACCCATCAGCTGATCGCCGACGTGGTCGCGGCCGGCACGGTCGACGGACTGCGGATCGACCATCCCGACGGGCTCGCCGACCCGGAGGGCTACTTCCGGGAGCTGGGCCGACTCACCGGTCGGGTCTGGACGGTGGCCGAGAAGATCCTCGAGCCGGGCGAGTCGCTGCCCCGGTCGTGGGCGGTCGACGGCACGACCGGCTACGACACCCTCGACCGGGTGACCCGGCTGTTCGTCGATCCGGCCGGGGCCGACCCGCTGACCACCGCCTACAGCGAGATCGCCCGGGCCCCGGCCGGCTACGGCGAGGTCGTGCGGGCCGCCAAGGACCACGTGCTGACCCGCGTGCTGCGGCCCGAGGTCGACCGGCTGGCCGCGCTGGCCCTGACCGCCGCCCGGGAGACCCGCGCCGACCTGACCCGGGCCGGGCTGCGCGAGGGGCTGTGCGCGGTGCTGGCCGAGTTCGACGTCTACCGCGCCTACGTCACGCCCGGCCGGACCGCCGACATGGACGCCCGCTCCCGCATCGTCGGCGCCTGTTCCCGGGCCCGGGCCCGGCTGGGCGCCCGCGGCGCGGAGATCGACCTGATCGAGGAGCTGGCCCTGGCCGGCCCGGCGGCCTTCGTCGTCCGGTTCCAACAGACCTGCGGCCCGGCGATGGCCAAGGCCGTCGAGGACACCGCCTACTACCGCTACGGCCGGCTGCTGGCCCTCAACGAGGTCGGCGGCGACCCGGGGGAATTCCCGGGCGCGTACCCGCACGACCCGGTCGAGCAGTTCCACATCGCGGAAGCGGCCATCCAGCGGGACTGGCCGCTGACGATGACCACCCTCACCACCCACGACACCAAACGGTCCGAGGACGTCCGGGCCCGGCTGGCGGTCCTGTCGGAGGACCCCCGGACCTGGACCGACGTGGCGTCCCGGCTCCTGACCATCGGAGCCCGGCACGCCGACGGCGAGAACGACTGGCCGGACCGCCCGACGCTCTACTTTTTCCTCCAGACGCTGATCGGTGCGTGGCCGCTGCCAGTCGAGCGGGCGCTGCCGTACCTGCTCAAGGCGGTGCGGGAAGCCAAGACCCACACCAGTTGGACGGCGCCGAACCCGGCGTACGAGGCGGCCCTGACCAACTACATCGAGAGCGTGCTGGACGACCCGGCGTTCCTCGAGGTGGCCGGGACCTACGTCGCGACCATCGCCGAGCTGGGTCGCCACACCGCCCTGGCCCAGAAACTCATCCAGCTGACCTGCCCGGGGATCCCGGACGTCTACCAGGGCCAGGAACTGTGGGACGGCTCGCTCGTCGATCCCGACAACCGCCGCCCGGTGCACTTCGCGGAACGCTCCCGGCTGCTCGCCGACCTGGATGCCGGGGGTGGCGCGAGCACCTCCGGGGCCGGCGGGCGGGCGCCGGCCGTCGACGACACCGGCGCGGCGAAACTGCTGGTCGTCTCGCGAACCCTGCGCCTGCGGCGGGACCGGCCGGAGTGGTTCGGCGCCGGGGCGTCCTACCGCGGTTTGTGGGCGTCGGGCTCGGCGGCCGAGCACGTCGCCGCGTTCGCCCGGTCGGAGGCGGTGATCGCCGTGGTCCCCCGGCTGGTCCTCGGCCTGCGCCGCAGCGGCGGGTGGCGGGACACGACGCTGACCCTGCCCGACGGTCGCTGGACCGACGCCCTGACCGGGCGGGGCCACGACGGGGGCACGGCGTACGTCCTGCGCCTGCTGCGCGACTTCCCGGTGGCGCTCCTGCACCGCGCGGACTGACCGGCGGCCGACCACTTTTTGGCCGGCCACTTCCTGTCTGGCCGGGGCGGTTCCGAGGTTGGCCCCCACAAGCGTGACCGGGCCGGTCCGCTAACCCGACCGGCCTCCGCCGCCCCGTTTTCGTCCGGAGGCGAATTGCGATCAGTATGGGTCGGCCCTAGCGTCCCGCTTCAGGGGAGGGACTGCTCATGACCGGCCCGAACTTCGAACCGCCCGGCCGCCGGGACGAGACGGCCGACCAGAAAGACTGGAAACCGGTCTGGGCGGGCCCGGACCGAGCCGGAAACGTGGTGCGATCGCCGGTCGCGGAAAACCTCGCCCCTCAAGCCGCCCGGCCCGAGCCGACCCTTCGCGAATGCCCGACCTGCGCCGGCCCCCTGGCCGGCGCGATGGTGTGCCCGCACTGCGGCCAGGTCATGGGAATGGCCGTCGGGGTGCACGTGTCGAGCCGGGCCCGACGGTTGGGCGGATTCCTGCTCGGCGCGGCGCTGTTCGTCGTCACGCTGGGCGTCGGCTACGTCGTCTGGTCGCTGATCGTCTGGCGGGACGGCACCACCCCGGCCAAGAAGCTGCTCCACATGACGGTCGTGTCGACCGAGACCGGGCAGCCGGCCACCTGGGAATGCCTGGTGATCCGCGAGGGGGTCGCGAAATTCCTCCTGTGCGGGATGGTCATCGGATCCCTGCTGCCGGGGATCGGCTTCGCGCTGTGCGCGCTACCGATCTTCGGGGGCGCCCGACAGACCGTCTGGGACAAGATGACCACCACCCTGGTCGTCGACGATCCCGCGGGACGCCCGATCGCCTGAAGCACCCGGGACGCGTGGCGCGTCCGGGCGCCGACCCGGGTACGACCGCAAATGACCTCGTCAGCGCATGCCCCAGCGGAGGCTGGCCACCCCCGACCGCCGCCCCGGCCACGGGCAGTCGGGCAGGTGCCGACCGCGGACCGAGCCGGCCGGCGCACAAGGTGCCGCGAAAGGTCGGCAAACGGGCCGCCGGCTGGGTAAGCAGGTCCTATGACCACCTTCCGCGTATGGGCGCCCGAGGCGAAAGCGGCCTCCGTGATCGTCGCGCGACCGGACGATCCCGGCGAGCCCCGCGCCGTGGACCTGACGGCCGGTGAGGGCGGCTGGTGGTCGGCCGACGTGCCGGATGCCGACCCCGAGACCGACCGGGCCCGGGGGGCTGACCGGAACCCGGCCGACATCGACTACGCGTTCCGGCTCGACGGCGGGCTGGACGAACTTCCCGATCCCCGCTCGGGCTGGCAGCCCTACGGCGTGCACGGCCGGTCCCGGCTGGTCGACCACGCGCGCTTCCGCTGGACCGACACCGCCTGGCGGGGCGTCCCGCTGGCCGGCAGCGTCCTGTACGAGCTGCACATCGGCACCTTCACGCCGGAGGGGACGTTCGACGCGGCGATCGGACGGCTCGGCCACCTCGTCGAGCTGGGCGTGGACGCCGTGGAGCTGCTGCCCTGCGCGGCCTACCCGGGGGAACACGGGTGGGGCTACGACGGCGTCGACCTGTTTGCCGTCCACGATCCCTACGGCGGCCCCGACGGCCTCAAGCGGTTCGTCGACGCCGCCCACGCCCACGGCATCGGCGTGGTCATGGACGTCGTCTACAACCACCTGGGGCCGGACGGGAACTACCTGTCCCGGTTCGGGCCGTACTTCACCGGCGAGTACGCGACGCCGTGGGGAGCGGCGGTCAACCTGGACGGACCCGGCTCCGACGAGGTGCGCCGCTTCATCCTCGACAACGCCACGATGTGGCTGCGCGACTACCACTGCGACGGCCTGCGCCTGGACGCCGTCCACACCCTGCTCGACCGGCGGGCCGTCCACCTGCTCGAAGACATCACCGCGACCACGCACCGGCTGTCGGCCGCCCTGGGGCGGGCGATGTTCGTGGTCGCCGAATCCGACCTGAACGACCCCCGGGTGGTCATCCCGGTCGACGCCGGCGGGTTGGGGATGGACGGCCAGTGGTGCGACGACGTGCACCACGCGCTGTGGGCGACGCTGTCGGGCGAGCGGCAGGGCTACTACGCCGACTTCGGATCGCTTCCCACCCTGGCCAAGGCCATGGAGCAGGTCTTCGTGCACAACGGCACGTTCTCGACGTTCCGGGGCCGGCGCCACGGGCGACCGGTGTCGGCCGGCGTCCCCCGGCACCGGTTCGTCACGTTCCTGCAGGACCACGACCAGATCGGCAACCGGGCCATCGGCGACCGGGCCGGCGCGAGCCTCTCCCCCGGCCTGCTGCGGGTCGGTGCGGCACTGTTGCTGACCTCCCCGTTCACGCCGATGTTGTTCATGGGCGAGGAGTGGGGAGCCACCACGCCGTGGTGCTTCTTCACCGACCACGTCGACCCGGCGCTCGCCGAGGCGGTGCGCACCGGCCGCCGCGCGGAGTTCGTGGCCCACGGCTGGGGCGCCGACCAGGTGCCCGACCCGCAGGACCCGGCCACCTTCCACGCCTCGAAGCTGCGCTGGTCGCAGGCCGACGGGGCCGGGGCCGCCGACCCGGGGCTGTTGGACTGGTACCGCCGGCTCATCGCCCTGCGGCGGGCCGAGGGGGATCTCACCGACGCCTCGGCCGCGGCCACCCGGTGCGCCTACGACCCGGACGGCCGGTGGTTCGCCCTGTACCGGGGGATGGTGGCCGTGGTCGCGAACCTGTCCGCCGGGCGGGTCACCGTGCCGGTCGACGGTGATCCGTTCGAGGTGCCGCTGGCGTCCGCCGACTACGGCACCGGTCCGGGCCAGGTCGAGCTGGACGGCGAGTCGGTGGTGATCGCCCGCCTGCGAAGCTGACCCCCCGGTACCGCTCAGCGGCCCCACAGCGCTCAGTGGCCC
>JAMFSN010000269.1 GCA_026225295.1 Frankia alni
CCTGGAGGACCACCGGACGGGCCCGGACCGGCGGACGGGCCCGTCACCGCGTCGAGCAGCGCCTGGACGTCGGACACCGACAGCGCCTTGGGCAGCCGCCGGGGGGGCGCGGGCGGGCGGACCGGACGGGCGACGTCGACCGTCACCACGTCCTCGTCCATCGCGAACCGGTGCAGGCCGCGCACCGCGATGAGCATCCGCGCGACCGACGCGGCGGCCAACGGCGGATGGTCGTCGTCGCCGTCGCGCAGGTGACCGGCGAAGGCGCCGATCGCCAGCTCGTCGACGTCATCGAGCACCTCGAGGCCGGCGAGCTGGAGGTAGCCGAGATACCGGGTCAGGTCCCGGGTGTAGGCCTTGACGGAGTTGGTCGCCAGACCGCGTTCCGCGGTCAGATGGTCGAGGTAGCGGGCGACGACCCGGGCCGGCCGCTCGGCGGACCGCGCGACGGAGGTCACGTCCCGGCCGTCCCGCCCGGGACGGGGCCTACCCGTAGTCCTGCGATCTCCGCCATCGCGGTCAGTGTAGGACCCCTCGGGGCGATCGTCGGCGGCCCGGCCGGACCACACCGACGCGGTCCCGGCGGCCGGACCACGCCCGGGCGGCACCACGTTCGGGCCACGCGCGATTCACACCGGAACCGGACGACGAACGGCAACACAAACGGAGAAAATCTCTACCCGGACACAATGCGTCCTCCAGATAGGCAGGCTCGGCCTATTCTGCCGTCTGTGCGGAACGGAAGGACATTGCTACTTAACGACGCCGGGCCACCCAACGACGCCGGGCCACCCAACGACGCCGGGCCACCCAACGACGCCGGATCCCGGCGTCCGTCGCTTCCGGGCGCCGGCCCGGTTCTCGCGGCGATCGTCCTGGCGTTCGCCGTCGCCGCCTGTGGCGCGTCGAACCCGACCGGGGCGCCGTCCCCACCGAAGGGCATCGTGCTGGCCTCTCCGGCGGCGGTGGCCGCCGCCGCGCAGCCGACGGCCACCGGTCGCGACGACTCGCCGGCCGCCGCGGCCACGGTCGTGCGGGTGTACTTCGACCGGATCAACGCGGCGAGCACCGGCGGCCGGGTCGCCGACCTCTCCGATCTGGCGCTGAGCGGCTGCCAGCCGTGCACGACCGACGTGACCGCCACCCGGACGTTCGCCGACCAGGGGCTGCACGCCGACGTCGGCTCGCTGCTGGCCACCGGAATCAAGGCCCAGCCGCGACTGGCCAACTCCATCAGCGTCCGCTTCACCCTGATCGTGCGTCCGCAGCGGCTCCTGACCGCCGCGGGCCAGGTCAACAGCGCCTACCAGGGTCAGAATCCCCGGGCCGGAACAGCGGTGCTCGCCCTCACGCCGAACGGTTGGCGTATCCAGACCTTCGTCTATGCGGGGAATCCGACATGAGTCACGTTCCTCGGCACCCCGGTCGCCGCCCGGTCGGGCGGGGTCGGCTGGCCGCGCTGCTCGGCGCGGCCCTGCTGGCCGTCGTGGTCGGCCTGCTGAGCATTCCGACCGCCGGGCCGGCGGCCGCGGCCGGACCGGTCCGCGACGACCGGGGCCGGCCGTGCATCTTCGGCAGCTGCTCCGCCGCGACCACCCCGGGCGGTTACCAGTACGTCTACGTGCACGGGACCCTCGAGCGGGTGCCGGCCACGGTGAACGTGGGCGGGGCAGCCCGGACGTTCGTCCCGGCCTGCCAGGGCGACGCCTGCTACGGGCCGGGCACCTTCTGCAACCTGACCCAGGCGCTGGCCGGCTTCCTGGTCGACCCGAACGGCGGCGCCCCCAACCAGGCCGCGTGCGCGGCGCCCAACGCGCCGGCCCTCAACATCGCGGCCGTCGAAGCCCAGCTCACGGTCTACCTGCGGGACCAGGCCCTACCGCGGCCGGCGGTCCGGGTGCAGCCGACCGGGCGGACGTTCACCAACCTGCCGACGATTTTCTACCTGCCCGATCCGACCACGTTCACGTTGCCGGTGACCCAACCGGTGGCCGCGACGATCACCGCCGTACCGCACTACCGGTGGGACTTCGGCGACGGGACGGTCGGGGGCGACGCCCCGGGCCGGCCGTACGACCCGGCCATCCCACCGCGCGACAACCCCGGTTACTACGTCAGCCACCTCTACGCCAGGCCGGGCACGTTCCGGGTCAACCTCACCGTGACCTGGCAGGGGACGTTCACCGTGGCCGGCGCGGCGCAGGCGTTCCCCCTCGGCGCGGTGAACCTGGCGGCCGGGGCGCCCGTCCTCGTACAGGAGGCGGCCGGCGTCCTCACCGGCTACAACGACTGACCAGCCGGCGGGGAGACGCGCGGAGACGCCGCCGGTCGCCGACCCCATCGTCCCGGCCGCACCCCTGTGTGCATCGTCGCCAACGGGCACTCACGCGTGCGCTGACACTGTCACCCCCGCGGGATGGGCGGGGCCGACGATTCGGGGCAGGGACGGGCGGCGGGACGGGCGGGCTGAGTCGAATTGGCGGGGTCAGCGTCCGCTATTTGGCGCCGGGACGATGACACCTGCCGGGAGCCTCGGAACCATCGTCGTCAGCGGACACGGGGACGCGCCTGGACGCTGACGGTCGGGACCTTTGTGCCGACCGTCATGGCCAGCGCGCATGAAAAGCGCGCTGACCATGCCAACCTCGGTCCCCTGACGCTGCCGCGCTCCGGCCGCACCACCCCGGCCGCACCACCCCGGCCGGCCCTCGCTGACCCCATCGTCCCGGCCGCCCGGTGTGCGTCGTCGTCGGCAGCGCCGGACGAACGAGCCCGAAATCAGCCGGCGTGGGCCGGGCGGGCCGGCCAGGGGGCCGACACCGGGCGCAGGCCGGCGAAATCGTCCGCCCGGGCGTGGGCGGCGGCCAGGATGCCGGCCGTCGCCAGGCCGTTGACGATCCGACCGGCGAAGACCCGGGCGACGGCGACGGCCAGCGGCACCCACTCACCGACCAGTTCGGCCTCCTCGTCCGTGCGGACGTAGCCGAACTCGGGCGGCACCTCGCCGATCCCCCGGGCCAGGAACACCCGGTACGCCTCATCGGTCATCCCCGGCGAGGAGTAGACGTCGACCAGCACGTCCCAGTCGCGGGCGGTGAGGCCGGCTTCTTCCGCGAGCTCGCGGGCGGCGGCCCGCGAGGCCGGTTCGCCGGCCACGTCCAACAGGCCGGCCGGCAGCTCCCAGAGCGCCGCCCGGACCGGGTGCCGGTACTGGCGGATCATCATGATCCGGCCCTCGTCATCGAGCGCGACGACCCCCACCGCGCCGGGGTGGACGATCACATCCCGCTGCGTCGAGGAACCGTCCGGCATCCGTACGATGTCCCGCCGAACACTGATGATCTTGCCTCGGTAGGGCGTCGTGCTCTCCAGGAGCTCGTAACCGCCCGGGCTCGGGGCCGGCGCGGTGCTCATGGCGAGACCAGCGCCTCGCCCGGGCCCGGGGCGCCGAACCGGGCCGGCGCACCGTTACCGGCGTCCGGGCCGGTACCGGCCCGGAGACCGTCCCCGGCGGGAGGGCCGGCGGGCAACCCGGCCGGCGTACCCACCTCGACGGGCAGGACCCCGGTCCGCCGATCGGCGTAGCTGACCGCCGCCCCGACGAACGCGGCGAACAGCGGATGCGCCCGGGTCGGCCGGGAACGGAGCTCGGGGTGGGCCTGGGTGCCCAGGTAGAACGGGTGATCGGCGATCGGGAGTTCGGCGATCTCGACCAGTTGGCCGTCCGGCGAAGTGCCGGAGAACACGACTCCGGCGGCCTCCAACCGGGCCCGGTAGGCATTGTTGACCTCGTACCGGTGCCGGTGGCGTTCGCCGATCTCGGGACCGCCGTACGCCGCCCGGGCCACGGTGCCCGGGGCCAGCAGCGTGGTGTAGAGGCCGAGGCGCATCGTGCCGCCCATGTCGCGCAGCCCGGCCACGACGTCCTCCTGGTCGGCCATCGTCGAGATGACCGGATCGGGAGTGTCGCGGTCGAACTCCGTCGAGTGCGCCAGTTCCAGACCGGCCAGGTGGCGCGCGGCCTCAACGATCATGCACTGGAGGCCCAGGCAGAGACCCAGCGCCGGAATCTGGTTCTCCCGGGCGTGGCGGAGCGCCTCGATCTTGCCCTCGACCCCGCGCACCCCGAACCCGCCCGGCACCAGAACGCCGTCGACGCCGCTGAGGACCCGCGCGGTGACCTCCGGTGAGGTGCAGTCATCGGACGGCACCCAGCGGATGTCGACCCGGGCGTCGGTGGCGAACCCGCCGGCCCGCAATGCCTCGGACACCGACAGGTAGGCGTCCGGCAGGTCGACGTACTTGCCGACAATGGCCACCACCACCTGGTTGGCGGGATGGTGGACGCGGCGCAGCAGGGTGTCCCACTCGGACCAGTCGACGTCCCGGAACGGCAGGCCGAGCCGGCGCACGACATAGGCGTCGAGACCTTCGGCGTGCAGCACGCGGGGGATGTCGTAGATCGAGGAGGCATCGGGCGCCCCGACCACGGCTTCATCGTCGACGTCGCACATCAGGGCGATCTTGCTCTTGAGGGCGGCCGGCATCGGCCGGTCGGACCGGCAGACGAGCGCATCGGGCTGCAGGCCGATGGACCGCAGGGCGGCGACCGAGTGCTGGGTCGGCTTGGTCTTGAGCTCACCGGACGGGGCCAGGTAGGGAACCAGGCTCACGTGGACGGTCAACGCATTGTCCCGGCCGACCTCGTGCCGGACCTGGCGGATCGCCTCCAGGTAGGGCAGCGACTCGATGTCGCCGACGGTTCCGCCGACCTCGGTGATCACAACGTCGAAGTCGGGGGTCGCCAGCCGCCGGATGCGGTCCTTGATCTCGTCGGTGATGTGCGGGACGACCTGCACCGTCTGCCCGAGGTACTCGCCGGCCCGCTCCCGGGCGATCACCGCCGAGTAGACCTGTCCGGTCGTCACGTTCGCGCTGCCGTGCAGGTTGACGTCCAGGAACCGCTCGTAGTGGCCGATGTCGAGGTCTGTTTCGGCGCCGTCGTCGGTCACGAAGACCTCGCCGTGCTCGAACGGGTTCATCGTGCCCGGGTCGACGTTGAGGTAGGGGTCGAGTTTCTGCATCGTCACCCGTAGGCCACGGCCCTTGAGCAGACGACCGAGGCTCGACGCGGTGAGACCCTTACCGAGGGAGGAAGCGACCCCACCGGTAACGAAAATATGCTTGGTCACGTGCGGCTGCGCCACGCAGAAAGACCCTTCCGTGGTTGGCCGACCGGACCCGTACCCGGCCAGTCCACGGAAGTTCACGGTAACACGCCCCGGCCAGATCGGTCGTACCCCACCCGGGGGAGGGCTACGACCGGGGTTTGGCTGGCTGGGCGCGCACTGATCCAGACAACGGCGGCCGACGCCGTCCCGGCTGGGAGTTGACAGCGTCAACGAAGATCAAAGGCGCGTGGACGCTGACGGTCACCGACCGCCCACGGCTGGCATCGTCAGCGGGCGCTCCAGCGCCCGCAAGCAACGACGGTCAACCCCGTCCACACCAAAATCCGCAGGTGGCCGGGTCAGCCGGCGCCGGGCGACGCACCGACGATGCCACTCGCGGCAGCAGCCCGGCGCAGCCCTGGCTGACCCGGCTCGCCGCGGAGCGACCCAGGCGGGGCCGGCTCAGACCGACGGGGCGGGCTCGGACTTGGCCCGGGCGGCCGCGGCCAGCAGTTCCTCGGCGTGCCCCCGGGCCAGCGCGCTCTCGTCGAGCCCGGCCAACATCCGGGACAGCTCCCGGACCCGGCCGGCGTCGTCCAGGGTGACGACCCCGCTGCGGGTCACGGTGCCGTCATCGGCCTTGGTGACCACCAGGTGCCGGTCGGCGAAGGCCGCGACCTGCGGCAGGTGGGTGATGCAGATGACCTGATGGGTACGCGAGAGGATGGCCAGCCGGCGGCCGACCTCGACCGCCGCCCGCCCCCCGACCCCGGCGTCGACCTCGTCGAAGACCAGCGTCGAGGTGGTTGCGTCGGCGGCCAGCACGACCTCGACGGCCAGCATCACCCGGGACAGCTCGCCGCCCGACGCGCCCTTGTGCAACGGGCGGGGCGGGGCCCCGGGATGAGGGGTGAGGCGCAGTTCGACCTCGTCGACGCCGGTCGGGCCGTAGGCGACCAGCCGGTCGCCGACCGGCAGACCGTCCGGGGCGTCACGTTGGGTCACCACCGCTTCAACCCGGGCCCGGGGCATGGCCAGCCCGGTGAGCTCGGTCGCCACCGCCCGGCCGAAGGCGGCGGCCGCCGCGGACCGCGCGTCGCTCATCCGGGCCGCCAGCGCGCCGAGCTCGACCCGCAGCGCCTCGTGGTCGGCGGCCAGCTCGCCGATCCGGTCGCCGTCGGAGTCCAGCTCCAGGAGGCGCCGGCCGGCCCGGTCGGCCCACTCGAGCACACCGTCGATGTCGGTGGCGTGGGCCCGGGACAGGGCGGTCAGCTCGGCCTTGCGGTCCTGGGCGGCCGACATCCGCCTCGGGTCGGCCTCCACCCCGGCCGCGTAGGAGGCCAGGTCGCCGGCCACGTCGGCCAGCAGGACACCGACCTCGTCGAGCCGCCCGGCCAGGGCGGTGAGCTCGGGATCCAGCCCCGCGGCGCCGGCCACCGCCCGGCGCGCGGCGACCACCAGGTCGACCGCGCCCCGGGCCCCCGGACCGTCGGAGGCGTCGTCGACGACCAGCGCGGCGTGGCCACCGGCGGCCGCCGCGACCAGCGTCTCGGCGTGCCCGAGACGCGACATCTCGGCGTCCAGGGCGACGTCCTCCCCCGCCACCGGCGCGACCCGTTCGACCTCGGCCAGCCCGACCCGCAGCAGTTCGGCCTCGGCGGCCCGTTCGCGGGCCCGTTCGGTGAGTTCGGCCAGCGCCGCGCGGATCCGCCCCAGTTCCGGGTACCGCTTGCGGTACAGCGCCGTCGGGCCGGCCAGCGCGTCCCCGGCGTAGCGGTCGAGCGCGAGCCGTTGCTCGGCCGGGCGCAGCAGGCGCTGGGCCTCGGACTGGCCGTGGACGGCGATGAGCGAGTCGGCGATTTCGGCCAGCACCGAGGCCGGCACCGACCGGCCTCCGACGTGGGCCCGGGACCGGCCTTCAGCGGTGACGGTCCGGGCCAGCAGCAGGGCGTCTTCGTCCACGTCGGCCCCCGCCTCGGCGGCCCGACGGGCCCCCGGGTGGTCCTGCGCGACGACCACGCGACCCTCGACCACCGCCCGGCTGCTGCCCGGCCGGACCAGACCGCTGTCGGCCCGGCCGCCGGTCAGGAGTCCGAGGCCCTGCACGATCATGGTCTTGCCGGCGCCCGTCTCTCCGCTGACCACCGTGAGGCCCGGTGACAGCTCGAGAACGGCCTCGCCGATGACGCCGAGTCCGCTGATGCGCATTTCCTCGAGCATGGTCAGAACTCTAAGACGTAGATACGACAGACCGGACGTCGGCGCGCATCCGGCCCGCTCACGGCGGCGGCCGGCCGCGCCAACCGCCGACCGGAAGCTCGAACTTGGCCACCAGCCGGTCGGTGAACGGCCGGGGGCTCGTCACCGCCAGGCGGACGGCCCGGGCGCCCCGGCGGACCTCGAGGCGGGACAGCGCCGGGACCCGGACCGTGCGGCTCCCGTCGCACGACAGCTGGCCGCCCTCGTCCGGCAGCACCTCGATCGCGACCGTCGATGTCGGCGGGAGCACCAGGGGCCGGGCGAACAGGGCGTGCGCGCTGATCGGCGCGACCAGCAGCGCCTCGACGCTCGGCCAGATCACCGGCGCGCCGACCGAGAAGGCGTAGGCGGTCGAACCGGTCGGGGTGGCGCAGATCACCCCGTCACAGCTCCAGCGGGACAGCGGCCGGCCGTCGACCTCGAGCACGCACTCCAGGATCCGGGCCCGGTCGACCTTCTCCAGGACGACCTCGTTGAGTGCCCAGCCCTGGTAGATGACCTCGCCCCGCAGCCGGACCGTCACGTCGACGGTCATGCGTTCCTCGACGGTGTACTCCCTGCGCACGATGTGCTCGACCGTGCTCTCAAGGGCGTCCGGCTCGGCCTCGGCGAGGAAGCCGACGTGCCCGAGGTTCACGCCCAGCAGCGGCGCGTCGGCCGACCGGGCCAGCTCGGCACCCCGCAGCAGGCTGCCGTCGCCCCCCAGGACCAGGACCAGCTCGACCCCGACGGCCGCCGACGAATCCGATTTGACGGCGTTCGCGCAGCTCAGATCGAGATCATGGGCCTCGTCGGCGAGCACCCGGGGCGAGATCCCGGCCGCCACCAGCTGATCGAGGACCCGTTGCGCGGCGTCGCGCACCGCTGGCCGGCGGGGGTGCGCGACCACCAGGACCTCGCGACCGGGCGCGACCGGACGCCCGGACCGGGCCGCGCGTCCGGGCCGCGCGCCACCGGACGGCCCGCCACCACCCGACGGGACCCGCGGACCGCTCATACCCGGGCTCCGGCCGGACCGGCCGCGACGGCCGCGCTGACCGCGGCCGGATCGAGCGGCGGAGCCCCGCCGGTCAGCCACAGGACGTATTCGACGTTGCCGGCCGGACCGGGCAGCGGACTCGCGACGACGCCCCGGGCCCCCAGCCCGAGGCGGCCGGCCGCGGTGGCCACTCCGGTGACGGCGCTGGCGTGCAGCTCGGGGTCCCGGACCACGCCGCCCGCGCCGAGGCGTTCGCGGCCCACCTCGAACTGGGGCTTCACCAGCAGGACGAAATCGGCGTCGTCGGTGGCGGCGCCGCGCAGGGCGGGCAGCACGACCGGCAGGGAGATGAACGACAGGTCGGAGGTCACCAGGTCGCACGGGCCACCGAGCAGGTCGGGCGTGATGGCCCGAATGTTGGTCCGGTCGATCACCCGGACCCGGGGGTCGGACTGGAGCCGCCACACCAGTTGGCCGTAGCCGACATCCACGGCGACCACCTCGCGCGCGCCGCGGCGCAGCAGGACGTCGGTGAATCCGCCGGTCGAGGCGCCCGCGTCGAGGCATCGACGACCGGACACGCCCAGCGGCGGGTCAGCCGCGCCGAAGGCGTCCAGCGCACCGAGCAGCTTCCAGGCCCCCCGGGAGGCGTAGCCCGGGTCGTCGGAGTCGGCGACCACGATGGCCTCGGCCCCGTCGACCATCGTCGCGGCCTTGGTGGCGACCCGGCCGCCGACCCGGACCCGGCCCGCCGCGATGGTCTCCACGGCGTGTTCCCGCGAGCGCGCCAGGCCGCGGCGCACGAGCTCGGCGTCGAGCCGGACCCGGCGGCTCACGGCGCATCAGCTCCCCGAGGTCGCATCGATGTCGGACAACGCGTCGGACAGGATTCCGTGGAGAACCTCGTAGATCTCGGCGTGCTCGGCCACCGGCCGGCCGTCCAGCAGCTCCAGCTGCTCCCGCGCGGTCGTCAACGCCTCCGACGATACGGGCATTTCCGGCGGGGCGACTGGCGACGGCGGGGCCGGCGCGGGGCCGGGACCCGGACGCGGAACCGGCCGGCCGGGAACCGGCGAGGTCACGAGGCCGTCCGGGGACCATCACCCGGCGTCGCGCCGCCGGTCGGACCCGCCGCGGACCCGGTCGCGGGTTTCGGGGCCGACTTCGCGGGGCCCTTCGGGGCCCGGCTGGCCGGCGGCTTGGCCGCCGCGGTGGCCGACTTCGGCGCGGACCGCGGCGAGCGCCTGGTCACCGGCTCCGGCGCCGGAGCCGCGGGGGTCGGAGCCGAAGCCGCCTTGGCCGGGGCCGGCGGGCGGGCGGCCGCCGCCGCGGACCGCCGCAGGGTCGCGACCTCCGCTTCGAGCTCGCGGACCCGACCGGACAGCAGTGCCACCCGGTCGGCCGTCCGTTCCGAGACGGTGTCGGCCCGGTCCGCGGCGTCCCCGGCCCGTTCGGCGGCCTCAAGAGCGTCCCGGATCTGCCCGGGCGCGGCGACGACTGTCCGGGCGGTTTCGATCGCGCGGGCGCGGGCCGCGTCCGCGACCGCCTCGACCACGGAGAACCCCGTCTTCATAAGGTCGAACACTGGCCGGCCGCCTCTCCTCCTGCGCGTGACTCGTCTGAAGAGAGGTTAGTGTCACCTTCGGTCCGGACGGGGGATGGGAGGCGATGGCTAACAGCCAGGAATGCGGGGCGGCGTTGCGCCAGCTCGCTGAGATGCTCGATCGGCACACCGCCACCCACGGCCGGCAGCACACGCCGAACCGCACTGTGATGTGCCGGATCGCCGACCTCGACACGTCGTTCTGCGGCGAGCTGCGGGACGGTCAGATCGTCAACCTCGCCGAACGCACGGACGCCGCCGCCCAGATCGTGCTGACCCTCGGCAGCGACGATCTGATCGCCCTGACCGACGGCTCGCTGCCGGTGGCGACCGCCTGGGCGAGCGGCCGACTCAAGGTCGACGCGAGCGTCCGCGACCTCCTGCGGGTCCGCGGCCTGCTGTAGGCAACCGACCGCTACCCGGCCCGCCCGACCTCGAGATCGGTGCATCCCGGTGGTCGGTCGCCGGTGAATCCGCGCACCGGTGCGCCACGGTCGGCGGCCGCCCAGGCGGCGGCGCAGGCCGCCCGCAGCGCGTTCAGACCGTCGTCGTCACCGCGCGCCCCGGTGCCCGCCGGTCCAGACCCGGCCGGCGCCCACGGCTGACCGTCACCGGGCCGCCAGCTGAGCTGACCGTCGTCCACCCGGGCCGTCCAGGCCCCGCAGGTGGCCGCGCCGCCGCCGTCCCCACCGGCGTCACCGCGCCGGACCGACGGGTGCGGTTGCAGCAGGCCGCGCAGGTCGGCGGCCAGGAACGTCGGCCGGTGGGCGGGCGCCGCGGTCAGCACGTCCGAGGGCGTGGCGACACCGGTCAGGACCAGCAGGGACGCCGTACCGGCGCGCGTCGCGGCCTCGATGTCGGTGTCGAGCCGGTCCCCCACGACCAGCGGATGGCGGGCGCCGCTGCGGCGCAGCGACTCCGCGTGCAGCGCCCACTCGGGTTTCCCGGCGACGATCGGTTCGGCGCCGGTGGCCGCCGCGACCATCGCCACCAGGGCGCCGTTGCCGGGCAGCAGCCCCCGTTCGGTCGGGATCGTGCGGTCGGCGTTGCTGGCCACCCACAGGGCGCCGGCCCGGACGGCCAGCGCGGCTTCGGCCAGTCGGGCGTAGGTGAGGTCCGGGTCGTAGCCCTGGACGACGGCCGCCGGCTGGTCGTCGGCGGTGTCGACCGCCACCAGACCCCGTTCGGCCACCGCGTCGCGCAGGCCGGCGCCCCCCACCACCAGAACCGGGGCGCCGGGGGCAAGTTTTTCGGACAGCACCCGGGCGGCGGCCTGGGCGGAGGTCACGACGTCGGTGTCCAGCGTCGGGACGCCCAGCGAGCGCAGCCGTCCGGCGACCGCGGCGGGAGGCCGCAGCGCGTTGTTGGTGACGAAGCAGAAGCGCAGGCCGGCGTCCCGCGCGGCGACCAGCGCGGCGACCGCGTGGGGCACGGCGTCCGCCCCCCGGTAGACGACCCCGTCGAGATCGGTGAGCGCGACGTCGAACCCGGTCGCGGGCGGACCGTCCGACCCGGTCAGCGCCCCGGGCCCGGCCCCGCTGGCCGGACCGCCGGTCACGAGGCCGCGAGCGCGGCCCGCGCGCCCCGCAGGGCCTGGGTGTAGTGGCTCAGGTCGGGCCGCATGGCCACCGCGAGCGCCAGGTGTTCCACGGCCGACCGCAGGTCACCCGTCCGCCGGGCGGCCAGACCGAGGCCGTACTGGGCGTAGTCGTCGGCCGGGTCGTGGGCCACGATCCAGGCGAAACTGTCCCGGGCGTCGAGGTACTGCCCGGAGTCGAACTGCGCCCGGGCCAACGCCTCGCGGGCGCTGCGGGAACCCGGCTCGGCGGCCACCGCATGCCCCAGGACCTGCACGGCCGCGTTCGCGTTGCCGCCGTCGAGCAGCGCCTTGCCGCGCCGGTACCACTCGTAGACCTCACCACCGGGACCCACGCCCCCGGGACCCACGCCGCCGGGACCCACGCCGCCGGGACCGGGCCGGTCCCGGCTCACCGGTCCGCCGCCCGGGCTCCCGCCGGCTCCGTCCCCGGCGTGATCGCCGGACACACCCTCGCTTCCGGGCATCCGTACCTCCGCATCGGCTCTCCCGCCGGCTCCCGTAGTGGCCGCGACACCGGCCGGCGTCCCCTCACCTCAACGTCCCGGGACCCCTGGAGAGCCGGGATCACCCGGGCGCCAGGGTCGCCCCGTCGTCCAGTGTCGCCCGAAACGTCGGCTGCTGGGAGCGGCAAGGCCAGATGAGAGGTCCGTCCTGATCGGCGCGGGTGTGATGCGCGCGTGACCCCGGGGCCCGGTAGGAGTGCCTGGCCCTACCATCGGCCCATGGCTGACCCGGAGCAGGTTCCCACCCCCGCCGGCCTCATCCTCGCGCCGCTGCGGGCCGTCCGGTACGCCACCGGGCCCGGCCGGAGCCTGGCGCCGCTCACGACGCCGCCGTATGACGTGATCGACGCGGCCGGAGTGCTCGCCTACGAAGCCACCGACCCGCACAACGCCGTCCGGCTGATCCTGCCCCGCGACCTCACCGAGCCCGATCCGGCACTGCCGGAGGTGACACCCGGGCCGGGCAGTCGGTACGCCCGGGCCGGGGCGACCCTCCAGCGGTGGCTCGCGGACGGGGTGCTGGTCCGCGACGGGCAGGCCGCGCTCTACGTCTATGAGGAGACCGAGGGCGGCCACCCGCAGCGCGGCCTGGTCGGAGCGGTGGCGATCGCCGATCCGGACGCCGGGATCATCCTGCCCCACGAGAACACGATGACCGGCCCGGTCACCGATCGGCTGGCCCTCACCGAGGCGACGGAAGCCAACCTGGAACCGATCTTCCTGCTCTACGACGGCGGCGGAGCGACGAGCGCCATCGTGGCCCGGACCGCCGAGACTCCCCCGCTGATCGACATGACCACCGACGACGGGGTCACGCACCGCCTGTGGGCGATCACCGAGGTCGGGCTGCTGGGTGAGATCGCCGCCGATCTGCTGCCCCGCCGGGCCGTGATCGCCGACGGGCACCACCGGTATGCGACCTACCGGCGCTACCAGGCCGACCGCCGCGCGGCCGGAGCCGGAGCCGGGCCCTGGGACTTCGGGCTCGCGTTCCTGGCCGACGCCCAGGTCTCCGGGCCAGCGGTGCACGCCATCCACCGGGTCATCGCGGAGCTGCCGTTGGCCGAGGCCGTCCGTCGGGCGACCGAGGGGTTCACTGTGCGGCCGCTGCCGATCGGTGGCGACCCGTCCGGTCAGGGCCTGCTCGACGAGCTGGCCGAGCGGGGCCGCGCCGGCCACGCCTTCGTCATCACCGACGGGGACACCGCCTACCTGCTGACCGATCCGAAGCCGGGACTGCTGGCCGGGACGCTGCCGGTCGACCGGTCGGAGGCCTTCCGGGGGCTCGACGTCACCGTCGCCCAGCTGGCCCTGATCGCCGGCGTGTGGGGTCTGGACGACCGCGAGGACGTCGTCGACTACCGGCACGACGCGGCGAGCGCCATCGCGGCGGCCCACGCCGCCCACGGGACCGCACTGCTGCTCAACCCGACGCCGGCCGCGGACGTCGCCGCCGTCGCGGCGGCCGGCGAACGGATGCCGCGCAAGTCGACCCTGTTCACCCCGAAGCCCCGGACCGGCGCTCTCCTCCGCCTGCTGGACGAGTAACGGGCCTGGTCGGGGCCGGACGCGGCCGGCCGCCGTTACGCGTCTTCGATGTCGGCGAGCCGCTCGGCGGCGTCGGTCGAGCCGTCGTCTATGGCAGCCGCCGAGGTGAACCAGCGGGCGGCGTCGTCGGGGCGTCCAGCGGCCAGGAGCGCCTCGGCGTAGGCGTACCACAGGCGTGGGGTCCACGCTTCGAGCGTTGACCGCGAAAGGTCCGGTCCCTGCAGCATGACCACGGCCGCTTCGTGCTGGCCCAGGTCCCGGCGGGCCCCGGACAGGACAATGGCCAGTTCCACCCGGGCCGCGTTGTCGAGCTGCGCGGCCCCGGCGTCGGCCGCGAGGGCGAGGGCCCGCTCCGGGCGACCGAGGCCGCGTTCGGCGTCGGCGATGACCGGCAGGTGACGGGGTGAACCGTCGATCCGGCGGGCGGCCCGCAACTCAGCGATCGCCTCGGAGTACTCGCCGGCGTGGTAGGCCGCGAGGCCGGCGGCCTCCCGGACGCTGGCGATGCGGGCGGCGAGCCCCCGGGCGGCCCGGGCGTGGGCCAGGGCCGTGGCCGGGTCGCCGTCGACGTTCATGGCCGCCGCGACCAGGTGCCGCGCGACCCGCTCGGCGGTCGGCGGGGTGAGGCTGCGCAGATCCCGTCGGACCAGCGGATCGAGCAGCTCCGGCTGGGCCTCGTCCGGCGGCTCGGGGACCGCCTCGCGGGCCCGGACCACGCCCGAGCTGCGGTCCGGCCGGTCCATCCGGGACGGCCGGTCCGGGCGTCCACCCCGATCGGGGCTGGCACGGCGATCGGGACTGGCACCGCGATCGGGGCGGCCGCCCCGATCGCGGTGCGCCGACCGGGACGGCCGGTCCGGACGGGTAACCCGTTCCGCCGGGGCCCCCCCGGTCTCGGCGGCGGTCGACGGCGGGTGCTGTGCCGGGGCCGCGCTGGCCGCGGCCGCCGCGGGTTCCGGGTCGGACTCCGTTGTCGCTGATGCTGTTGCTGTCGGGGTCGCCGGTGCATCGAGCTCCGGGTCGGATACCGAGCCGTTCAGGGGTGCGTCGCCAGCGAGCGGGTCGTCGACGAGCCGATGATCCGCGAGCGGGTGGTCCCGGGCGAACCGTTCGTCCCGGCCGGCCGGCGGCCCGCTGGCCTTGTCGGCCGAGGCGCGCCGGGCCGGCCGGGACGACGAGGTGTCCGTCGGCCGGGCGGCACCTCGGTCGGTCCGGTCGCGGTCGGGTCGGCGGGCCCCGGAACCGGTCGGCCCGCTCTCCGAACGGCGGGGGCCGGAGGCCTGGCCACCGCTCGCGCCCCGGCGGTCGTCACGGGGCCGTTGCCCCCGAGCGCCGTCGCGGTCGCGCGACGGACTCCAGTCGGGACGGCGATCGCGAGCCGGTCGGTCGCCGGTCGCCGGCCGACCGGTACGCGGTCGGTCACCGCGGCTGCCGCGGTCATCGCGGTTGTTCGAGGACGGGCTGTCGCGCGGACCCCACGTGTCCGTCGGGGGCCCCGAGGGGGCTCGCGAATAGCTGGCTCCGCGACCCGCCGACGATCCGCCGCGGGGACCGCCGGCCGCCCGGCCGCCCGAACCCGGGGCCCGATTCGGCCGGTCAGAGCGCTCCTGCTGGTCCCGGTAGGGCGGACGCGCGTCGCGGGCCGGCCGGCCCCGGGCGTCGTCACCGCGCCGGCTGTCGCGCTGGTCGTCCCGCGGAGCGGTGCTCCGGGCCTCGCCGCGAGGCGACCACGCACGACCAGCGGGCCGGTCGGGTCGGTCAGGCCGCGAGTCGGGCCGATCGCTGTCGCGGCGCTTGCGCCACGCGGCCTCCGACGGACTGGTGGTCCGGTCGACCGGGGCGCGCCACGTGGAGGCGGGTCGGGAGGCTCCGCCGGCCCGGCCCCGAGCATCGTCGGAACGGCCCTCGCGGGGAGCCGATCGCGGGTTCTCACGCGGTCGGCCCGCACCGCCACCGTGGGCGGAATCCTGACCCGGGTAGGCGCGCGGACCGGACGCTCCGGCCCGAGGGGCCCGCGGAGCGCCGTCCCGGCTCCAGGTCCCCGCGCGGCGCGGCGGCCCGCCGCGCCCCTCCGGGGCCGAACGCTCGGGCGCGGACCGCTGGCCCCGATCCGGCCGGCCGGTGCTGCCGGCCGCTGGGCGACCGGGAGCACCGCGGACAGGACGGTCGGCGGAATCCCGGCCGGCCCCGCCGGCCCGACCCTCGAAGCGCTGGCCCGACCCGGCCCCCGAACGACCATCGGCGCCGCGACCGGCTGAGCCGCCGCCGGTGAATTCCCGTCGGGATGAATCGCGAGCCGAGCCGGCTCCGGACCGGCCGGCGGCCGGGCGGCCGCCCCCGGTGGGACGGCCAGATCCGGACCGCTCCGGTCGTGAGGCCCCGGTTCGGGCCGGCCGTCGGTCTGCTCCACCCGGGCCGGCACTCCGGGAGCCGGCGCCGCGGGAATCGGGAGCGCCGGCCCCGGGTCGCTCCGGCTGACCCTCGCGGTTGCCGCTCATCTTCTCCACCAGCTCACTTCTATCGGAACCGGTGTGGGCGACGCGTACCGAACGCCCACCAACCGGTCCACCTTGTCATCATGGTGCCTGTCATCCGGCCGTCGGCGAGCAGTTGCTAGGGCTCGGTGGCTGGCGGCGGACGTGCGAGAGGGGCTACCCGGGTGTGGGTAGCCCCTCTCTAATGGTTGTCCGGCGGCGTCCTACTCTCCCACGTGGTCCCCCACGCAGTACCATCGGCGCTGAAAGGCTTAGCTTC
>JAMFSN010000270.1 GCA_026225295.1 Frankia alni
TCGACATCGCGCAGCCGGCCCCGCCGCAGCGGTTCGACCGCGCGCAGCACCCGGCGTTGCAGGGCGAACCAGCTCGGGGACCGGGCGAAGTACAGCTCCGGCGCCCCCCACGGGTTGTGCCGGTACTCCAGGCCCGTGACGGTCAGCGGCGGCGTCGTGGCGGCGACCGTTCGCACCTGCGCCACGACCTCACCGACCTCGGCCGGATCGACGCCCAACATGAACAGCGACACGTGCGGCTCGTTGTCGCCGACGCTCAGGCCCGGGAAGGTCTCCCCGAGCACGAAGTGGGATGACGAGCCGCCGTCCGCCATCCGGCGGGCCAGGTCACGGCTCGACGCGACCGCGGTGCGGCGGGCATCGGCGGGCAGCAGAAGAACGACGTCGAGGGTCACCAGACCCGACGCCTGAGCCGGAGCAGACAACGCGGATTCCCTTCGGGTCTCGGGCCGGTGGTGCTCGGACGAAAAGTGCCGCTCAGCCCACCAGCGCGCCCGTTCCGATGACGACCGCGAGCCCGGCCAGCAGCGCCGGCAGACCGATGGTCAGTCCGAACCGGGAGTACTGACCGGCGCTCACCTCGACGTCGAGCTGGGCCGCGGTGCTGCGCCACAGCAACCCGGCCAGCGAGCCGTGCAGGATCAGCACCGGGCCGAAGTTGACGCCGAACAACAGCGGCCACAACAGCGGGGAGTGGGCGTCCACCTCCGGCAGGCCGATGAGCAGGGCGGGCAGATTGTTGATCGTGTCCGCGCCGATCATCGCACTTCCCGCGACCCGAAGCTGAGCCAACCAGTCGGACCCGCCGAACAGAGCGCCCAGCCCGAGTTCGGGAGCGGCCGCGGTGGCCAGCACCCCGAGCGACACCGCGAGCGCCGCCGCCCCGAACGGGAAATCCGACGGCCGGACGCGGCGGGTCAGGGCCAGCAACGGGAGATCGGCGATCAGGGCGACCGCCCAGGCCGGGATGCCGGCCAGGTCGCCGACGGTGACGCCGAGCACGACGAACACCACGATCGGCGTCCCCAACCGCAGCGCCCGGGGATCGACCGGGTCGCGGACCTGCGGGTTCCCGCCGCCGACCGATTCGACCCGCTGGTAGCGCCACCAGCCGACCGCCACCGCGACCACTGACGCCGGGCCCAGCCGGGTGACGAAGTCGCCCACGCCCAGGTGGTACCGGTCGGCGGCGATCAGGTTGGTCAGGTTGGAGATCGGCAGGGCGCTGGAGGCCAGGCAGGCCAGCAGCACCGGCTGCAGGGCCAGCAGCACCGGGTCGAAGCCGCGCCGGCGGGCGATCCGGATGTAGAGCGGGGTCAGCAGGACGACCGAGGCGTCGAGGTTCAGAAACGTGGTCACCGCCGCGGCCAGCACCCACAGTCCCAGCAGCGGGTTGGGTCCCGTGTCGACCAGCGCGGCCAGCGACGAGAAGAACCCGAGCCGGTCGAGCATCACCGCCAATGGCACCGCGAGCAGCAGGAACG
This sequence comes from Frankia alni, assembly GCA_026225295.1. GTDB lineage: Bacteria > Actinomycetota > Actinomycetes > Frankiales > Frankiaceae > JAMFSN01. The sequence continues at coordinate 1,485 of JAMFSN010000270.1, forward strand.
CCAACGGCGCGACCAGCGGCCGCACCGCGTCGGCCGCCGCGTGCGGTCCGATCCCGCCCACGGCGAGCAGCACCGCGGCCGCCGTCACCGGGGCGGCCCAGGTCGGTACCCGGGCCGGTCGCAGGAAGACCCCGGTCACCGCGATCGCCAGCAGCGCGATCCGGACGACTGCCACGTTCCCACCCTAGGGGCCGGGCCGGGCCGCTGATCAGCATCGGGACCCCCTCAGAACCGGGTGTCGATCGGCAGCCGGCGGACCGCGTCGAGATGGCTGTCGAGCTCGCCGAGTTCGAACCGGCACAGGCCGATGACGTGCCAGATCTCGCCGGCCAGGTCGCCCCCGGTCTTGTAACCGCCGTCCGGGGCCAGGGCCGCCCACCCCGCGTCGTGGGCGACCAGGGTCACGCACAACCCGGCTTTCGCCGGGCGGCTGACGTCCCACAGCCGGGCCGTGCCGTCGTCGCCGCAACTGGCCAGGCGGGTGCCGTCCGGGCTGAACGCCAGCGACCAGATCCGCCGGGTGTGGCCGGTCAGCGTGGCCAGCGGCGCTCCGGAAGCCGGCTCCCAGAGGCGGACCACCAGGTCGTCCCCGGCGGTGGCCAGCACGCTCGCGTCCGGGCTGAAGGCCGCCGCCCACAGCCGGCCCACGTGCTGGTCGAAGGTGCGCAGCGGCCGGCCGGTGGCCACCTCCCACAGCCGGGCGCTCCCGTCGTTGCTCGCGCTGGCCAGCAGCCGCCCGTCCTTGCTGAAGGACACCGAGTAGACCCGGTCGGTGTGCCCCTCCAGGGTCCGGACCAGGGCGCCGGTCGTGTTGTTCCACAGCCGGACCTGCCGGTCGTCGCAGCCGGTGGCCAGCAGGGTCCCGTCCGGGCTGAACGCGACCGACCGGACCCGGCCACGGTGGTCGGCGAACGTGCGGACGTGCCGTCCGGTCGAGCGGAACCACAACCGGACCGAATCGTCGTCGTTCGCGGTGGCCAGCATGTCGCCGTCGGGGCTGAACGCTTCCGCCCAGACGTGGTCGGTCTCGACCCCCAGCTCGCGTTCGTAGGTGGCGCCGGGCGCGGCGTCCGACCCGTTGCCCGCCCCGGCCGCCCCCGTCAACCCGGCCGGGCCCGGCCGGTCGAGCCGCCACAGGTGCACGCTGCCGGCGCTGCTGGTGGCCGCGATCCGGCCACCGGCCGGGGTGAACACGACCGACAGCAGCCGGTCGGCGACCCCCGCCAGGACCCCCAGATGACGCCCGGTCCGCCAGTCCCACAACCGGACCGTGCCGTCGTTCCCACTGGTCGCCAACGTATGACCGTCCGGGCTGAACCGGACCGCGGACAGCCGCCGACCGAGCCCGACCAACGTGCGCACGCAGGCGCCGGTGGCCGGGTCCCACATCCGGGCCGTGCCGTCGTTGCTGCTCGTCGCGACCTGGCCGCCGTCCGGCCGGAACGCCATCGGCCAGACCGAGCCCCGATGCCCGGTCAGTTCCTGGCGGAGCTCTCCGGTGTCCGGGTCGAGCAACCGCAGCACGCTGCCGCTGTCCCCGGTGGCCAGCAGCGAGCCGTCGGGGCTGAACCGGACCCGGTACACCGCGCCGGAATGGCGGGTGACGATCCGGCGGATCCCCGACCCGGGCCGACCCCAGACCCGCACCACGCCCTGCACGTCACCCGTGGCGATCAGCGTCCCGTCCGGCCGGAAGTCCACCGTGTAGACCGCGCCTTCATGGCCGACCAGGTCCTCGACGAGCGCGCCCGACGCGGGATCCCACAGCCGCACCGTGCCGGTGTCGCCGCCGGTGACCAGGAGATCCCCGGTCGGGCTGAACGCCAGCCGGTAGACCGGGCCGCCGCAGGGCAGCTCGTGGCGCAGCTCGCCGGTGGCGGTGTCCCACAGCCGGGCCGTACCGGACTCGTCCCCGGTGGCCAGCAGCCGGCCGGCCGGATGGAACGCGGCCGTCCAGACCCGGGTCGCGTGCCCGCCGAAGGTGGCGCGGACGGTGCCCGCGGCGGTGTCCCACAGCCGGACGGTGCCGCTGCTGTCGCCGACCGCCACCCGGGAGCCGTCGGCGTCCAGCTCGACCGGCCAGACCCAGTCGGTGTGGCCGCTCAAGGTGTGGCGACTGGTGCCGGTGGCCGGCTCCCAGACCCGGACCGTGCGGTCGGCGGACCCGCTGACCAGCGTCTCGCCCGCGCACCGGACCAGGTAGGCGCGGGCCTGGTGGCCGTGCAGGGTCCGCAGCGGTTGGCCGCTCGCGGCATCGCAGACCAGCACGCCGCCGTCCTCGCTGGCGATGGTGAGGATCCCGCCGTCCGGGCTGTAGGCGACCGGGTCCGGGATGCGGCCGATCTCGAACCCGAAGGAGACGCCGACCGCCGGCGGGGCCAGCCCGACGCCCACCGGTTGCCCGGGGGCGACGGCCGCGCCCCGGCGCCGCAGGTCGGCGAGCAGCGCCGGGTCGGCGACGGCGCCCACGACGGCGGTCTGGCGCAGGTCGACGCCCGTGGCGGTGACGTCGGTCAACGTGGTGCCCAGCAGCCGGGCCCGGGTCAGGTCGGCGCCGGTCAGGTCGGCGCCGGTCAGGTCGGCCCCGTCCAGCCGGGCGCTCACCAGCCGGGCGTCGCGCAGGACGGCGGTCCGCAGGTCGGCCCCGACCAGTCGGGCTTCGGTGAGGTCGGCCCCGGTCAGGTCCACCGACCGCAGCTCCCGGTACGACAGATCCTCGCCCCGCAGCGCGGCGTGCCGCAGATCGCTGCGGATCGGGGTCCGCAGCCGGGCGCTGACCCGCAGCGCGTTGCCCCGGGTGATCTCGTCGGCCCCCGGATCGCTCAGCACCGCCGTCGCCCAGGCCCGGCACCGGTCGGCCGGCACCAGGTCGCAGACGAAGTCGACCGACAGCTGGGACAGGGGCCGCTGGGCGAGGATGGCCGGAGCCGGCTCGCCGTGCGCGAACCGCTCGGCGATGTCGCTCGCGACCAGCCATTCGGTCACCGAGGAGTGGATGAAGCCGAACAACCCGTCCTCGGTCCGGGTCAGCAGGCTGCCGGCCCCCATCGCGTGGGTGGCCTGCTGGGTCGACAGCCGACCCTCGGCCAGGTTGGTCAGTGAGTCCGCCACCTCATCGATCTCGGCCAACCGCAGGAACGGTTCGCCCGACTCCCACAGCCGCAGGGCCAGCAGGCGGACCGCCGCCCACAGGTCATCGAGGTCGAGGACCAGCGGCGATCCGGGCACCCCCTGGGTGCGCTCGACCTCGCCGGTGAGCCAACTGGTCAGGATCTCCCGGTAGAGCCCGGCGGCCGACAGGGTGTGCCGGGCCTGGGCGACCGCCGACAGCCGGTCGGCGTCCAGGTCGGCGATGAACGACAGCATCCGCGGGTTGCGGGCCAGGCCACCGAGATCCTGGACGTTGTTGATCAGCTGGAGTCGCTGGTCGGCCGCCGCGGTGTCCCCCCGGTAGCGGTTGGCGAGGTAGGACCGGATCTGGGACGGGACGAAATCCTCGATGCTGAGCACCCGGCGGCGGGGGAGCAGCCCGACCCGCTCACCGAGCGCCGTGAGCACCTGGGCGTGGGTCCGGAAGTGGTGGGTGCGGCTGGCCACCACGATTTTCGCGTCGCCCCGCGCGGCCTGCAGGAGGGTTTCCAGGTGGTCGGCCGCCCGGTCGTAGGTGACCCGGGTGACCAGCTCGTCGAAGCCGTCGAAGAGCAGGACGATGCGACCCTCGTTGACCATGTAGCGGAAGGCCTTGAGGTCGATCCGGTCCAACCCGTGGTTGGCCAGGTGCGCGGCGACCAGTCCGTCCACCGAGTGGGCCTTGTCCAGGGCCCGCAGCTCGACGAAGATCGGAACCAGGCCGGGCCGCTCGGCCGGGATCCGCCGGGCCAGCTCGCGCAGCGCGAAGGTCTTGCCGCGGCCGAAATCCCCGAGCAGCAGCACGAACCGGCCGTCGTCGTCGCCGACCAGCCGGAGCAGCTCGTCGGTCAGCCCGGCCCGGACCCCCCGGTCGACGAGCGCGAGTTCCCGGTACCGCTGGGGGACGTAGAGATCGGGCGGGTAGCGGGGATCTTCGCTCAGCCGGGTGGTCTGGTCGGCCACGAACGCGCTCAGGTCGACCAGGCCCTGGAACTCCCGGAAGGTCCGGACCCGCACCCGGCGGCGGCGCGCCTCCTCTCGCAGAGCCACCGGCGCCGGGACGTCGGTGACCAGTTCCGAACCCAGATCGGGTTCTAGACCGTGCACGTGCTGGATGAACTCCTCCAGGTCGGCCCGGTCGAGCGGACCGAGCTGCACGCCGACCCGTAGCTGCCGGATGAAGCCGTGTTCCCGGTAGGTGACCAGCAGGTGCGGCACCCGGCCGGCGATGGGGCGCACCGAGGCCCCGTCGTAGCGGGCCCGGCAGACCTCGGCGATCCGGTCGAGCGCCTCGCTGCGCGGGTCGACGGTTTCGCCGCGCCCGGTCGGGTCGGCGTCCTGTTCGTCCGACCCGTCACCACGTTCCGGCTCCTGCGTCGCGCCTGGTCCCTGCGGGGTGCCGGGGCCGGGCGCGGGCGGTGGGGTGGCTGGGAACGTCGCGGCGGCCCCGGCCCAGCTCCGCCGGCCCGCCGTTCGGGCGACCGGTCGCTCCGGATCTCCGGTGGCGGTCGTGGTCGTGGTCGACCAGCGGGTGAAGCCCTCGCCGGTCAGGGTCAGGAGCGCGACGTGCCCGGCCGGCGGGGGCGGGACGATCAGCAGTTCCGGGCTCGGAACCGCTGTCCCGCTGGTCGCGGGGTCGCCCGGGGGGCCCACGGAGCCGGGGATTCCGGTCAGCAGGACGTTGAGGTGCCCCGCCACCTGCCGGTCGAAGGCGTCGGTGTCCCGCAGGTGGACGGAGTCGGGGCCGGTGGCTTCCCGCGGGTCGGTGCCGTCGCGGGGCTGGGTGCCGTTGCGTGGGTGGGGGACCTCGGTCGGGCGCGGGGGGTGGTGGACCACCCCGAGGCGCAGCCAGCCGGCGTCCTCGTACGGGTTGAGGTGCTCGGCGAACCAGCCCGGCTGGGTGTCGCCCAGCCAGCCGTACCGGTCGGCGTCCCGGTGGCTCTGGTCGATGGTGGAGTTCAGTCCGGCGACCACGACCTTGAGGTCGGGTACCGGGAACAGCGACCACGGTTGGGCGCTGTCGAACAGCGGGCCGTCGACCCCCTGGTACACCTCGTCGAACAAGCCGCTGAAGTGCCGCCACTTGGGCCAGTAGGGGCGTTCGGGCTCGATGTCGTCGGCGTCGCAGTTCTCGAAGTAGGCCCGGCAGGCCGCCGTATTGACGTCCCCGGTGCCGGGCACGAGGACCAGCCGCTCGGCCTCCAGGCTCAGCAGCGCCCGCAGGCCGCCGAGGAAGGACAGCGCGGCCTCGAAGTCCCGCGGCCGGCCGGATCCGGTCAGGTCGCCCGCGACGACCAGCAGGTCCGGCGGCGGCGCGCCGGCCTGCCGGAGCCGTCCGATCTCGGCCCACACGGTGGCCTGCAGGTCCCCGGCGACCGTCGTGCCCGGGGCGGGTCGCCCGGCGATCCGGGGCGCGGCAAGGTGCAGCACCGTCAGGGACTCGCGGGGGGCCGGGGACGGCGCGGTGCGGGGATAGGCGGGTACGGCCGCCGGGAGGCGCCGGGCCGGTTCGCGGCCAGCTTGCCGTTCGCCGGTGGGGCGCGGTTCGCGGTTCGGGTGCGCCGGTTCGCCGTCCGGTTGGGCCGGCGGGAAGGCGGGTCGGGTGGTGGGGCGGCCGGGCGTGGTCGGGGTCGTGGCCGGGGCTGTCGCTTTCCCGGCCGCCACGGTGGCGGCCGCGCGGGTGGCGTCCGCGGGGGCGGGGGCGGCTCTCGACGGGGCGGGGATGCCGGTCGTCGCCAGCGGATAACCGGGTTCCGCGTTCGGTTTCGCCCGGCCGAGCCGGGCTTCCTCGACGCGGGTCAGCAACAGCCGGCGAGCCGTTTCGGGGTCGGAAACGTCAACCAGGTTGATGAAGGTAATCATCGCCAACAGGCCGTCGAGATTGCATTCCTCGATGCGGACCGTGACCAGCTTTCCGCGCGCCTCGTCGGGTTCGGCCCGCAGGGCCATCTGCCATTCGAGTCGGCCCCATTTAGAATTGAGGTAGTTCGGTGACAGGATGGCGATGACGACCGCCGCCTCGGTGACGCCGCGGTCCATGAAGTCGATGAAATTGCTGCCCGGAACAAAATCCCAACCCTGCAGCATCGTCCGGTAGCCGGCCGCCTCCAGCTCCCAGGCGACCCAGGCGGCCCAGCGCTCGTCGGCCGGGGTGTAGCTGATGAAGAAATCCAGCGGGCGGGTGGCTGGTCGCGGCTCCACGGGTGACGCCATTGCGTCAGTATCCCGCCACCCGGGGCGATCGGGTAGTTCCGGCGGCCGGGTCGAGCAGGCGCGTCAGGGCGGCGGCCAACCGGGCGGCGTCCACCGGCCGGCAGCGCTCACGTCGCACCTGGTGACTGGAGGTGTCGAGGTCGCCCAGGGACCGGTCCCGACCGCCGGGGCGGTCCCGGGCCAGGACCAGCGTGGCGGCCTCGCCACCGGGCACGACGGTGGCGTGGAAGGTGCCGGCCGGCATCGCGTAGTGGTTACCGGCCCGGTAGTTGCCGATCCGGCCGGGCGAGCCCCGCACCAGTTCGGCGGTGGCCCGCACCTCGTCGACGTCGCCGTGGCCGTGGATGTCGAAGACCCGGTGGGTCGACCGGCCCCGTCGCCGGAGCCGGATCACGTGGTTACGCAGTTCGCCCCACAGCACGACGCTGTGCAGGTCCCAGCTGTGGCAGTGGACCTGGGAGGTCGTGGGCCGGGCGGCCGGGACCGCCGGGGACCAGACGTGCAGACACACGCCCAGCCCCGGGGAGCGTCGCAACGGAATACAGATGAATCCGAGCGGATGCAGTATCGCCGTTGACCAGTTCTGCTCGGCGGCGGCCCGCACAGCGCGCGCCAACCAGGGTGGGAAAACGTCGACCCCGGCGCCGACCAGGTTCGCTTGGCGCACAAGTTCGGCGTAGGCCGTCGCGGTTGCAATTTCGCCGACGGCGCTATCGGAATGGGGTCGACCTGCGGTTACGGGTAGGAACGCCATGACCGCCTCTGGTCTTTTCTGCCGCAGCTCCGGGACAGGACTGATAGTAATCACCCCGCCGGCCTGGGAAAAGTGCATTTAGCCGGGCCGCTCATTCTCCGTTCGTTGAGGCTGGTGGCTCGTCTGGTCGGTGTTTCGAGTGCTGGTTGTGGGTTCGGCCCGACGGGCGGCCGGGTGGGCTGCCCCGCTGGGGGCACGTCGAGCGAGTTGGCCCAACCCGTCGGCGGCGGGTCGGGCCAGGATCCGGGTGAACCCGGTGATTGAGGGTCCAGTCAAAAGGGTTTAAAATTGGGTACCAGTCATCTGAGTTACAATTTGTCACCGGGGGAACGCCGACTGCGGCGTAGGTCTAACTCGGGGCCGGGCCCGTCGTCACGGTGCCGTCGCCCCAGCCCAGACGCTGTCTTCTCTCTCCATCCCGGGCTCGGCGTCGGGTGTGCGGAAGACCCAGGCGCGGTAGGCCGCGAATCGGAAGAGCATCGCGAGAACCACCCCACCGCCGTTGCCGACCACGTTCAGCGCGAGCGCTCCGGTCAGTCCGAGCCAGTAGCGTGTGGCGGCCAGGACGGCGAGCGCGATGAGGAGGCCGATGCCGTTCAGCAGGGCGAAGACGGGCAGATCCTGCCGGTGCCGGGCGGTCCGGCGAGACGTGAAGGCCCACTGACGGTTACCCCAGTAGGAAAACAACGTCGCGACGGTGACGGCGACGGTTTTCGCCGTCAGAGGTCCGACCCCGGCCTGGAAGTGCAGCACGTTGAAGATCCCGAAGTCGACCACCGCGCTCACCGCGCCGACGACGGCGAAGCGCGAGGTCTGCGCCACGGCTTGCCGTTCGCTGCCCAGGAACGGTATCCGCCGTCTACGTGGTGCCGGGAGCTGCCCGACGACCGGGGCGTCGGCGTCGTCCGCGAGGGGAGGCGGGCCGGGCCGGGCCTGGGCGTCGCTCACGGCGTCGAACCGTCGAGCTGCTGGCCGTAGGCCACCCCGGGGGTGGCCCGCGTCCGGGCTTTGACCTGGATGGGAATCTCGCTCGGCCGGGCCCTGCTCACCGTCGGCCCGGTGCCGCCGGGGGGAGGGTCCGCGGGCGCGGGGCGCGGGACGGCCGGTTCGGGATCCCACCGCGCGGACAGACCCCAGCGGGTGACCCGCGCCAGCGCTTCGAGGACGATCCGGCCCGACATCTTGGAGCGGCCCACCGTCCGGTCGCGGAAGGTGACCGGGATTTCCACGACCCGGAAACCGTGCCGCCAGGAAAGGTACGCCGTCTCGATCTGGAAACAGTAGCCGTTCGACGTGAGCGCGGTCACCGGAAGATTCACGAGCACTTCTCGCCGGAAGGCCCGGTAGCCGGCGGTCGCGTCGGACAGCGGCAGCCCGAGCGACCGTCGCACGTAGGCGTTACCGGAACGGGAGATGAGCCGCCTGAAGCGTGACCAGCCGACGGTCGAGCCGCCGGGAATGTACCGGGACCCGATGACGACATCCGCCGCCGCCGTCGCGGCGAGCAGAGCCGGCAGATCGGCGGGATCATGGGATAGGTCGGCGTCCATCTCGACGAAGATTTCGTAGTCGCGATCGAGGCCCCAGGCGAAGCCGGCCCGGTACGCCGGGCCGAGCCCGGCCTTGGCCGGGCGCTCCAGCAGATGCACCCGGGGCTCGCTGCTCCGGAGCGCCGCGACGATTCCCGCCGTTCCGTCCGGGCTCCCGTCGTCCACGACGAGTACGTGCGTCGCGGGGGCCGCGGCCAGCACGGCCTCAATGACGTTGCTGATGGTCGCGGCTTCGTTGTAGGTAGGGATGATGCACAGGATCGCCATTGCTGTCTCCTCGTCACCGGGCGGGCTAGAGATGGTCACCGGACGGCATACACGTGCCAGGTCGGTAGGTCGCCGGAATTGACTTCCGCGTGGACGAGCGGGAACGCGGGATTCTTGCCGAGGTCCGGCAAGGCGTGAGTCACCGCGTCGCCGGGACCGCCCGCCGCCGCCCGGGTCACCAGGTACCGGACGTGATGGGCCTTGGGGTCCCCGAGCAGCAGGAGGAAATCGCGGTCCGTGGTGATCGCGAACTGGTGGGGGTGACGGGACGACAGGACCACGTCAAAGCCATCCGCAGCGTCCAGCAGCACCGAACCCGTCGGCAGGTGCTGCGCGTCCAGCCACGTCGCCAGGCCGCGGTCCTGGTCGTACCGGTGCAGCGCCCCCCGCTGCCCGGCCGTCGCCCGCCCCGGGGCGAAGACGCCCGTGAGGAAGTACGACTCCTCGCGGGCCAGCCGCGGATTCAGCAGGCCGGACGCCGTGGCCGGGAGCGCCGCCGCGAGCATCAGCGCTACGAGCGAAAGCACGACCAGCCGCCGGTAACCCACCGGTCGCCGGTCGACCCACCGGGCGACGGCGGCGGGCACCAGCCGAGGGCGGACCGCGTCGCCGGCGGCGGCCGGGGCCGGTGGGGGGGTGAGCAGGACGGCGGCGGCCAGGTAGGTGATCGGCACCAGGGTGATGGAAAATCGGAGCCAGCCGAAGGTCTGACCGTCCATCAGGGCGAGCACCGAGAACGCGTAGGCGCCACCCAACACCGCGGTGCCGGCGGCGAGCGCGGTGTCCCGACGCCGGACGGACAGCACGACAGCTCCGGCGAGCAGCACCAGGCCGAACGGCTCCAGGAGCCTCGACTGGTCGAACATGTAGCCGAGCGGACCACCCGGCTGGTGGACGACCGAACTGATGCCACTCGCCGAGAGCTTCGTCTGGGCCGAATTGCCGTTCGTGGAGGTGAACTGCGCGAAGGGCGATCCGATGATCAGAAGGCTGGTTATCGCCCACACGGAAAAGGACACGACCAGCGGAAGCGCGACGACGACCGCGCTGGCGAGGGCCGCCGAGCGGCGGACGGCACCGGACCCTTCCGCCCTGAGGTAGCACAGACCGCCGACGAACACCGTCGCGGACAGTCCCGCGGCCACCGCCTCGTAACGGGTGAGGTAGGCGCCACCCAGAGCCAGGCCGGCGCCCGCGAGAGAGCCGGGCGCGGCCGTCCGCGACCAGCGGATAAGGCAGCGGGCGGCGAAGATGAGAAAGAACAGGAACGACGCCTCGCTCATCCCGTTCATACCGTAGTAGGCAATCTCGGGGTGTATCGCGAACAGCACGGTCAGAACCCAGGCCGCCCGCCGGCCCGCGCCCGTCTCCAGGACCGCGCCGCGCAGTTGGCAGACCGCGCCCGCCATGAAGAGTGCGGACTGGGTCATGGCGATGATCCCGCGGTTGGCGAAGCCCTGCCAAAGGCGGGCGAGCGGGAGGAGCGGCATCTGGGCGAAGGACGGCAGCGGATTCCAGACGAACCCGATCGCGGCCAGGTGCGGGTCCCGGCTGAACAGGGGGTAGTAGCCATTGGCGGTGCGGCTCAGCGCGTCCGACATCAGGCTGTTCCCGACGAGACTCAGCCACAGGCCACCAGCCAGGTAGGCGAGGGCGGCCCCGAAGAACAGCCACGTTCCGGAGCGTTGCCAGAGGGGAGTCCGCGCGGTCGCCGGGGTCCGGGCCAGCTCATCGACCCGACGGTCGACCGGGGCCGGGGCGAGGGCCGCGTCAGACGCCCACATTGCTGACCTCCGCGTTCAGGCTGGTCTCGGTGTTCAGGACCGCGCCGCCGCCGAGACCGTGGGTCGTCTTTTCCCAGAAGGACGGGGCCACCACGAGCTGTATCAACGCCTTGTAGGCGGCCAGGGACATCAGTAGCCAATAGGCCGGCGAGAGCACGGCGCGCGTCACCAGCCGGGTGATGCCGGTCGCATGGGCGGCGACCACGTTGCAGTAGACGAACATGAAGTTTCCGAGCACCAGGCACACCAGTCCGATGAAATAGAGCCACGTCGGGAACAGGTGCGCGATGAAGCCCAGCTTGCCGGCGAACCACATCAGGGTCAGCGCCCAGAGGACCGGATTGAAAAGAGCCAGCAACGGCGTGCCGCCGACGAACAGATTGAAGCGCAGGAAGCTCAGGAATCCGATCTCGCGGCTCATGGAGACGGGATTGCGGGTATGGACGAGCCAGGTCTGCAGGTAGCCCTTGTACCAGCGGGAACGCTGCTTGAGCCAGTTGATGGCGTCGCTGTTGGCTTCCTCGAGGGTGACCGAGTCCAACACGAGGGTCCGGTAACCGAACCGGTGCAGCCGTACGCCGAGATCGGCGTCCTCGGTCACATTGAAGGGGTCCCAGCCACCGAGCTCGGTCAACACGGCGGCGCGAAAGTGATTGGAGGTCCCGCCGAGTGGGATGGGTGCGTCCTGGCGGACCAGGCCCGGCAGCATCTGCTCGAACCACATCGCGTATTCGGTCGTGAACCAGTTCGTGATGATGTTCTGCTCGTGGTTGAAGAAGGCGAGCTTGGCCTGGAGGCACACGACGTTCGACGGCACCTGCTGGAAGGCGATCGCGGCGCGGCGCAGTTGCAGCGGCTCGGGACGGTCCTCCGCGTCGAAAATCGTCACCAGCTCTCCGCGGGCCAGTTCGAGGCCGACGTTGCACGCCTTGGGTTTGGTTCGTGGTTCGGAGTAGGGCACCCGGACGATCCGGAGGTATTCCGGCGGCGCGGACGTGAGCGCGGCGTCGTAGGTCTCGTCGTCGTCCTCCTCGAGCAGCAGGAGGACGTCCAGCCGGTCCGCCGGGTAGTCGAGTTCGGCTATCGCCCGCAGCAGGTGCGGCAGCACCTCGGGTTCCCGGTAGGCCGGGACGAGGATCGTGTAGACGGGCAGCTTGCTCGCGGGGTAGGCGCGCGCCTGGTCCGCGCCGATGGTGACGGTGCCCGGGTCGCGCAGGGCTTTACTGATCAGCACGAGACGTTCGGCGAAGACAGCGAGGTAGAGACAGCTGACGACGGCGACCACCCCGACCAGCGTCGGCACCGGCGCGACGGCGAGTCCGATCAGGACGCCGAGGCCGACGGCGGGGAAGGCGACCCGCTGCCCGGTCGACAGCCGGTCCTGGGCCGACGGTCGTTCCGTCGCCGTCCGCTGCGTCCGCGGGTCCTTCATCGGGTGCCCAGCCAGCACAACGCCGTGCCGGTGGCCAGGGTCAGCGCCAGGGCCGGGCCGGCGCGCGTGACCGGTTCACGGCGGTCCGCGCGAGCCGCCCGGCCCGGTCGAGCGTCGGTGAGCACCAGCGCGGCGAGCGCCACGAGAAGGACGGCGAGAGTGACCTCGTCGCCGGTCGGCCCGACCACCAGCCGGGCGTCGCCGGCGCCGGCCGCCGTCCCCACCGCGAACGCGATCCCCAACCGCAGCGTCACGGTCAGGCCCCAGACCCCGGCGACCAGGAGGCCGCGCCGGGTCGCGCCCCGCCACCCGGCACCGGTCGTGGCCAGGAGCACGACCAGGGCCGCGGCCGCCAGGAACCCGGCCGCCCCGGTCAAGGCTCCGCCGAAGGAGACGTCCGCGGCCGGGCCGCCCGTCCCGGCGGCCAGGGTTCCCGGTGGCGCGCCCGGCGGCCGGGTCCAGCCGGCCACCGTGACGCCGGCGGCCCGGACCACCGCGAGCCCGCCGTCGGTCAGGTGCCCGGCCACGCTGTCGGTCGCGCCGCGCGGGAACGGCAGGAGCGCGCAGAAGCTAAGGAGCAGCGGGAACCGCAGCCGCCACAGCGCTCGGGTCCCGAAGGTGAGCGTGATCGCCCCCGCGAGGAAGGCCGGTGCGGCCAGCAGGTCGTCGTGCGACGTCCAGAAGCGCGGACCGAGCCGGGCCGGCATCGCCGTCAGCACGAAGACCGCGACGCTCAGGAGCGGGATTCCGATCAGGTAGTCGATCTGACGGTCATGAATGTCCGACTCGACCGAACGGGGGCGGGACCGCTGGAGCAGGAGGAGCGCGGTCCCGAACAGGACGGCCAGGAGGTACGCCCCGGGCGCCTGGGCGCGGATCTCGGGGGCCAGCCGATGCAGCGCGCCCGCGAACGCGGACACCGCTACGACCGCGACGGCCAGGCACCGCGCCGCTCCGGCCCGTCGGCGCGCCGGCCCCGCCGAGGTGCCGGCCGAGGTGCCGGACCCTGGCCCGGGCGGCGGAACCGGCCGCCGGGCGCGCCCCGGCGGCCTGCCTTGCGACGGTATGTGGATCGTCGTGCCTTGAGGTGGGACCGGCGCCTCGCGAAGGTCGTACGCCGCCGCGAGTTCACCGGGACGTGACGTCTTGACGGGGTCGACCGGGTCCGGTCCGGGCATCGCCAAATGCGGCGGGTCGGGTCGTGCAGGTCGCACGAGAAGTCTCCATTCAGTCTCACCGGCTGTCCCACGCTCTGCCGCGTACCCGCGGTGGGCTCGGCCGCGTGCCCGCGGGAACAGCCAGCGCAAACCATTGAAATGAGGTGAGGGATCGTCGGGACGCGACCGACCGGACCAACAGGACGCGGGCGTTCTTCGCCGCCCGGACGGCTGGCGGTAACTGGGTCTGATCGCGTGTTGCGCGAATAGGGCATGGTCGACTAAGGAATGGTCATGGCATCGGGAAGCCACACGTCCGCGCGCCCGTGAATGGAGCGCCCCA
>JAMFSN010000271.1 GCA_026225295.1 Frankia alni
CTGCCGCGTCTTCCCCGGCGAACGCCGGGACGCCAGTGTGTCCGCCCATGTTGGCGTGCAGGCTCTTCTCCGGGGAGCCGAAGGCGTCGAACAGGTCAAGGGCGGCTTGCCTGTCGTTGCCTTGGTCGTCCCACTGCAGCAGGACGTGCAGCGGGATCGTGACCTGGCGGGCCTCCTCCAGAATGGCGCGCGGCACGAAGCTCCCGGCGAACAGCCCAGCGGCGACGATACGCGGCTCAACGACGGCCAGCCGGACGCCGATCGAGATCACCCCGCCCGAGTACCCGACCGGGCCGCCGATCTCCGGCAGCGCGAGGAGGGCGTCGACTGTGGCCTGCCACTCCGGGACCGCCCGTTCGACCAGCGGATGGATGAGCTGGTCGATGATGTCGGCGCCGACCGGCTCCCCGGCCCCCAGCGCCTGGCGGAGGTCGGCGCGGGCCTCGTCGACGGCTGCCAGTCTCGGCCGGTCGCCGCTTCCGGGGAGTTCCATGGTCGCCGCGGCGAAGCCGTCCGCTGCGGCCCGCCGGGCTCGGGCGGCGAGCCGGGTGCGCATCTTGTCCAGCCCGCCGGGATGGCCGAGCAGGATCAGCGGAACAGGTGCTGGTGCGGACTCGGGTGTCCAGAGGATGCCCGGAATCTCATCGAGGGTGAAATCGCGTTCGATAACGCCATCGTTGAGACGCGGTTCAGAAGTGAAGGTGAAGTGCATGGTCGTGCCTTTCGGGAGGGCGATTGAAGGGCGCTCCCGGACGACCTATCGCCCGACCGTGACTCCAGAGGGGAGCACCCACGTCGATTCGTTCATGGTTGCCACCTCCTCGCTCTGTCGTCCCGGCCTCTGAGAGTCTAGCGATGCCATGACTTGTTGGCGACATCCATACGAAGTGCGACCGCTGCGCCTACCAGGGCTGGGCAGACTCGCTCTGGCCCGTTGCGCCGGGTGGCTCCTGGCTGGCTCGTTCGACGTCGACGACCGTCGCCACCATCAGGACGAGTTCTACGACGTGCTGGATCAAGTCGCGACCGGGACAGGCGGACCACACCCTCTCCTCGACAGCGACCGCCGGGATGGCTGGCCGTCGCACGGCGTCTACTTCTTCTACGAACCCCAGGAACACCGCCGCGGCGGGCGTCCCCGTGTTGTGCGCGTCGGCACCCACGCGTTGACGCCGAACAGTCGCACTACACTGTGGCATCGGCTCAGCCGGCGCCGTGGAAACCCCTCATCCGCCGAGACGACCACCCCGCCGGGCTCCTCGAATCCTGGCTCCGTAAGCCGGCCGACCCCGAATGGGTCGCAACTTAACGGACCATGGAACGCGAGGTGAGCGACGTGATCCGTGGAATGCCGTTCATCTGCCTACGCGTACCGACACGCCCGGACGGCACGAGCGACCGCGGTCCCGGCCGCTCTGAGGACGGTCCCGAGCGACCCAGGACCGGAGGTGCCGGTTACGATCCGTAACCGTCCCTCTAGCCCAGATCCAAGCCCTCACATCTCTCGGGCGCACGTCGAGAGGCTCCGGTCGACCGACACCGGAGCCGGACGATGCCGTTCACTGTCGGCGTAGGTCGGCCCGTGACGTTCAGTCCGAGGGTCAAACGAGGGTCAAACGATCACTTCATGATCAGACAAATCGCCTTACAGTCCGCTGACCTGCACTTCTCTGTCGGGATGACAGGATTTGAACCTGCGACCCCCTGACCCCCAGTCAGGTGCGCTACCAAGCTGCGCCACATCCCGTTCAGCTCAGTCAGACTACCGCATGACGGATCGCTGCCCGCGCTCGCGAACCCGGATCGAAATCTCGATCGGGGTGCCGGCGAACCCGAAGTCCTCGCGCAGCCGGCGCTCGATGAACCGGCGGTAGGCGGGCTCCAGGAAGCCGGTCGCGAAGATGACGAACCGGGGCGGGCGGACGCCGGCCTGGGTCGCGAACAGGACCTTGGGCAGCCGCCCGCCGCGCGACGGCGGCGGGGTGGTCGCCACCACGTCGGTCAGCCACGAGTTCAGCCGGCCGGTCGAGATCCGCGTCCCCCACGATTCGAGCGCGATCCGCAGCGCCGGGGCCAGCCGGTCGGTGGCCCGGCCGGTCAGCGCCGAGACGTTCACCCGGGGCGCCCACGCGACCCGGGCCAGATCGCGGGCCACCTCCTTCTCGAAGGTGAGCCGGCGGTCCTCGTCGAGCAGGTCCCACTTGTTCATGGCCAGCACCAGCGACCGGCCGGCGTCGGCGACCATGCCGATCACCCGCTGATCCTGCTCGCTGATCGGTTCGCTGGCGTCGATGAGCACGACCGCCACCTCGGCCGCCTCCAGGGCGGCGGCGGTCCGCAGCGAGGAGTAGTACTCGGCCCCGCTGGCGTCCCGGACCCGGCGGCGCAGCCCGGCCGTGTCGATGAACCGCCAGATCTCGCCCCCGATGGTGACCAGCTCGTCCACCGGGTCCCGGGTCGTGCCGGCCAC
>JAMFSN010000272.1 GCA_026225295.1 Frankia alni
CCGCCAACACCACCCCGACGGCCCCGACCCCGACGGCGATCCCGGCGGCCCGGTCGATGGTGAGGCGGATGCGGTCCGGTCGTTGGCGCACCGCCGGGTCGAGGTCCTGCTCGATCTCATCCTGGGTCGGCGGCGTCACCACCCGGCCCGAACCTCGATCAACGTCACCGTCGCCGCCTCCACCCTGGCCGGGACCGACGACCAACCCGGCCAGTTGCACGGCTACGGCACCATCACCGCCCCCTACGCCCGGGAACTGGCCGACAACGCGACCTGGCGGCGGATCCTGTTCGACCCCGCCAGCGGGCGTCCGTTGGAGGTGTCCGAGCGGCGGTTCCCGTCTCCCCGGCTGGCCCGTCACGTCCGGGCCCGGACCCCCTGGTGTGCCTTCCCGGGCTGTTCGAAGCCGGCGGAACGTTGCGACCTCGACCACGTCGTACGCCACACCGACGGCGGTCTGACCAGTGATCCCAACCTCGCGCCTTTGTGCCGGCATCACCACCGGGCCAAAGACGACGGCCCCTGGACCCTGACCCAACCCCACCCCGGCCACCACACCTGGACCGCCCCCACCGGCCGCACTTACACCACCAGTCCCAACCCCATCACCGACGACTAACCCCCGGCCAGGACGCGGACCACGAACCCACCGCCACGGGTCAGGACCTAGGCTGGTTGCGATGAACGATGGACCGGTTCCGCCCGTGGCCGCCCGCAAGGCGACGTCGTTGGTCACCCACGGGGACGAGCGGGTCGACCCGTGGTACTGGCTGCGCGAGAAGTCCGACCCGGAGGTGCTGGCCCACCTGGAAGCGGAGAACCGCTACACGGCCGGGGTGATGGCCGGGAGCGAGGATCTGCAGGAATCGCTCTACGCAGAAATGGTCGCTCGGGTTCAGGAGACCGACATCTCGGTTCCGACCAGGAAGGGCGGCTGGTGGTACTACCAACGCACGGCGGCCGGCGCCCAGTACGCTACGCACTGCCGGCAGACGGACGAGAACGGTCGAGCGGCGGGCCCGGAACAGATTCTGTTCGACGAGAACATCGAGGCCGTCGGAAGCGATTTCTTCAGCCTGGGCGCCTTTGACGTCAGCCCGGACGGGCAGCTGCTTGCGTACGGGACGGACCGCACCGGTGACGAGGTTTACACCTTGCGGATCCGCGACTGTGCGACCGGCACCGATCGGCCCGATCTGATCAGCGACACGTATTACGGCACGGCCTGGTCGCGGGACGGGTCGGTGCTCTTTTACACCCGGCCGGACGCGGCCCGCCGTCCGTACCAGGTCTGGCGCCACCAGCTCGGCACCGACCCGGCCACCGACGAACTGGTGTTCCAGGAGGACGACGAGCGGTTCTTCGTTGGCGTCGGCAGCACCAAAACCGACAACTTCCTCGTGATCGGCGTCAGCAGCTCGCTGACCAGCGAGACCCGGCTTCTTTCGGCCGACGACCCAGCGGGTGATTTCGTTGTGGTGCAGCCGCGGCGGGAGGGCGTCGAATATCACGTGGCTCACCACCGGTCGGCGACCGGCGATCGGCTGTACCAGTGGACGAACGAGAACGCGCCGAATTTCCGGCTGCTGGTCGCACCGCTCGTTTTCCCGTCTGCTCCGTCCGGCGATTCGGCTCTGACGGTTGGCGACGGGTGGACGCTCGGACCGTGGGATGAGGTGGTGGCCCACCGCGAGGACGTCAAGCTCGATGGGGTCGACGTCTTCGCGGGCACGCTGGCGCTGTCCGAACGGGCCGAGGCCAGCACCCGCATCCGGCTGCTCGACCTGGCCACCGGCGACGACCGGATCGTCCCGCAGGACGAGGAGGTCTACGCGGCCTGGGTCGGCGGGAACCCCGAGTTCGACTCGCGGGTCCTGCGCTACCGGTACACCTCGCTGGTCACCCCGCCCACGGCGTACGACCTGGACCTGGACACCGGCCAGCGGGTGCTGCTCAAGCGTCAGCCGGTGCTCGGCGGCTACGACCCGGCGGATTACCGGACCGAGCGCCGGTGGGCAACCGCCGACGACGGCACCCGGGTTCCGATCTCGCTGGTCGCCCGTCGGGATCGGCCGACCGGTCCCGGTCCGCTGCTGCTGTCCGGCTACGGGGCTTACGAGTCCTCGCGGGAACCGGTCTTCTCCTCATTCCGGCTGAGCCTGCTCGACCGCGGTTTCGTGTTCGCGCTCGCCCACGTGCGCGGGGGCGGAGAAATGGGTCGGCCGTGGTACGAACACGGGAAGTTCTTCGAGAAAACCAACACCTTCACCGACTTCATAGCCTGCGCCGAGAGTCTCATTGCGGACGGATTCACGACGGCGGAGCAGTTGGTGATCCGCGGGGGCAGCGCCGGCGGCCTGCTGATGGGGGCGGTGACCAACCTGCGGCCCGACCTGTTCGCCGCGGTCGTCGCCGAAGTCCCGTTCGTCGACGTGCTCACGACGATGCTCGACCCGTCTCTGCCGCTCACCGTCCACGAATACGAGGAATGGGGAAACCCGAACGAGCCGGCCGTTTACGACTACATCAAGTCGTATTCACCCTACGACAATGTCGGGCCGCGCGATTACCCGCGCATGCTCGTCACGGCCGGGCTCAACGATCCCCGGGTCGGATACTGGGAACCGGCGAAATGGGTTCAGCGACTGCGGGAACGCGGCACCGGAAATCGTCCGATCGTGCTGCGGACCCAGCTCGGAGCCGGGCACATGGGCCCCTCGGGCCGGTACGACGCCTGGCGGGACGAGGCGTTCGTGTACGCATTCATCTTCCGCGCGCTCAAGATCCACGTCCCGACCGGAACTGACCCGGAATCGGGCGGCTGATCGTCAGGGCCCAGCCCAGCCCCCGTCGCGGCCCGGCCGGCGCGGGCGTAGCGCGATGGGGACAGCCCCACGATCGCGGAGAACTCCCGGGTCAGATGGGCCTGATCGCTGTAGCCGAGTTCGGCGGCCAGTTCGCCCCAGTGGACGTCACCGACCCGGGCCCGCCCGGCCGCTTCGTACCGGCGGTAACGCCGGATCGTTGCCTCCGGACCGAGGCCCACGTGGTCGGCGAAGCGCCGTTGCAGCGCCCGGGGCGTCAACCCGCACCGCTCGGCCAGGACGTCCACCCGCACGAACGTCGGGTCCGCCGCCACCTGCTCGACCAGCGCGCTGGTCGCCTCTGATTCCCACTGCTCGGCCGGGATCCGCGCCGCCAGGAACCGGTCGGCGACGGCGGCCTTCGCGGCCGGGTCGGGCGGGGCGGTTGCCTCGTCCACCAGGTCGGCCACCGCCGCCGAACCGAACGCGTCAGTCAGGGGGAATGTCCGTCTGCGCGCCGACCCGGGTCGTCACCCCGTGGACCGTGAACGTGCCGTCGACCAGCACCACGTTGACGACCGGATAGGCAAAGACCCGTTCGTCGGTCGGGAGTTGGGCGAGCTGCCCTCGGTGGACGACGACCCGGTCGCCGCCTGGGCCGGAGCGCGGGACGCCGTGCAGGCCGACCTGGACGACCCGACCCGGGCCGAGGCCGTGTTCCAGGGTTTCCGCGGCCCGACCACGCTCGCCGCGGCCGTCGACCGGTTCATCGGGTTCGACCAGGTCGTCCACCGTTGGGATCTGGCCCGGGCCACCGGCCTCGACGAGCGGATGGACCCGGTCGAGGTGCGGACGGCGTTCGAGACGATCGCGTACTTCGGCGCCGACCTGCGCCGGGCGGGCGGGCATGTGCGGGCCGGCCCTTGAACCGCCGGCCGGCGCCGACGAGCAGACCCGTCTGCTGGCCGTCCTCGGTCGCCGGGTCTGAGCCTCCCACCCGGCCACCGGGGCCGACCCGATGCTCCGGCCAGCCCCATACCGTAGGGGCTGGTCGAGGACGAGGGGGAAGAACGTGCGGATCCTGCTGCCGCCGAGCGAGGCGAAGGCCGTCGGTGGCGACGGTCCGACGCTGCGCGAGGCGGGTTTCGGCGATGGTCCGCTGGCCCCGGTGCGGCAGTCGGTCCTCACCGCCGTGGCGGCGCACTGCCGCGACGATCCCGCGGCGGCGGCGGTCGCGCTGAAGCTGCCGCCCGGACGGGGCGCGGACGATCTGGCCCGCAACGTGGCGGTTCTCGACGCGCCCACCACGGCGGCGCTCGACCGGTTCACCGGGGTCGTCTACCTGGCCCTCGACCCGGTCACCCTCCCGCCGGCCGCCCGGTCCGTCGCCGACGACGCGATCATGATTGTTTCGGGGGGTTTCGGGCTGCTCGGCGCGACCGAGCCGGTGCCGGACCACCGCATCGGCATGGCGGTCACGGTTCCGGGGCCCGGCCCGTTGACGCCGCTGTGGCGCGGGCAGCTGCGGGCGCTCGTGCCGACCGTGTTCGCCGGCGGCCACCTGGTGGTCGATCTGCGCTCGAGCGACTACGCAGCGGTCCTGACCCCGACCGGGCCCCTGCGGCGCTCGGCGGTCGTGGTGCGGGTCCTCACCGAGCGCCGGGTCGGTCGCAAGTGGGTGCGACGGGTGGTCAGCTATTCGTCCAAACACGTCAAGGGGCAGCTGACCCGGGAGCTGATCCTGGCCGAGGGAGCCGGCGCGCCGATCGAAACCGTCGAGGACGTCGAGAAGGTGGCCGTGAACGCCGGCTTCACCGTCGAACCCCGCTCGACGCCCGGTGCCGGGACGGCCCTCGACGTCATCCTGCGCGAACCGCCCGTCGGCCGGCGCCCGTCGGCCGGCGGAAAACGGTAGCCGGTCGGAAACGGTGCCCGGGTGCTCGTCCCGCGGGTTGGTCCCCCCAAGCGGAGGCTCGGACCTCCGCTTGGGGGGACCAACCTCGGCCCCGGCGGGGCTGGTCGGCTCACCGCCGGGCGAGCAGTCCGGGCAGCTCGGCGAGGGAGTCGATGACGGCGTCCGCCCCGCCGTCCCCGTAGCGCTCCTCCTGCAGGACGGCCCACGGCCCGCGACGCAGCCAGACGGCCGTCAGGCCCGCCGCCCGGGCGCCGATGACGTCATTGTCGAGCCGGTCACCGACGTGGACACACCGTTCCGGTTCGGCCCCCGCCACCGCCGCGATCCGGCGGTAGAACTCCGGGTCCGGCTTGGCCACGCCGAGGCTGCCCGAGGACGTGACCGCGTGGACCGGCAGGTCGAGACGCTCGACGACCCGCTGGAAGGCGGTCGGCTGGTTGCCGCCGACCACCACCCGGGTGCCGGCCGCGGCCAGGGCCCGCAGGCACGGTTCGGCGTCCGGATACAAGCGGGTCCGGTAGCCGGCGGGACCGTCGCGGCCGGCGGCGGCGTCCGCCTCCACCGCGGCGTCGATGGCCGCCGCCTCGGTGGCGAAGTCGCGGCCCGGTCGGACCCGGGGGACCGCCTCCTGATGGTTGCGGCCGAGCGCGATCATGCCGCCGATGGCGGCGAACATGGTCAGCGGGGTGACCCCGAGCTGGTCGGCCCAGCGGGTCCACAACGGGGTCTCGTCGATCAGTGTCTCGCCGATGTCGAAGATCACGACCCGCTCCGGGTCGGCGGCGGTGGTCACGGCCGGATCGGGTCGGGGTTCGCAGCCGGGACGGCGGTCGGGCCGGGGTCGGAACGGGTCGGCCGGGGTGCGGACGCGAGGTCGACCAGGAGGGCCCGATGGTCGGAGATGGAGGTCTGTTCGGCCGCGATCCGGGTCACCGTCGGCAGCGGCCCCCGGGCGAGTGCGTGATCGAACTGGATCCGGGGCCGCGGCGACGGGTAGGTCGCCGTCGTGGCGAGCGACCGCCAGCCGCTCACGCGCCGGGCCACCAGCCCGGGCACGTTCAGGTCACCGAGCAGGACCACCGGGTCCGGCCGGTCGCGCAGCGCGGCGATGAGCCGCCGGAGCTGCACGACGTTCCAGCCCGGCACGAACGACAGGTGGGTGCTGACCACGGTGAGGCGACCGATCGGCGTGGCCAGGACGGCCACCAGCCCGACCCGGGGCTCGTCGTCCAGCAGCATGACCCGCACCCGGCGGGGTCCGGTCGGGACCGCGACCGGTGACCGGACCGGCGCGGCCGGCAGTCGCACGACCTGCCATTCCTCGACCGGGTACCGGCTGACCAGACCGATGCCGTACGCCGGGGTCGCGGGTGGTCGCGGTGCGGCGGACCCTGGTGCGGCGGACTCCGGCGCGGCCGGCCCCGGCCCGACCGGCCCGGCGGACGGAACCGGGGCGATCTGCTCGTGGGCCGGGGCCGGATCGGTGACCGGGCGCCAACTCCCGCCGGGGGTGCCGAGCAGCGCCGGCTCGAACCGGTAGCCGGCCGCCCCGGCGCCCAGCGCCCCGGCGGCCAGCGTGGTCAGGTCGAGGCCGCCTGAGCGGGGCTGATCGCGGTCCACTTCCTGAAGCGCGAGCACATCGGCGCCCAGCCCCGCGACCGCCGCGACGAGCCGGTCCCCGTCGACGCGTCCGTCGGTCAGTGACCGGCCGTGCATCAGGTTGAACGAGGCGAGGCGCATTCCCGCGACGCTACCGCCCACCATCCGTCGCCCACGGCGCATTCCGCGCCCGGAAGCACGAGCGACGCGGGCGCGGTGTCCCCGGTGTCCCCGGGTCAGCCCGGGCCCGGTCCGGTCGGCCGCGGTCCCCAGCCGTACCCGGCCCGCAGCACCAGTTCCAGTTCGAAGCGGTTGGTCGGATCGTCCAGCGCGGCCCCGAAGCGGGTGCGGAGCTGGTTCACCCGGTACCGGACCGTCTGCGGATGGACGTGCAGGGCGTCCGCGATCCGGCCCCGCTGCCCGCTCAGCGCGAGCCAGTGCAGCAACGTCTCAGCCAGGCGCCGGCGGGTGGCCTCGGGCAGACCGGCCAGCGGGGCGAGTCGCCGGGCGGCCAGCCCCGCGACGAGGTCCGGGTCGCGCGCGAACATCAGCGTGAGCAGGTGGTCGTCGGTGAACAGCGGATCATCGACGATGCCGGCCGCGACCAGGGCGGCCGTCCCGCCCGCGGGCGGGCCGACGTGGGCCGGGAGGCGGCCCAGCGTCCGCGCCTGGTGGGTGAAGACGGCCCGCTCGGCCCCGGCGGGGGTCCCGGCCCAGTCGGTCCCCGGCCCGACCACACAGCGCAGGCCGCTGACCGTCCGCTCGAGGCTCCCGCGCC
>JAMFSN010000035.1 GCA_026225295.1 Frankia alni
CACGGATGCGGACAGCCCGTCGCGCGACAGGTCCGGGATGTGTCATCGTCCGTGCGGGAACATCCGCCGGGCCGGCTCGTCGCCGGTTCCGGGCCCCCGACGAAGGGAGGCGGGCGTGGATTTCGCGCCGAGCCCGAAGGCCGCGGACTACCGCGAGCGGCTCACCGCGTTCATGGACGAGTTCGTCTACCCGGCCGAGCCGCTGTACGAGGCCTACCGCCGTGAACACGGTCCCGACGATCACACCGTCCCGCCCGTCGTCGAGGAGTTGAAGATCGAGGCCCGCAAGCGGGGGCTGTGGAATCTCTTCCTGCCCGACAACGACGACCCGGCCCACGGACTGTCGGTGCTCGACTACGCTCAGCTGGCCGAAATCACCGGTCGCAGCGCCTCGATCGCGCCCGAGGCGTTGAACTGCGGCGCGCCCGACACCGGCAACATGGAGGTGCTGCACCTGTTCGGCACGAGCGCCCAGAAGGAACGGTGGCTGCGGCCCCTGCTCGAGGGCGAGATCCGGTCCGCGTTCGCGATGACCGAGCCGGACGTGGCGTCGTCGGACGCGACCAACATCCAGACCTCGATCCGCCGCGCGGGCGACGAGTACGTCATCAACGGCCGCAAGTGGTGGATCTCCGGGGTGGCCGACCCCCGCTGCCGGATCCTCATCGTGATGGGCAAGACCGACCCGGCGGCGCCGACCTACCGGCAGCAGTCCAACGTCCTGGTGCCGATCGACACCCCGGGCGTCGAGATCGTCCGGCCCCTGCCCGTCTTCGGGTACTGGGACCAGCACGGGCACTGCGAGCTGCGGTTCACCGATGTCCGGGTGCCGGTCGAGAACCTCATCGCCAACGAGGGTGACGGGTTCATGATCTCCCAGTCCCGCCTGGGCCCGGGCCGGATCCACCACTGCATGCGGATGATCGGGACGGCCGAGCGGGCGTTGGAGTACCTGTGCCGGCGGGCGACCTCGCGGGTCGCGTTCGGCGGACCGCTGTCCGACCAGGGCGTCGTGCGCCAGCAGATCGCCGAGTCGCGGATGGAGATCGAGCAGGCCCGGCTGCTCACCCTGAAGACGGCCTGGCTCATCGACAACGTCGGGGTCAAGGGGGCCCGTACCGAGATCGCCGCGATCAAGGTGATCGCCCCCCGGGTCGCGCTGGCGGTCCTCGACCGGGCCATTCAGGTGCACGGCGGCGCCGGGGTGTCGGACGACTTCCCGCTCGCCTCGATGTGGGCCCACGCCCGCACCCTGCGGCTCGCCGACGGACCGGATGAGGTGCACGTACGAACCGTCGCCCGCCAGGAACTGGGCCGGTACCGCGACTGAGGCGGTGGCCGCCGGGCCGCGCTGGTACCGACCGGGCCCGAACGGCCCGGGACGGATCGCCGAGCGGGGTGGTGGGTACCCGCGCAAGTCCTGGAATGTGGTCCAGCGGGTATCTTGTCGCCCGTCGGGCCGGCGCCGTCAGCCGGTGCGGGACGTGCGCAGAAACCAGGAGGCACCAGCGGTGATGTCGTCGGCACGCGATCGGGTCAGCCTCCCCGCGGGCCTCCCCGCCGCTCTCCCGGCGGGTCTGTCGGCCGGCCTGGGGCGCGCTGGTCGCCAGGTGGCTGGGTACTTCACCCGGGAGGTGGACCCGGGCGCGGGTGACCTGACCGGCAAGGTCATCGTCGTCACCGGCGCGGCCCGCGGGATCGGGGCGGCGGTCGCCCGGAACCTGGCCGGCCGGGGCGCCCGACTCGCGCTGCTCGGGCTCGAACCGGACGAGCTGAAGATCGTGGCGGAGGACTGTGGCGACGGCGCGGCCTGGTGGGAGGTCGACGTGGCCAACGGCGAGGAGCTGGCCAAGGTCGCCCTCGGCGTCGCCGAACACTTCGGGGGCGTCGACGCCGCGGTGGTCAACGCCGGGATCGGCGGCGGCGGTCCGGTCGTGCTCGCCGACCCGACCGCCTTCGATCGGATCATCGAGGTCAACCTGCTGGGAAGCGTGCGAACGGCCCGGGCCTTCCTGCCCTACCTGGTGGACCGGCGCGGTTACCTTCTGCAGATCGCGTCCCTGGCGGCGATCGCGCACACCCCGATGATGTCGGCGTACTGCGCGAGCAAGGCGGGCGTCGAGGCGTTCGCCGACTGCCTGCGCACCGAGGTCGGGCACCACGGGGTCGGCGTCGGGGTCGCCTACCTGTCGTGGATCGACACCGACATGGTGCGGGGTGGGGACGCGGTCGAGGGCCTGGGGAATCTGCGGGCTTCGGCGCCGTTCCCGCTCAACCGGACATATCCGATCGCGACGGCCGCTGACCAGATCGCGGCCGGGGTCGCCGCCCGCGCGACCCGGGTCTATGCGCCCCGGTGGGTCGCCGCGCTGCTGCGGAGCCGGGGCCTCCAGCCGACCCGGCTGCCCCGGCCCCTGACGCAGAAGATCGCCCGGATCGAGGAGATACTGCGCTCGAGCGGCACGGGCCGCTCCGCGTCGGTCGGGGCCGGCGGCGAGGCCGACGCCCGCGAGTACGCCCGCCCGGTCCCGGCCGAGGTCAGCGACTCCCGCTGACCCGGATCGTCTTGTCGGCGGTCGCTCCGTTGCCGTTTGACGGAGCGTTGTTCGCGCCGGCCGCGCCCGAGCCGTTCGCGTTCTTCGAGGCGCCGCCGCCGGACCCGTTCGAGCCGTTGCCGTTCGTCGCCACCGTGACCGCGGACGATGAGTTGGCCAACGTGTTCGGCAGCGTCAGCGGACCGGTGCCCGGCGCGTGGTCGTAGGCCCCGGAGCCGCCCGCGACCGCGATCGGGTCGCCACTGTCCCGCAGGCCCATGTCCTTCTGCTCGATGTCCAGGATGGCTGCCTCGACCTTGTAGAGCCGCTCGACCTTCGCGATCTCCGACTCGACGCCCTGGGCGATGGCCCGCAGCTTCTTCTCGGCCTTGACCAGCCGCCGCTCCAGCTGGTGGTCGACGGCGTTCGGCCGCGGCTCGTCGCGCTCGGTCGGATCGTGCAGGTACAGCTCGACCACGACCGACACCAGCGGGATGAGAGCCTGGAAGAACACCACGGCCATCGAGTTGGAGGTGGTACCGGCCCCGTTGACCCGGACCAGGACACCGGCCACCGACAGGGCCGAGAAGATCGTCGCGGTCAGCAGCAACGCCAGGATCGACGGCCGCGATTCGACCAGCCGCTCCCGGACGAGCGGATCGATCTTCATCTTGCCGTCGGCCGCCTCCTTCAGCATCTCCCGCTGCGCGTGGGCCAGGATCGCGTCCTTGATCGCGTGCGCGAGAGCGAGCCCGGCGACGAACACGGCCAGACCGAGCAGGCCGCCCAGCCACCACTGCACGCCGTAGCCGCCCACGTCGGCAACCACCGCGTAGGCCTGCGCGAACACGTAGAAGTCCAGGGACGCGAGCAGGATCAGGGTGACGACCCGCAGCGACGAGGAGATCGCCATCGACGGAATCCGCTCCTGGACCCCGATGGCCCGCCACAGCCGGCCCTGCTCGACCTTGTCCTTGACCATCTCGAGCTGGCGCTCGCGGCGCTCGGCCCGGGTATCCATCTCGAGGCGGAGCTCGGCGATCAGGGCCTCGACCGCGCGGGTGCCCGTGCGCGAGGACGCGCGGATCTTCTCGATCTCGGCGTCCTCGAGGCTCTTGAGCACCTTCGGACGCATCTCGGCGCCCGCGAGCGCGGTCCCAGCGTCCCCGACCTTGCGGATGAGCTGCTTGGCCAAACGGCCCTGCCGATGTCCCCTACGCACGTGAGAAGCCCCTTTTGTCTTTCGGTCGGTGCAGTGTGTTCGGTCGGTGCGGTGTCATTCGGTCGTCAGGGGAAACGACCAGCAACGGTGCCGGGCCCAGGTGCCGCGGGCCCAGGTGCCCCGGGCCCCCGCGGCTCAGACACAACTGGTGCTGATCCGCCGGCACAGCTCTCCCTCCAGGTAACGGGCCAGGTCCTGCTGGGGTCGGGTTCCCGTCGTCGCGTCGACGCCCAGGAAACGGACCGTGTCGGAGCCCAGCGAGGTGAGCTGGGCGGTGGCGAAGCAGCGACGCACGAGACCTTCGGCGAGGGCCGGCGAGGCCTGTTGGCCGTTGACGTTCAGGCAGTCGGGGCCGTTCGTCATGCCGAGCAGATCGCTCCAGACCAGGACGGTGACCTTGCCCAGGTGCAGACCGGGGGTGGAACGGACGGCCTGGATCTCGTGGTCGACCCCGGCCAGCACGTCGGTGACGCTGCCGGTCGGGTTCACGTGGACGCTCTGCACGGTGTGCTCGACCTGCGTCGCGAGAGCGCTGCTGGCGTGCACGCGGTCCTTGCGCTCGCGGGTCTTGTTGGCCCGGTCGACCTTGAAGACGTTCTGCCCGGTGAAGCAGGGAGAGTAGGTCAGGCCGGAATCCTCGCCGCCGCTGGCCACCAGCCGCACGTACTCGCCGTCCTGGACGGCGACGTCCAGGTAGGGCCGCAGGGCGGCGGCGACCCGGCCGGCCGAGGCCGCCGAGTTGTCGTTGACGTCGAGCAGGATCAGCAGCAGCGGATAGGTGGTATCGCTGGTCGAGCCGCCGTCGAGCTGGTAGACGTCGCAGCCCCCGGACGCGGCGTCCGGGGCGGCGCCGGTCCGGCAGGCCCCGAGCACCGGGACCAGGGCGAGTGCGCCGACGGCGAGCAGCAGCGTCGCGCGGTTGCCGAAACGACGGTGACCGCTGCGGCGGGCCCGCATCACGTGGTGCCCTTCAGGACGATCTCGACCCGGCGGGAGCGCGCGTCGGCGAGGTTCTTCTTCGCGCCGGCCTCGCCCTCTCCGCTGACGACGATGCGCCGGGCCGAGATTCCCTGCGAGACCAGCCAGGTCTTTACCGACGCGGCCCGGGCCACCGACAGCCGAAGGTTGGTGGCGGCCGATCCCAGACCGTCGGTAAAGCCGATGACGCTGACCCTCCCGGCGCTGTTGCGGATCGCCGGGAGCACTTTCGACAAGGACGTTCGGGAGTCGGCCCGCAGCGTCGCGCTGTCGAGATCAAAAAGAAAGTCGGAACTCACGGTGGCCACCCGGTCCCCGTTGCTCATGGTCACAAAGGAACTCAACGGCGGGAGCGGGTTCGGCGCCACGCTGGGTAGTCCACGGACGGCGGTCGGAGCCGGCACGAACACCGGACCGCTGCTCGCGCAGGCGGTCGCGAAAATCGCGACCAGTCCCAGTCCGGCCGTCACAGCCAGGCTCCGCGCGCGCAGAAACGCCCGGCCGCGCCGCGCGGCCGAGATCTTTGTGGCGGAGAGAATTGCCTGATGCACGAAGCCCCCATGGCGTACGAGGAGAACGATAACTGAGCCGGTCAGCCGCACCCACGCAGGCCTGGGGACCGTTGTGATTGTGATCGTCGCTCGTCGCTCCATTGCGAAAAGACCATCGGGCGAGCAGTTCCGCGGATCGTCCGGAGTGATCCTTTGATTTCGGACCACCCTTCGGGACTGTTCAGTTCCGGGGGTTGAGCGGTAGCCAGGCCGAGATCACGGTGCCGCCGGTGGCCGGGCTGTCCACGTCGGTGGTGCCGCCGAGGGCCCGCACGCGGTGCGCGATCCCGCTCAGGCCGTGCCCGCGCGGATCGGCCCCGCCCCGGCCGTCGTCGCTGACCACGATTTCCAGCACGCCGGAGGCCCCGGGCCCGTCCGGGCCGGCGCCCGGTTGGCCGGTGCTCGGTTCGGCGGCGCCCGGTTCGGCGGCGTCGTGGGCATCGGCGTCCGGGTCTGGCTCGGCGTCGCCATCGGCGTCGCCATCGGCGTCGCCATCGGCGTCGGCGCCGGTGGTGACGACGATGGTGACGCGGTGGGCCCGGGCGTGCTTCACCGCGTTGGTGACCGTCTCGGCGATGACGAAGTACGCGGCCCGCTCGATCGGGCTGTCGAACCGGGCCGCGGGGATGTCGACCTCGATCGCGACGGATCCGCCCGCGCGGTCGGACGGCGGCGCCAGCCGCCCCACCAGGTCGCCGACCGCCGGCGCCAACCCGGCCTGCCCGAGAACCGGCGGCGCCTGCCCGCGGGCCAGCAGTTGGAGCTCGTAGCGGGTCTCCCGCACCTGACGGAGCGCTTCCCCGATCACCTCGCGGGCGGCCGGCGCCGCGACGTCGGTGTCGAGATCCCCCAACCGTTCCTCGAGCCCCTCGAGCCGCTGCTGGGTGCCCTCCTCGAGCGCGTGGGCGAAGCGGGCCTGTTCGGCGTCGACGGCCGTCGTCATCCGCGCCGTCGACCGGGAGACCCCGGCGATCTCGGCGTGCAGTCCGGCCTGCCGGCGCCCGTTCTCCATCGAGGCGGCCACCGCCCGGGCCGCGGTCTCGACCAGGGGGCGGTTGCGGGCCAGCGCCGGGTCCCCGGTCAGCAGGGCCAGTGTCGTGCCCTCCGCGCCCGCCACCGCGTGGACGAACCGGCCGTCGGTGCCGTCCGGAGGGACTCCGGAGGTGCCGTCGGCATCCAGCCATTCGCCGGTCTCCTCGACCTGGTACCACAGCTGCGCGCTGGGGTCCGACAGCATCGCCCGCAGGGCCGACCGCACCTGCCCGATGTCGGAGGTGGCCCGCAACCGGTCCGCGAGTTCCGCGACCCGGCCGCCGTCGAGCCGCCGCCGGATCACCACCAGCAGGATGGCGGCCGGCACCCCGAGCAGGATGACCCCTTCGGCGTCGGAGAAGCCGTAGAGCACGCTCTCGGCGCCGCCGAACATCCAGATCAGACCGGTGACGGCGAAGGCGAGCCCGGCCGCGCCGGTCGCTCCGGCCACCGGGACGGCGTACCGCCGGTCGGGCCCGCTCATCCAGATCGGTCGGATCACGAACAACGCACCGAAACCGACCGCGACCGCGGCCGTCCCCGCGTCGTAGAAGGAGGTCGCGGCGTGGAACGCCGTCCGGTCCGGCCACACCGTCGGCCACGCCTCGCCGGGCGGGAAGCTGTGCCAGGACGGTCGGGAAAAGATCACGATCGGCACGGTCCAGGTCGCGATGAAGACCAGCAGGGCCAGGATCGCTCGGCCGGCCCGGCCGGAGAACCACGGTCGCGGGAACCGCAGGAGTCCCCACACCCCGACGAGAACCGGGGCCGGCCCGATGAGCGTCGAGATCAACGGTAAGGGGCCGGTCTGCCATTCGTTGAGCCAGGCGGCCGGCCACAGGATCGCGGCGATCCCGAACGCCACCGCCGTGGCCCGCTGGCCCGGTTCGTCCCAGACGATGGCGCCGGCGGCCGAGAACGCCAGGGCGACCGCGAGGTTGACCGCGAACAGCAGGGGCTGGCGGGCCGCCAACGGCTCGATGAACAGCACGGCGAGCCCGCCGGTCACCAGCGTCCACCGGGCGGTCCGGCCGACGACCGCGTCGGCACTGGTCCGGCGGCCGGTCAGCCGGCCCGGTCCGTCGGTGGGCCGGGCGTCCGCCCGGCCCGACGCCGGGACCGGCCCCCGCGCACCGGGGCCGAGCCGCCGCCCGGCGGCCGGCGGCCGGCGCGGCGACATACCGTCGCTCTCCCTCCGACCGCGGACCAAAGGGGGATCATTTCAGAGCGCGGTACCCGGTCGCGGTCGGCCGGTCAGGTGTAATGGATCTTACGTTCGGTCCCTTCGGTCGGGCCGGCTCCCGGATTGACCCGCAGCCACACGAGGGTGGCCAGGACCCGACGGTTGTCGTCGCCGGACGTCTGCAGGTTGAGTTTGGCGAACAGGTTCGCGACGTGGGTCTCGACGGTCTTGGCCGAGAGGTTCATCAGCTGGCCGATGCCCGCGTTGGAGCGGCCCTCGGCCAGATGCCGCAGCGTCTCGTGCTCGCGGGGGGTCAACGCGCCGAGCTCGGTGTCGCGCCGGCGGGCGGCCAGCAGCCGGCCGACCACGTCGGCGTCCACCACCTGCTCGCCGGCGCTGACCCGGCGCAGCGCGTCGCGCAGGATCTCGACGTTGCCGACCCGGTCCTTGAGCAGGTAGCCGACCCCCGGCAGACCGGGGGTGAGCAGGCGGATCGCGTAGATCGTCTCGACATAGGCCGACAGCACGAGAACCCCGAGGCGGGGGTACCGCTGCTTGAGGTCTTCGGCCGCGACCAGCCCCTCGTCGCGGAAGTCGGGCGGCATCCGGATGTCGAGGATCACCGCATCGGGCAGGTCGTCGCCGGCCAGCCGGGCGAGCAGTTCGTCGGCGGTGCCGACCGACAGCACGACCTCGAGACCGGCCTGGCGCAGCAGCAGCTCGAGGCCTTCGCGGAACAGGGCGCCGTCCTCGGCGATCGCTACACGCATGGGATCCGCGCCGTCACGACGACCGGGTCGTCCATTCCGACCGGGGCCGCGCGCGGCGCGGCGCCGCGCGGCGGGGCCGGCTCGAGCGCGCCGTCGAGGGCCCGCAGCCGGTCGTCGACGGCCGACAGCAGTCCGTCGCCGGCGGCCCGACCGTTGTGCTCGATCTGGAGCCATAGCCCGTTGTCCTGGTGCCAGGACCGGACCGTGCCGCGGGTCGCGCCGGCCCGGTCGGCGGCGTGGGTGAGGATGTCGATCACGGTCAGGTAAGCCGCCGTCTCCGTCGCTGCGTCGAACCGGTCGCCGGCCACCTCGACCGCGACCGGGATGGGAAAGTCTTCCATGGCCGCGTCCAACGCCACCGCGAGTCCGGCCTCCCCGAGCACCGCCGGGTAGATCCCGCGGGCCAGGGTCCGCAGCTCGCCGAGCGCGGCGGTCAGCTCGGCGCTCGCTTCGTCGATGGCGGTGGTCTGCTCGCCGGCGTGGATCCGGGCGATGCCGATCCGGGCCGCGACGGCCAGGAGCCGCTGCTGGGCCCCGTCGTGCAGATCCTGTTCGAGGCGGCGCCGCTCGGCCAGCGCCGTTTCGACGATCCGGGTCCGGGAGTCGCGCACCGCGGCCAGCCGGTACTGCAGCACGGCCTGCAGCCGGGCGTTCTCCAGCGCGAACCCGGCGGTGGCGAGAGCCGCGCCGACCAGGTCTTCGTGCCGGCGCAGCGCCCCGTCGGTGACCAGGAGCGCCACCTCGTCCCCGGTGCCGCTGGTCACCGGGACGAGCAGCCGATCGGCGGCGGTGGGCGGGTGGCGCGGCGTGCCGGCGCCGTCCACGTACACCGCGGTGCCGTCCGCGGGCGGGCCGTCCGGGGAATCGGGATTCGGCACCCGGTAGAGCACGGTCATGGTCTCGTCGCCGAGCGCCTCGATCAGCGCGAGCTGGACCGATTCCACCGTTGGCGGGCTGGCCAGCCGGGCCAGCGTCTCGGCGGCGGCCGCCCGGACCAACTGCCGACGCAGTTCGCCGATGCCGATCGAGATCGGCATGCCCAGCAGGGCGACCGCCATCGCCAGGTAGAACGGGTTCGCGCACCGCGCGGCGTGGTGGGAACCCAGGACCGTGGTGAGGAATGCGCAGATACCGGCCGCGGCGAGGGCCAGCCCGGTCGGGCCCTGGACCCGCCGGTCGACCATCGGCAGGCGCCGGAGCCGCTGCCGGAGCAGCACGATGAACGCGCCGGTCAGACCCAGGGCGGCGGCGGCGGTCAGGACCGTGATCACGTTCGCCGCGTCCCGGTCCGGGAACACCCCGGGCCACCATACGTCGCTGTGGTAGGCCTTCCACGACGCCCGGGAGGTCAGGATGTTCGCGGTGAGCAGCGCGGGCAGGATCACCAGCACGGCGGCCATGAAGATCCGCTCGGTACGCTCGGTGATCCGTCCGGTCGGATACTCCAGGACGGCGCCCAGCAGCAGAATCCAGAACACCGGCTGGACCTCGAAGGCCAGCGCCGGGATCGGGCCGACCTCCCAGAAGCCGGCCCAGGTGGCCGACCAGGCCAGACCCGCGCCGAGCAGCAGGGACGGACCGGTGCCCCGCCGGCCCGGACTGCGCGCGCCGACCCCCGCCGTGGCCGCGTACGACATCGTGACCAGGGTGTTCAGCGTGGCCTGGGCCGGGATCGAGCGCAGCGCCGGCCATTGGCACAGGAGCGCCAACGCGCCCGACCCGAGGACCAGGGCGACCAGCGCGGCCGGTCGTCCGAGCCCGGCGCTGGCCGTCCGGCCCGCGGGTGTGCGCGGGATGACCCGCAGCTCCACGATGCCCCTTCGCCCCGACCGCGATCCTAATGCAGCAGTTTCGCGGTCCGGGTCCGTCCGTGGACAGGGGGAAAACCCCCGCCGATTGGGGTGATGACCCCGGGGACGGGAGGGGCTAACCGGACGAAGCTGTTCCTTGCTCGACTGCGAGCGGTCGGGCGTCCGTGGCGCAACGGGGGGCGCCGCGGAAGGGTGGGTGGGCCGCACGGGGGTGGCCCGCCCACCTGCCCCGCCGCTGCCGCTCCGGCGAGCTAGCACACAAGCCCTGTGGACAGCAAGGCGCGATCCACAGGGCTCCCGTGTGACCCTTCGCCCCATGACAACAACGATCATTCCTCCGCCGTTGACCGCCGAGGGCGCGGCGACGTGGCTCGTCCGGGCCCTGCTGGGGCCGGACGAGCGCTGGGCCGGGTGCCTGATGGTGGTCATCTGCAGCGGGGTCACGCCCCTCCAGCCCTGCATCGTGGACGAACTGCCCCCTGAGGCGCCGGACGACGCGGAGCTGTTGTTCCGCCCGTTTGTCGACGTCTGCCGGGACGTCCCGGAGCCGGGCCTGCTGGCCGTGGTCGCCCGGCGCGGTGGCTTGTCGCCCCGCCCGTCCGACCAGCGGTGGCACGACGCTTTTGTCGCCGCGTGCGCCGGTCAGGTCCGCATTGTCGGGGTCTGGCTGGCGACCCCGACCGGAGAACGGCCGTTGCCGTGATGGGAACGTCGGTGATGTTCCGGGTCCGCTGGCCAGCTCGGCTCCGATGGACGGTTACCGGGCGGTACGTTGACCTCCGTGGAAGCGACTCCGGCCGGCGAACAGCGCCGAGCGATCATTTCCGCCGCCATCCGGCTGATGTCGCGCGAGGGGGTCGCGGCGGCGTCAACCCGGCGGGTGGCGACCGAGGCGGGCGTCCCCCTCAGCATGATCCACTACGTCTTCGGAAAGAAGAATCAGCTTTTCCGGGCGGTCGTGGAGACTGTCTCGGCCCGACTCATCCGGGCGCTGTCCGAGGTGACGCCGGCGCCGGACTGGGACGACCACGTTTTCGACACCATCGAGTCGGTGTGGGACGTGGTGGCGGCCGACCCGGCCGCCGCGTTGTTCGTGATGGAACTGATGGCCTGGGCCCTGCGCGATCCCGAGCTGCGGGACCTGGCCGACGACCTGCACCGGGTCTACTACCTGGCCGCGGGCGACGCGGTCCAGCAGCTGCGGCGGACCAATCCCCAGACGTCCTTCCGCCTCAGTTCCGAGGAAATGGCCTCGCTCTGCGTGGTCGCCATCAACGGGCTGATCGTCACGTTCCTCGTGCACGGCGACCGGGAGCGCAGCCGCCGGGAACTGGCCCACCTGATCGCGGCCCTGACGCGGTACGACATGGGCAGCCCGGCCCCGGTCGACGGTTCGGGCGTGCCTTACCACCCGTAGCACGCGGGCTACCACCGCGCCGGCGAGATCAGCAGGCTGACCAAGCGTGAGCGTGACGTTCTGGAGCTGATGGCCCAGGATCTGTCGAATAGCGGGATCGGCGCCCGGTTGTTTCTATCGACCCGTACGGCGGAGACCCACGGAGCCAGCATCTTCGGCAAGTCGGGGCTGCCCACCGGCCCCGCGGGCAATCGGCGGGTGCTGGCCTGCGCTCACCTGGTCGAGGAGCGGAAACGCGCACTGACCGGCGATTCGTCGGGGGTCCGGAAAAGGACCTCCGAGGGGCTCGACGGTCGGTCCCGCATCATTGAACCCCCTTCAGGGGTCAATTGTTCGAAATCTTGCACGGGAAAACTCTTATCCCGGTCGCGGAAGCCACGGGTATTTCATCCCGGGCGGCGCGGGCGACTCACCGTCGGGCGTCCGCGATAGTCTTACGGTGAAACGATCTACGGCTTCGGGGGGCTGGTGTTCGTCGTGCGCACAAACGTCTATCACATAACGACCTATCGAGACTACGGGTTTCGCGGTCCGACCGTCTGGCGGGGCAGTCATTGGTCGGTCGCGCTGGCCGTGACCGGGGCGGCCCTGGAACTCTTCCTGCTGCCTACGCTGCATGAGTCCGGAACGGCGCCGCGGTCGTTGAAGCCGTCCCAGCCCATGGTCGTGACCACCGGAGTGAATGAACCGTCGGCCGGCCCGTCGGCCGCGACGGCCGCGTCGGCCGTCGGCGGGCCCGGTCCCGGCGTGGTCGGTCCGGTACCGCGCCCGGGCCGTCGACCCGGACCGGGCGCCCGGCGGGCCGTTGCTTCGCCGGCGGTCCAGGTGCCCGGATTCGGTGGACAGGGCTTCCGGGTGCCGGTCGAACCGTGGTCCACCTTCCTGGCCCTGGCCGCGGTCCCGGTCCCGGCCCCGATCGCGGCCAGCGGGTAGCCGTCGGCTGGCGCCCGCGATCCGCGATCCGCGATCCGCGATCCGCGATCAATGGTGGCGATGGTCCTGAATTGTCATCCGGGGTCCGAACCGGGGCTTGCGGGCCCGCGGGCTGAGTTCCAGCAGCCGCACCACCCGGTAGCGATGCGGTCGCCAGGGGTTCAGGAAATCGACCATGCCGGCGTCGTCGAGTGGCCGGCCCAGCAGCGACCACCCGACGAACCCGGCCAGGTGGTAGTCGCCGACCGAGAGGGCGTCAGCGTTACCCCACGCGCGTTGGGCCACCTCGGCGGCCGTCCAGACACCGACTCCGGGCATCAGTCGGAGCCGGTGTTCGGCCTCGGCCGGGGGCAGGTCGACGCATTCCTCCAGCCGGGCGGCCACCCGGGCGCAGGCGACAATGGTTGCCGACCGGCTCGGTTCGACCCCGGCCCGGTGCCAGTCCCAGGACGGGATCCGGCGCCAGCCCTCCGGACCGGGTGGCAGGCGCAGCCCGGGCGGCACCGGGCCGGGAGCGGGTGTTCCGTACCGGCCGACCAGCCAGCGCCAGGCCGCCCGGGCCTGGCGTCCGGTGACCTTCTGCTCAAGCACCGCCGGAACCAGGGCTTCGAAGACCCGGCCGGTCCGCGGCACCCGCAGGCCGGGATGGTGGCGGTGGGCCTCGTGCAGCAGGGGGTGGCCGGGCTCGAACCCGGCCGGGTCGTCGCGCCCGCCGAGCAGCTCGGGCAGACCGGTGACCAGCTCGGGAGCGCCCGGTCCCCACGCCTCACAGAAGATCGTCCGGGGCCCACGCTGAAGCAGGCGGTAGGACACCGGGCCGGTCGGGAGGCGGCTGGCCCGCCACAGCGCGCCGTCGGGGGTCGCGCGGTGGCAGGGGTCGCCCCGCCCGCGGCCCAGTGGCGCGAGTGTGGTCCCGACGTCCACCGGGTGATCAGGCCGCCAGGTCGTCGCCGCGTCCGGGACCGGGCGCGTCGTGACGGTCACCCGCTCAGCGTAGGAGCGCGGCCGGCGGCGAGGCCGGCGGTCGGCCGGTGGGGCTGGTTTCCGGCGTCCGAGGTTGGACAAAAGCGCAGCTTGCCGACAAGCTGGGCTCTGGTTGTACCGCATATCCGCCGCCTCGCGCGGGGGGTGGGAGGGGACGGGCGACCAGCGGCGCCCCGAGCGCCGTACTTCGACGTCGGCCCGACGTCCGCCCGCCGGTCCACCGGGGCGGTCGGACAGCAGCGAAAGGCGATTGCCCCGCGGATGTCCCCGCCGCCCGAACCCCGCCGTACCTCCCACCGCGGCGCCGCGCCGCCGGCGGCCCGCGTGACGCTCCGCCGGTCCGCCGCCCGGTCGGCCGGCGCGAAATCCGCCGTCGCCCGGCCCGTCGCCCGGCCGCCGGTCCCTCGCCTACCTGCGCTACCCCCACCGGTCTCTCGTTCGTCCGGCCCCGGGTCGTCCCGTGCTCCGGGACCGGACGGTGCGACCTCCGGCGCGCGGCCGGTCGGCGCGCGGCCGGTCGGCGCGCGGCCGGTCGGGACCCGGATGTCCGGGTCGGGGGCGCGCCACCGGTCCGGTCAGCGCCGGCACGGTCGGTCCCACTCGACGGCCCAGCGGCTGGCCGTCGGGGTGCTCCTCGGTCTGGCCGGTGTCCTGGCCCTGGTCGTCGGTCTGACCAGGGGCGGACCGGGCGGCGGGACCCAGAGCCTCACGGCCGGGTCCGACCCGGCGTCGATCGCCAGCGCGGTCGTGCAGGCGGGTGTGCCGAGCGGCGGATCGCCGACGCCCGAGCCCGCCGCCGGCGCGGTCCGGGCCCAGTCCGGCCAGGTCGCCGCGGCGGTCGGTTCGGCCGGCGGCCCGGCCCCGGCCACCCGGAAAGCGGCGCCTCCTACGGCCGCCGGGACCCGGCGCGCGGCCGTTCCGCCGCCGGCTCCGGTCGCGGTGGTGCCGTCGGCCCCGGTGACGGTCGATCCGGGCGCGGCGGGGCCGGGAATTCCGGGCTCCTGGAAGTTGGCGTTCGGGGACACCTTCAACGGGCCGGGGCTGGATCTGACCCGCTGGCAGTTGTGTAACCCGTCGTTCCGGGCCATGTGTCTGCCGTACAACGACGAGAAGGAAACGTTCAACACCGCGACGGTCGGCAATCCCAATGTGACCGTGGCCGGCGGGCAATTGCACCTGACCGCGACCCGCACCGGCGGGCAGATTCGTTCCGGAATGGTCTCGACCGGACCCTGGCCGGCCATTTTCGGCCCGAAGCCGGCCGGCTACACCGGCTTCCACTACACCTACGGCTATTACCAGGGCCGGGTCCGGATTCCCGCCGGCGACGGCTACTGGCCATCGCTGTGGGAACTTCCCCAGCAACAGCAACAAGGTGGGAAGGCCTGGCCCGACACCGGTGAGTACGACGTTTTCGAGATCCCCGGGAACAATCCCTCGGACTACCATTTCACCGCCCACTGGGGCGGTGGCGGCGGGTCCTGCGGTCATCCGTGTTCGCCGCAGGTCGCCACTATCAGCAGCGCCGCGACCAATTGGCACGTCTATGGTCTGGACTGGGAGCCCACCGGCCTGACCTGGTATCTCGACGGCCACAAAATGGGAAACACCGTCACCACCCCGGGGGCGATCAAGAATTATCCGTTTTACATCATCGCGAACCTCTCGGTCGGTGGAAGCTGGGGACCGCTGAACGGCGGTATCACCGGTAGCACCCCCTTCCCGGCCACCATGGATATCGACTACCTCAACGTCTGGCAACACCCCTAGCCGCGCGGTGTCGTCGTCCGGGGACCTGACCTGGGCTTTTCCGGAGTGGCGGGTAGTCACCCACTCCTCTGTACACAACTGTATTGCTGAACGGCTACCAGCCCGGCCGTTCAGCAATACAGCTGTACACGGACCAACCCGAGCACCGACCCGAGCAGCCGACCCGAGCGGTCACCCATCGCGCCGGCCGAACGCGGGACCGGTACCTCAGCCGGTACCCCATTCGGCGGCCAGCAGTTCGTAGCTGCGGACCCGGTCGGCGTGATCGTGGGTCATGGTCGTCACCAGCAGTTCGTCAGCATCGGTGGCGTCGCGGAGGACCTCCAGCCGGTCAACCACGGTGGTGGGTGACCCGACGAACTGGGTGTCGATCCGGTCGGCGACCAGGCGTCGGTCCTCGTCGGTCCAGGTTGGGCGGCCCGGGTCGGCGGCACTCGGATAGGGGATGGCCCCGGCGCCGGTCCGGATGCTGTGGACCCACCGGCCGTAGCCGGCGGCCAGCTTCCGCGCGGTGTCGTCGTCCGGGGCGACGACCGCGTCGGCGGAAACGATCACGTGCGGTCGGTCCAGCGTCGCCGACGGGCGGAACGCGGCCCGGTAGGCGTCCACCGCCTCGAGCACGGTGGCCGGCGCGACGTGGTAGTTCGCGGCGAAGGGGAGGCCGTGTCGCCCCGCCACCGACGCGCTGACGCCGGCGCTGCTGCCCAGGACCCAGACCTCCGCGCCGGCCCCCTCGCCGGGCACGATCTGGGCCACGGCGCCGTTGGCGGCCCGGTACGTGCCGGCCAGCAGGGCCAGAATGTCCGCGACCTGCTCGCCGTAGTCGGCCGTTTCGGCCCCGGTCTGGGTCAGCAGCTCCTTGTGGAGGGCGAAGCGCGGCGACCGCAGAAGCTGGCGGATGTCGAACGGCGGCGGGATGAGCAGCCCGTCGATCCACTGGCCGCGGCCGTCCGGGTCGGGCGCGGCCGTCCGGACCCGGACCGGCGCCCGGGCGGCTGCCCCCGACTCCGGCTGGCCGGAGTCGGGGGCGCCGGACCCGGAGCCAGGTGCGACGGGGCCTGAATCGCCGGACCCGGACCCGGCGCCGTCGGTCACCGCCGGCTTTTTCGCCGGCGGAGGTCCGGCTGACCGACCCAGCCCCAGATCGATCCGACCGGGATAAGCGGCATCGAGCAGCCCGAACTCCTCGACCACGGCCAGGGCCGTCCGGTGCCCCAGCTGCATGCCTCCGGAGCCGAGCCGGATCGACCGGGTCGCCGCCGCCACCAGGGCGATCAGGATGGGTGGCGACGTGCCGGCCACGCCCGGGTTGAGGTGGTGCTCGGCGAACCAGTAACGGCGATAGCCGAGCGCCTCGGCCCGCTGGGCGAGGTCGACGGTGTTGACCAGGGCCTGGGCCGCGCTCGACCCGGACGCCACCGGTACGAGGTCGAGCACCGACAGCGGCACCCGACCGTCCCGTCCCCGGGCCGCCGGAGCAGGAGGGCCCGGGGACGGGACGGCGCTCTCGGCTGCCATGGCCACCTCACGTCCGGCTCGTCGTAGGGGTGCCGTCACCGTAGCCGCGGCCCACCCGATCGCGCGCCCCTCCGACAAAGCCGGTCGACGATCAGCCCGGTGGGGACCGGGCAGACGTGACGTTGACCGCCGTCCCGTCCCCGCCGGACCGTCGGCGCCCGCCATCGTCGTCGGGGGCATACCGTCGAGTCGGAACACGCGTGATTTTTCCGGACAGACCGGCGCCGGGCACGGTAACGGGCGGGTGGCGACGGGCGGGTGGCAACGGGTGGAGGCAGTTGTGCGACTGGGTTGGCGGCGCGGCAACGGACCCGGCGATCGGACGGCCGCGGATCAGACGCGCTCCGATCAGGTCCCCGGCGGGGTCGATGACGCGACCCAGCCGTCCCGGTCGGAGCCGCCCGGCACCGCCGTCCCCTTGACGTTGACGACCCGGGCCGAGGCCGAGCGGGTCGTCGCCCCGGCGCCCGAGGCCGGGCCGGCGCCGCGCCAGATCGTGCGGGTCCGACCGACCCGGGGCGCGTTCACCAGCCTGCCGACGTTCGACCTCGCCGGTGAACCGGCGGCCGGCGGCTGCGGCTGCGGTTCCGGCACCTGCGGCTGCTGACGACGGCCGCGTGGCCCGGCCCCCGCCGGAGCGATCGCGACCGCTCAGCCGAAGCGGGCCAGGCCGGCCAGGGCCGCCCGGGCCTGGCCGTCAATGGGATCCGGCCGGGCCTCGTCGGCCAGCCCGTCGCCCATCACCCCGGCCCGGTAGCGGGCGGTCACGCCGTGCCAGATGCAGGCGCTGCGCCAGCGGGCGAAGGCGAGGTAGTACGGCAGAGCCGCAATGTCGCGCCCGGACCGTTCGGCGTACCGGGTGGCCAGGTGGTCGGCGTCCGGGAAGCCCGGGGCGGTGCTCGGCGCGGCGGTGGTGGCCGCGTCCGGGTCGCCCGGCCGGCTCCAACCCGACACCAACCAGCCCAGGTCGGCCAGCGCGTCCCCAAGAGTGGCCAGCTCCCAGTCGAACACGCCGCGCACCTGCCCGGTCTGGTCGACCGCGAGGTTGCCGGCCCGGTAGTCCCCGTGGGCGATCACCGTTCCGGCCGAGGGCGGAAGCAGCGCGACCAGGCGGGCGTGCACCTCGTCCAGCAGGGCGAGCTGCTTCTCGTCGCCGCCGGTCGCGTGAATCTGGCGGTGCCAGCGCCGCAACTGCCGTTCCAGGAACGATCCGGGCCGGGCCAGCGAGTCGAGCCCGACGGCGACCGGATCGACGGCGTGCAGCTCGATGAGCGTGTCGACGATGCTGTCGGCGGCCGCGCCCCGGGCCGCGAGCGGCAGCGCCAGGCCGTCCTCCTCGGTCGCGAGCACCGTCCCCGCGACGAAGCCCATCAGGTAGAAAGGCGCGCCGGTCACGGTCGCGTCGTCACACATCGCGACCGGCTCGGCAACCGGGACCGCCGTGGGGTGCAGCGCGGTGAGAAAGCGGTACTCACGGCCCATGTCGTGGGCCGTGGCGAGGACCTGACCGGTGGGCGGCCGGCGCAGCACCCAGGCCGCGCCGCGCGCGTCGGTCACCCGGTAGGTCAGGTTGCTCCGGCCGCCGGCGACGAACGAGAACGACAACGGAGCCACCGCGTCCGGGACGGCGGCCAGGATCCAGGTCGTCACCGCGCCCGGATCGATGCCCGGCAGCGCCGCTTGCGTCGACATGATGATCCACTCCCTGGTTCTCCCGGGTTCGGTGCGGTCGGGTCGGTGCATTCGGGAGACTATTTGCACCGGGTCCGGGGCGCGCGGGTCGGCCGTGCGACCGGGCCGGCCGGTGGTGGCCCGACAATCGCGTCGCCGGTTTTGTCGGAGGGCGGTCGTACCATCAGCCCCATGTCGGTCCACGAGGCAACGGGAACCATCGAGATCCGGCCGGAAGATCTTGAGCTGCACCGCCGTGAGCTCACCGGTTACTGCTACCGGATGCTCGGGTCCGGGTTCGATGCCGATGACGCCGTCCAGGAGACGATGGTGCGGGCCTGGAAGGGAATCCCGGGCTTCGAGGGGCGGTCGGCCGCCCGGTCCTGGATGTACCGCATCGCCACGAACGTGTGCCTCGACATGCTGCGCAGCGGTCAGCGTCGGGCCCGGCCGATGGATCTCGGACCAGCCTCGACCGCGGACGCGACGCTCGCTCCGATGACGGAGGAGAACCGGTGGGTCTCGCCGATCGGGGACACCCGGGCCCTCCCGGCCACCGGTGATCCGGCCGAGCTGGCGGTGGCCCGCGAGACGATCCGGCTCGCGTTCGTCGCGGCTCTGCAGCACCTGCCCCCGCGCCAGCGGGCCGTGCTGATCCTGCGGGAGGTCCTGCGCTGGCCGGCATCCGAGGTCGCGGAGCTGCTCGACACCACCGTCGCGTCGATCAACAGCGCGCTCCAGCGGGCCCGGGCCACTCTTTCCGCCCGCGACGTCGACGCGACCCGGATGCATCCGGCCGAATCGGCGGGCGAGGTCGACGCCGAGCACCGGGTGCTGCTCGACCGGTATGTGGACGCGTTCGAGCGGTACGACATCTCCCGGTTGGTGACGTTGCTGCACGACGACGCGGTGCAGTCGATGCCGCCGTACGAGCTGTGGCTGCGGGGCTCCGACCAGATCGGCGCCTGGTTGCTCGGCCCGGGCGCCGGGTGCCGCGGCTCGCGGCTGGTGGCGACCGCGGCGAACGGGTGCCCGGCGTTCGGTCAGTACCGGGTCGATCCGGCCGGCGGCCACGCGCCGTGGGCCCTGCAGGTGCTGGAGATCACCGGCGACCGGATCAGTGGTTTCAACGCCTTTCTGGACGTCAACCTGTTCGCCGCCTTCGGTCTGCCGGCGCACCTCGACGCCTGAACCGAGGCGAGGGAGACGCGATGACCACCGCATCCACCGGCGACACCCGGCCGGCTGATCCACTGTCCGCCGTTCCGCGGGACACTGGCTGGATGGTCAACCGCTGTTCCGCGGGACGGCGGGCTCAGCTGTAGATGTCGGTTTTCTCGGCCGCCACGATCGAGGAGTCCCGCGGCCGCAGGAAACCGAGCTGCACGATCTGGGTCGGCGACAGGGCTGACAGGGCCCAGTCCGAGGCCACCCGGATCTGGTTGGTGAAGCTGCCGATCGAGTACAGGTGGTAGGCGCGGGTGACCGCCGCCGCCGGTAGCCCCGACAGCGTGACGCCGAGCGGGTTGGCGACCGCGTCCGTGCCGCCCAGGTCGACCACGAAGCCCAGATCGCGGTGCCTGTACTGCCGGGCCTGGCCGTAGCCGAGCGATGCGGCCACGTTCCGACCAGCGGCGATGCCCTGGCGCAGGGCGTTCTGGGCGGTCTGGCCGGCCGGTTCGCCGTCCTTCGTGACGTCCGGCACGGTCGCCGCGTCGCCGAGCGCGAACACGCCGTCGGCCCCCGGGACCCGCAGCATGTCATCGACGTCGAGCCGGCCCTTGGTGGTCGGCCGGCCCAGCGTGGCCATGAGCGGGCTGGGCGTGATCCCGGCGCACCAGACCACGGTGTGGGTCGGCACGGTGGTGCCGTCGGTCAGGGTGACGGAATCGCCGGTGACCTCGGCCAGCGAGAGGCCCAGCCGGACGTCGACCTGGCGCTCGGCCAGCACCCCGGCGGCTTTGGTACCGAGCGCCTCGGCGAGCTCCGGCAGCACCCGGGGCTTGAGGTCGAGCAGGATCCAGCGGATCTCGTCCGGATCCAGGCGGGGGAAGTGCCGGGCTTCGCGCCGGGTGAAGCGCGACATCTGGGCGGCCAGTTCGGTCCCGGTGTAGCCGGCTCCGACGACCACGAACGTGCAGCGTGCGCGCCTTTGCGCCGGGTCATCGCAGGCGTCCGCGTCCTCCATCTGCCGGATGACGTGGTCGCGCAGATACGCGGCCTCGGCGAGGTTCTTCAACCCGACCGCGTGCTCGGCGAGCCCGGGAATGTCGAACGTCCGGGTGATCGCCCCCGGCGCGAGCACCAGCCGGTCCCAGCCGAGCCTCGCGGGCTCCGCCCCGATGTGATCGGCGCACGTCACCGTGCGATCGGCCAGGTTGACCGAGACCGCGTGCCCGAGCCGCAGCACCGTCCGCTTGAGGACGCCGCGGATGGCGACGGCCAGGTGGCGCGGTTCCACGACACCGGCGCAGACTTCGGGCAGCAACGAGGTGTACAACAGGTGGTCGGTCGGGGAGAGCAGGGTCAGATCCGCGGCGCCGCTCGGGAGGCGGGCCTCCAGAAAACGCAGGGCCTGGATCCCCGCGTAGCCGCTGCCGACCACGACGACCCGCGGCCGGTGGTCCGGCGACTGCCGGGTGGCGGGTGACCTACCAAATCGACGTCGGGCGCGGGCTCCTACCAGCAGGTCAGTCACACGCTCCGAGACTACCCGCCGGTGGATCGCCGGGCGGGTGTGCGCGGGGGTTCGTCGGGTAGACAGGGTTATCAACGGATGTACGCCGAATCGAGGGGAGAATCATGACGAACTCCGATAAGGGCGGCCCGCGCGACGTCGTCTCCGA
This sequence comes from Frankia alni, assembly GCA_026225295.1. Classification (GTDB taxonomy): domain Bacteria; phylum Actinomycetota; class Actinomycetes; order Frankiales; family Frankiaceae; genus JAMFSN01. The sequence goes on from JAMFSN010000035.1 coordinate 21,221, forward strand.
GGTCGACCGCCGTCGGACCGGGGCCCAGGGCGCCGCCGCCCAGGAGGCTGACCGGGCGGCCCGCCTCGAGGAGACGAAGGCGGCGCTGGCCGCCCACGATGCCCGGGTGCGCGAACACGAGCGGGCGATCATCGGCGCCGAGCAGGTGCTGGCCAGTCACAAGGCGGCGTTGAAGGGTTCGGGCCGAGCCCGGGAAGCGCTGCTGGGGGACATCCGCCAGGCCCGTAAGGCCAGCACCAGGGCGGCCCGCCAGGCCCGCCAGGCCGACGCCGCTTACGACCGGGCAGTGCTGGCCAACCTGATTGAGAAGGAGAAGTCGGCCGATCAGCGGGCCCACCCGGAGCCGGGCGCGAAGCCGCCGGCCCGGGCCCGGCGCGGCAAGGTCAACCGCGAGGAGACCTCGACCGGGGAGCGCATCACAATCGACCAGGGCTGACCGGCTCTGGCCGACCGGGCAGCACGGGCACCGGCCGCGTCGAGGTGCGTCGGGACGAGGTCCGCGCCCTGCGGCTGAACCCGGTCGGCACCTGAGCGCCGGTCCCTCCGAAAACCTCGTCCCACCGAAAACCTTGGTCCCACCGTGGCGATGGCCGGTCACATGCGCCGGTAGCGGCCTTCGGCGAAGGAGTAGACGCCGAACAGCACCAGTCCGGCGGCCACCAGACCCAGCAGGTACGGACCGTAGGCCAGGTGCACGAGGCTCTTCAGGGACTGATCGATGCCTTTGGCCTGGTCCGGGTCGAACGTGATGGCCGCCTTGATGAGGAAGGTGCCGACCAGCGCGTACACGACCCCGCGGGCCACCTGGCCGCCGACGCCGGCCGCCACGACCGCCTTGCGGGTGGTCGGGCTCATGTCGCCGGTCTTGAGCTTCTTGAGGAACTTCCGCGCGATCCCGCGGTAGGCCAGGACCGCGCCGGCGCCCACCAGCACCACCCCGACCGCGCCGACCAGGACCCGCCCGCCGGTGTGCTTCATCAGGCGGGCCGTCCACGGCTCCGGGTTGCTTCCGCCGCCGCCCCGCCCCGAGACCAGGAACTCGACGGTGGTGGCGGCGAAGCCGACATACAGGACGGCCCGGGCGGCCGACGCCAACCGCTGGCCCCACTTTTCCTCGCGGGCCGCCTCGGTGGCCCGCCAGGCCGCGTAGCCGAGGAAACCGATCACGAGCAGGATGAGCAGCGCCGTTCCGAAGGGGCGGGCGGCGATCTGCCCGAGGGCCCCCCGTCGGTCGGTCTCGGCGCGGCTGCGACCGGCCGCGACCGCGATGGCCAGGACGCCGATGATCACGTAGACGAGACCCCGGCACGCGAAGCCGAGCCGGCCGGCCGCCTCGACCGCGCCGTCGGCCTTCCGGGTGCCGTGCGCCGTCCTGGTGCCACGGGCGTGGCTGGTGCCGTTGCCGCCCGTTCGACCGGAACCCGACCGGGCGGAACCACGGCGCCGCGCCGGGCCGCCCGTCGAACCCGAGCCCGGCGCGGGCCTGCGCCCGGCCAGTGCCGCGCCTCTGCGTGCCATAAATGTCCCCTTCGGTTCGGCCGGGCCTCTGGGGTGATCGTTGCCCGGTCGTCGGCGTCGGCAAACCCGGCCAAGGTGGGGCAGGCCGCCCGGACCAGGGCCTCCCGGCTGGGCGGGCGATGACCGCCGGCCGGACGGCTACCGGGGGTAGCGTTCCGGCCGGCCGATCCGGACATGGACGCCGGGGGAGTAGTGGGCCAGCGGCGGCCCCTGGGGACGGGGCAGGCCGGCGGCGACGATCAGATCGTCGTCGGCGGTCAGGACCTCGACCCGGTGCAGGGGCCACGGCTCGTGGGCGGCCCGGGCGAAGCGCCGACGGTCGCCAGCCGTGCTGAACAGGATCCACCGGCCGGTCAGGAAGTGGTCGCGTTCATCCAGGTCGGCCAGCGCGATCGGATCGCCCACCGCGATCCGGACGCGGCTGGTGGCCGTGCGGGGGCCCGGCCAGCGCCGGATGCAGTCGTAGGTGAGCTCGTGACGGGCCGGCTCGTCGCCGGACTCGGACAGCCGCATCGACGACCAGAAGTACGGCAGGCGGTAACCGGCCCGGGCCGCGGTTACCGCGCCCAGGCGGGACGCGTCCAGGGAGAAGAACCAGATCCCGGGACGGCCCTCGTGGTCGATGACGTAGGTGCGCACGTTGGTTTCGCAGAACGTCGACGCCCACGGGGCCAGATGACCGCCCGGGCTGCCGGCCCGCATGAGGAACGGCACCAGGCCGACCCAGGCCGACCCGTCCCACGGGTCGACCCGCAGGCCGGGCGGCAGCAGGGCCTGGACCGCGGCCCGGTCGAAGCGCCAGTGCAGGAACGTCAGGCGTTCCCACCGCTGCTGCATGATCGGCCGCTCGATGGTGAACGGGCAGGTCGGCCCGGTCGGATAGAGCCGGTCGGGGGGTGGTGCCTCGGCGCGGTCCACCTGGTCCATGATGCGTCGCTGGCGCTGACCGGGGCGCTCGCGGCGCCCAGGCCGGCGACCCCGCCGCCCCCGCCGAGGACGTCCCCGACGAGCTGAGCGCCCTGGGAGTAGCCGACCAGCACGATCTTCTGGTTCGGGCACTGCTGCACCTGGGCGGTGAGCGCACTCTTGATGGCCGTGTCACCGGCGGTGGTGCTGGTGTCGTAGGGGAACGGCAGGGCCGGACAGGTGACCGACGAGGTCGACACCGTCTGCCGGCTACCGTTTCTGGATCTTGGTGACGAGGCTCTTGATGACACCCGGGCCGGCATTTACGTGTAGACGATTCGTACAGTGATGATTCCGGGTCAGTCGATGACGTCGGAGGTCAGCCCCACGGTGAGCCAGTCGTCGTAGGACAGGCCCGTGAGCTGCTCGAGCCGGGCGATGTCGGCCGCGAAATACGGCAGCACCGCGCGCCGCTCGGCCGGCGTCAGGGTCGGTCGACCGCCGTGCTCGCGTTGCAGCGCCGTGAGCAGGGGGCCGCGGGCCAGCCGCCGGACCGGGGCCGGGAAGTGGTGGCCGATCTGCCCGCCCGTCCGCAGCGCCGTCCGCAGGACGGCATTGACCCGGGTGTCGGCGACGTACGGTGTCACGTTGGAGGACGGTACCGCGTCGAGCAGGCCGGTCTCGACGCCCAGGAATGTGCAGACCCGGTCGAGCGTCGCCACCGGCTCGTCGCGCAGGTCCCGGTAGCGCATCACCAGCACCTGATCGGGCGAGAACAGGCCGAACAGGTGCTCCAGCTGGTCGCCGTACAGACCCTGGGAAACGTAGTGCCAGAAATCGGCCCAGCCGGCCGTCTTGCGCTCCTCCTCGAGGGCGCACGCACGCACGAAGTCACGCTCGGGTTCCAGGCCCGCCGCCCACAGATGCGTCCAGTTCGAGTGGGCCCGGTCGACCGGGTTGCGCAGCAGCACGATCAGCTTCGCCTTGGGGACCAGCCGCTTGATCCGGTTCTGGGCGTCGAGGTCGTACAGATAGAACGGCGTTGCCTCCCCACGCAGGGTGTCGGCCGGTGCGGGGTCGAAGAGGGCCTCGTAGTCGGCCCGCCGCCAGACGTGCTCCTGGTACGTCTGCGCGTCCCCCGGGCCACCGGCGGCCGGCGGTCGCCCGTCGGACAGGAAGAACTTCGGCTCTTTCACCGCCGGGAGGAACAGCTCCGGATGCCGGGTGAGCGCGGCGTGCAGGGCGGTGGTGCCGGCCTTCGGCACTCCGATGACCAGAAAATCGGGCAGGGACATCGGTTGCTCCTCCGGGTTCGGGGCGGCTGAAGCAAGCGTCCGGGACCGGTCGTCTTAATCGACGATACCAATCGACATTATAGAATTCAGCTGGTTGACCGGTGCGTTCGGGTTCGGGCGGGGCTCGCTGGTCGACCCGCCTTGTTCACTCGTTCAGTAGGCTTCGCCCGTGGTCACGTCGCAAACACACCTCGCCGCCCCGGCGGCGCCCCTGCCGCGGCTGGACAACGCGCTGACCGCGGTGCCGCCCCCGGGCGACGGGCCCGGATTCTGGTCCGGTGCCCCGAGCGCGGTGCTGGTCGACGGCATCTTCTACCTCGCTTACCGGCTGCGGCGGCCGATCGGGAAGGGCCGCGGTTACGCGGTCGTGATCGCCCGATCGCCCGACGGGGAACACTTCACCGAGGTCACCCGGTTCGCCCGGGATCCTTTCGGCGCCGAGTCGCTCGAGCGTCCGGCGTTGGTGATGACGCCCCAGGGACGTTGGCGGCTCTACGTGAGTTGCGCAACCGCGGGCAGCGCCCACTGGTGGGTGGACCTTATCGAGGCCGACACGCTGGCCGGCCTGGACCCGGCGCGGCGGCGGACGGTGCTGCCCGGCGACGCCCGGACGGCCGTCAAGGACCCGGTCGTCGTGTGGTTGGACGGGCAGTGGCACCTGTGGGCGTCCGTCCACCCGCTCACCGACCCGACCGCCACCGACCGGATGGACACCCGCTACGCCACCAGCCCGGACGGCGTGACCTGGACCTGGCGGGGCAGCGCGCTGTCGCCCCGGCCCGGCGCCTGGGACGCGCGCGGCGTCCGGATCAGCTCGGTGCTGACCGACGGCCCCCGCCCGGTCGCCTTCTACGACGGCCGGGCCAGCGCGCTGGAGAACTGGCGGGAGCGCACCGGCCTCGCGGTCGGCGCGACCCTCGACCGGTTCGAGGCGGTCGGTGACGCCCCGGTCGCGACGGCCCGCGAGGGCGACGGGGCGTGCCGCTACCTCACGGTGGTCGCGCTGCCCGACGGCGGCCACCGGCTCTACTACGAATCGTCCCGGGCCGACGGCGCGCACGAACTGCGGACCGAGCTGTGCCCGGCGACCGGGTAGCCGAAGGGTTGGCGCGGGTCGGACGGGCAGGCGACGGGGGACAGCCTTCCCCCGGTCGCCAGCCCCGGAAGGTCAATCTGCGCGCACTCAAGGGCCTCCGGATGGGCACCGGTCAGGCGAACGTGAAGGCCTGCAACCGCCAGCGGCGGGATCTCATCGCCGCGGACAGGGCCCAGCCGTCGTTCCAGGTGTCACACAACCCTGGTGTCACACAACCTCGGCCTGGACGCGGCGCCGGACGCCGACCGGCACTTCGATGACCGGGACCAGGGCTGGACGAAGGTCGTCCTCGACCCGGTCAGCGGCTGGCCGGGGGGCCGGCGGCTGATCCGGGCCGGCGGCCCGATGCCGTACGGTCGGCGGTGTGGATGAACAGGCCGGGCCGCCGACCCCGGAGCCGGACGTGGTCGCGCACCTTGATCCCGAATCCGTGGGTACGGGATCCGTGGGTACGGGATCCGCGCGACCGGTCACCCGGATCTCCTATCAGGGTGAACCGGGATCCAATTCCGATACGGCGTGTCGAGAGGTCCGGCCCGGCACCGCCCAGCTCCCCTCGACGACCTTCGAGGCCGCGCTCGACGCGGTGACCGACGGCTCGGTCGAGCTGGCCGTGATCCCGGTCGACAACTCGATCGCCGGGCGCGTCGCCGACATCCACCACCTGCTGCCCGAATCGGGGCTGCACATCGTCGGGGAACACTTCCTGCCCATTCACTTCCAGCTCATGGCGGTGCCCGGCGCGACGATCGACGACATCCGCACGATCCGCAGCCACAGCCACGCGTTCTGGCAGTGCCGCCGCATCATCCGGGACCACGGCTGGGCGGGCGCGGTCGCCGACGACACGGCCGGGGCCGCCCGGGAGGTCGCCGAACTGGGCGACCCGAGTATCGCCGCGCTCGCCCCGCGCCTGGCCGCCGATCTGCACGGCCTGCAGATCCTGGCCGAGGACGTCGAGGACGAGCACCACAACACGACCCGGTTCCTGCTGCTGGCCCGCGAGCCGTGGGAGCCGCCGGACGATGGTCGTCCGGTGATCACGAGTTTGGTGTTCCGGGTCCGTAACGTCTCCGCCGCGCTCTACAAGGCGATCGGCGGGTTCGCCACCAACGGCGTCAACATGACCAAGCTGGAGAGCTACCAGTTGGGCGGCACCTTCTTCGCGACCCAGTTCTACGCCGACATCGAGGGCCACCCGAAGGACGCGGCGGTCGCCCTGGCCCTGGAGGAACTGGCGTTCTTCAGCGTCCGGGTCCGCATCCTGGGCACGTATCCCGCCCATCCGTTCCGGGCCGAGATCGCCGAACCCCGCGAGAACCGCGCGCTGACGCCCCGCCGGTGACCTCCCTCGGATGACCCCCACCCGCTGAGCGTCGGCGACCCTGGTCTCCGTCGGGACGCTGACGCGGGTCGGGCCGGTGTGCCCGCGCGTCACGCGCTGCCGGCGGCGCGGCTACCGCCACAGCGCGCGGCGACGCCGACGGCGGGCCACTCGCCGGGTCCGGGCCGGGGGTTGGCAGTCTCAATGAAGATCCACGGTGCGTGGATGCTGACGCTTGCGGATTTGACGGTGGCGGGAGCATCAGCGGGCGCTCCGGCGCGCGCCAGCAACGACACTCGGCCGACGTCCGGGCCGGGGTCAGCAAGTGGCGGCGTCGGCCGGCGCTGGGACGTGCGCTCGCGATGTCACTTAGGGGAAACCGGCCGGCCCGCATCGGCCCGCTCAGTAAGCGCCTTCCCGGCGGATGACGGCCGCGACCGTGCGCCAGATGATCGTGAAGTCGAAGGCCAGGGACCAGTTCTCCACGTAGCCGAGATCCAACCGGACCGACTCTTCCCAGCTCAGGTCGGACCGTCCGCTGACCTGCCAGATACCGGTGATCCCGGGCTTGACCATGAGCCGTCGACGGGTGTCGTCGCCGTACCGGTCGACCTCATCGGGCAACGGCGGGCGCGGCCCGACCAGGGACATCGTGCCGTTCGCGACATTGAGCAGCTGGGGTAGCTCGTCGAGGGACCATTTGCGCAGGAACCGGCCGGTCGGTGTGACCCGGGGATCGGTGCGGATCTTGAACAGCAGGTTGTCGGGATCGTCGACCAGCACCCGGACCTCCTCGCGCCGGGCCTCGGCGTCGACGTACATCGAACGGAACTTGTACATGGTGAAGCGGCGGCCCTTGCGGCCGGCCCGGGTCTGCCGGAAGAACGCCGGTCCGGGGGTGCGGAGGCGGACCGTCAGCGCGATCGCCGCGAAGACCGGGGCCAGCATGATGACCGCCAGCGAGCCGACGATCCGGTCGAACGACGCCTTCACCAGGCGCCGGGTCCCGGTCAGCTCGGGCTCCTCGACCTTGATGAGGGGGAGCCCGGCGACGGGTTGCATGGAGACCCGGGGGCCGGTCACGTCGGTCAGCGCCGACGCGACCAGTACGTGGACCGAGCTGCCCTCCAGCTCCCACATCAGCCGCCGCAACCGGGCACCGTCGAGGTCGGCGGCGCCGGCGACGGCCATGGCGGTCGCGTCGACCTTGCTGATCGCGTCCGAGACGTCGTCCAACGTTCCGATCACCGGAACGTCGAGCAGGTCGGGTCCGCTGCCTTCCGGCCGGTCGCTGCGCCGCCGACCGGTGTGGCGGTCCAGGCAGACCCCGACGACGTCCCAACCGGCGGCCGGCGACCGCCGGACCAGGCCGATCAGCGTCGTCACGGCTTCCGCGGAACCGACCACCAGCACCCGGTGCCGGCACCGGCCGTGCCGCCGCAACCGGTTGAGCGTCCACTGCGCCCCTACCCGACCGGCCAGGGTCAGCACCGCGGCCGCCGGCAGGGCGACCACGACCCCGTTCCGCAGCGACATCGCTTCGGCGGCGTAACAAACGAACGCCGCGCTGCCGGTGACCGACACGGTCGCGATGCCGACCCGGTGCAGTTCGGTGCCCCCGGCCCCCAGGTAGCGCGTCTGGTAGCCCCGGCAGAACGAGATGGCCAGGGTCCAGGCCGGGAGGGCCAGCGCCGCGGCCACCGCCATCTCGGTCGCCGACCCCTGCCGGTAGCGGACCTCGAACGCGGCGACCAGTCCGACCGCCAGCGCGATGCCGGTCAGGTCGAGGGCCCACACGCTGACCAGATAGCGGCGTTCCCAACGCGGGTTGGCCCGGTACACCGGCCGGTCCGACTCCCGAGGTCGGCTGCGCCGGTCCGGGGCGTCCGGCGGCCGTTCCGGACCGGAACGGATCCTCGCCATCAGCCCGCCCCCGGCGCGGTCGGCCGGCGGCGAGCGGTTCGCGGCCCACGGTTTTCCGCTCATGTCCCATGAGAATGCCGGGTCGGGGTACGCCGCGCGAATCAGACTATCGAAAGATACCCGTATGCCCCGCCGCCGGCCGCCGGCCACCGACCGCGGGTCTCCGACCGGGGCAGATTTCCCCCGATCCGCGCGGAATGCGCGGTTCCCACCTGTTTTACCGGTCGGCGAGACCGAATTTTCGTCACGGCCCGGTCACATTCCCGTGACGGTGCCGGAAACCGGTTTGATGGCCACCCATTGTGGGTGACACTGAAAACGCGGGACACGCCAGCCTCATCGTCGAAGGTGGATGTCCGTTTCCGGGGTCAACGGCCCGGGGCGGGGGCCGACCGGCCCGAAGAACCGTGTCGCGCGAGTCGGGATGTTCTGGGGTCGGGAGCCGCGCAGATGAAGACGATCGGTGAGTACACGGCATTTCTCATAGCGGTCGCGGCCGCCGGGGTGGTCGCCGCCAACTGGCGCTATGTGCGCCGCCGGATGACGGGTGGGTCGGCTCGTATCACCGCCCGCCGGCCGCGGGGTTAGTCAATTCGGCCGGCGGGCGACCGACTTCGAGCAGGCCGGTTTCAGATCACCGTGAACGGCGTCCGATGGAAACGGGTGCCGTTGATCTGCAGCTCGATCGCGTGCGCGCCGGGATAGTGGACCCGGGTGGTAATCGGTCGGAACGAATGCCGTTTGGTGAGGTCGAGCTTCTCGTCGGGCGCAAGCGTCCTGATCGTCAGTTTGAAGACCTTCGGCGCCAGCGTGCCGTTGGCCTTCTGGAACCACAGCACGTAGTCGATCGCCACCCGGGCCGGGTTCCGGCCGTGATTGACCACGGTGGCGTCGAACCGCAGGTCACCGCCGAGGGTCACCGTCGACGCGGCCAGGCGGGGGCCGTCGACCGCGACGTCGGCCAGGGGCCGAAAGCCCAGCAGGGTCAGCGCGCCGGGGTCGGCCTGCTTCACGAGGGTCCGCAGCGCGTGCCGGACGAGCCGGGCCATGGTCGGGTCGGGTGGGTCGGGTGGGTCGGTCGGGCCGGACGGATGGCTCCAGCGGGTGGCGGTCGCGACGGCCAGCTCCGGATCGAGCCGGCTGACGTCGTTGAGGTGGTTGGCCACCGACCGGCGGACGTCGTCCGACGGGTCGCGGACCAGGGCATCGAGGATCCCCACGGTGGCGGCCGGCCGGCGCTTGATCTCCGGTACCGAGCGGGCCCAGGGCAGCCGCGGCCGGGTGCCCTCGCTGGCCAGGCGCCGGACGGCCGGATCGGGGTGGGTGGTCCACCCGGTCACCGTGGCCAGGGTGCGGTCGAGGTCGGCGTTGAGGAACGACCGGAGGGCGAACTCGGCGGTCAGCCGGGGGGTGAGGTCGGCCAGCAGAGCCAGCCCGGCCTCGAAATCGCCGTCCCGGGGGGAGTCGAGCGCGCGGACCGCGACCGCCTCGGTGACCGGCCAGATCATCCAGCCCGCGAAGGCCGGGTCCTTTAGGGCGGCCCGCACCGTGACCTCGACCGGCGGGTAGCCGGGTGGCAGGTCGGCCAACAGGGCGTCGCGGACCGCCCGGCCCCGTTCGCCGAAGGCCTGCCCGGCCAGCGTCCCGGCGCTGGCCCGCACGGTGGACCACGACTGTCCCGGGGCGGCCCCGGTCAGGCGGTCGGCCAGGTTCCGGACGACGCTCGGGCCGATCAGTTCGTCAGCGGTCGGCATGGTGGGCGCTCCTCAGCCCGACCGACCGGGGCGCCCCGGGGCCGCCGGTCCGGCCGGCAGCGGGGTGTCGGACAGGTCCGCGCAGTAGGCGAGCAGGGCGTCCTGAGCGGCGACCGACCGGGCCGCGGGGACGACGTCCTTCGGTTGCTGATGGAAGAAGTAGCCCCCGGTGCCGGTCGCGGCCGGATCGTCGCTGACCGCCAGCCAGGCCTGCGTCACCGGACCGAGCGACAGATCGCCCGGCGCTCCCGGGCCGCCCATCCTCGTCGCCACCCAGCCGGGCTCGACCGCGTTGGACCGCACCCCCGGCCACCGCCGGGCCACCGCGAAGGCCAGCACCACGTCGAACAGCTTGCTGTCCGAGTAGGCCTGGGCGGCGTTCCAGGGCCGCCGGCCCCACTGGGGATCGCTCAGGTCGAGGTCGCCGCCCCGGTGCATTCCCGAGCTCAGGTACACGAGCCGGTCGGGCGGAGTGATCAGCGTGGTCAGCAGGTACGGGGCCAGGACGTTGATCGCAAAGACATGGTTGAGACCGTCCGGGGTGGCGATCCCGTGCGGTTCCCGGTAGCCGACGCCGACGTTGTGGATGACCGCGTCGTAGCGGCCGAGCGCATTGGCCTGCTCGGCGACGGACCGCATCCCGGCAATGAGCGACACGTCCCCGACGACCACGGCGGCGGCCTTCGGCACGGCGGACCGGGCGTCGGCGGACCGGGCGTCAGTGCGCGCGTGCAGCGTCACCTCGTGCCCCTGGTCGGTGAGCAGACCGGCCGCCAGGAGGCCGAGCCCGTCGGCGGACCCGGTGATGAAGATGCGTGCCATCGGCCCTCCCTGGTCAAAAATCAGATGCGGATCTCGCCCCTGCCCTTCATCATTCTCCTATGGTCAGCACATCCGGGGCCGGCCCGCCCGGCCCGGAGCGGCCCACCCCAGCAGTCAAAGATCGCGGCGGTCGGCACCCCGCGATCGGCTCGTACCTGCGGTTCATTGCCACGTTCAAGGGGCCGGCGCTGCTGGTCGGCACTGTTTTCGGCTTGTCCAGCGTGCTGCTGGCGGTTATTCCGTTCTTTGTCGGCCGCCTGGTTCAGGCGTTGGCGGCCACGCCGGCGCACGCCGGCCGGGCCGACCGGTACGTGGTGGCCCTCATTGTCTGCAGCGTCGGCCACGACCTGGTGTGGCGATGTGGGGAGCTGCTGTATACCCGCCTGCTCATCCACCGTGGGTACGAGTACGAGAACGTCCTGTTCCACAATGTGATCACCGAGCCGTACCCGTACTTCGTCGGAAAATCCACCGGAAAGATCAGCAGTTACGTGGGGACGTTGGGGCGGGAGTTCCGTGACTTCCTCGAGAACTCCTGCTTCACCTACGTCGAGCAACTGGTCAAGCTGCCCAGCATTGCTTTGATCATGTTCACGGTGAACCTGCCGTCGGGACTGTTGTTCACCTTCTCGGTGATGCTCATGCTGGTCATCGGTCGGGTGACCGTCCGGCGGGCCTCCCAGGAGGAGAAACGGTGGGCCGACACCGCATCGGAGCTGGACGGCTATCTCATCGACGTCATCGCCAATTTCGTCAGCGTGAAGTCCTTCCTGCGCGAGGACGCCGAGGTCGCGCAGGTGCGGCAGCGCCGCCGGGGCGTTATCGCGGCGGCCAACCGTTCGTCGATGTGGAACATCGTGTTCTGGTCGTCGATGAGTCTGGTGGTCCGCTACCTGGTCTGGCCGGCCACCATCGTGCTCAACGTGCACCTGTACCTGCGGGGGGAGCTGAGCCTGGCCGAGCTGACCACGTTCCTGTCGGCGCTGGTGGTCTTCTCGGACTACATCTGGGGCACGGTCTGGCAGATTTCGCGGCTCAACCTGCAACTGGCCCGGGTCGAAGAGGCGTACCGGTATCTGTTCGGGCGGCGCGACATCCTCGCCGGCCCGGCGCCCCGGATCCGGATCGCGCCGCCCCGCCGGTCGGTCGAGGCGCCCCGCACGCTGGCCTTCCGCAATCTGTCTTTCGCGTATCCCGACAACGTCGATGAGCCGGTCCTGGCCGGTATCAACCTCGAGGTCGGCGGGAAGGAGAAGGTCGGCATCGTGGGCCGCAGCGGCAGCGGCAAGACGACCTTCATCAAGCTGCTGCTCGGGTACTACCCGCTGCCGATGGGGATGGTGGCCCTCGACGGGCGGGTGGTCGCGAACCGGCAGCTGGCCGAGGGAATCTCCTATGTCCCGCAGGACACGACCCTGTTCCACCGGTCGATCCGGGACAACATCACCTACGGCGCGGCCCCGGACGTGACTCAGGCGCAGGTGGAGGCGGCGGCGGTGCGGGCCCACGCCCACGGCTTCATTTCCCGCACCATCGAGGGCTACGACACGCTGGTCGGCGAGCGGGGCATCAAACTGTCGACCGGCCAGCGACAGCGGATCGCGATCGCCCGGGCGTTCCTGGACGACAAGCCGATCCTGATTCTCGACGAGGCGACCAGCGCGTTGGACAGCGAGAGTGAGGTGCTCGTCCAGAACGCGCTGGAGGATCTCTGGCTGGACAAAACGGTGATCGCGGTCGCCCACCGCCTGTCCACGCTGCTGCACATGGACCGGATCGTGGTCCTGGAGGGCGGCCACATCGTCGAGCAGGGCTCCCACCGGGAACTGCTCGAACGGGAAGGCCGCTACCACCGGCTCTGGCAGCGGCAGACCGGGGGCATGATCCCCGCCGAATAGCGGGGGTTGCTCACCAGGGGACCCCGTCAGTGGTCGCCCGGGTGCCCTTCCGCCTAGCGTCGGGGCATGGCGGTCAGGCGGGTCCGGCGGTGAGCCGCGTTCGGGTGCCCGTCTGGCTGCGGCGCGGCGTCGGGCTGGTCGTGGTGATCCTGCTGGTCGAGTACGTGCTGCTGCCCCAGATCGCCGGGGCCCGCAACGCGCTCCACGTCCTGTCGGACGTGCATCCGGGCTACCTGGCGTTGGGCATCGGGCTCGAGGCCGGTTCCCTGGCGGCTTATGCGCTGCTGACCCGCAGCGTGCTGCCGACGCCGGGGCGGCCGTCGCTGTGGACGCTGGCCCGGATCGATCTCACCACCCTGGGCGTCAGCCACGTCGTGCCCGGGGGCGCGGCCACGGCCGCGACGCTGCGCTACCGGCTGTTGACCGACGCGGGTGTGCGACCGCCCGACGCGGTGTCCGGTGAGGCGATCCAGGGGGTCGGCTCGGCGGTGGTGCTCAACGTCATGCTGTGGGTCGGGCTGCTGATCTCGTTGCCGACCCACGGCGGCAACGCGCTCTACGTGACGGTCACGGCCCTGGGGACCGGGCTGATCGCCGCGGTGGCGGCGGTCGTCGTCCTGGTCACCCGGAACAGCGCCGGCACGGTCCGGGCGGTCCGCGCGGTGGCCGGCCGGATCCCCGGTGTGCCTCCCGACGGGGTGGAGAGTCTGGTCCGGGCCTTCGGCGACCGGCTCCGGGCGCTCGGCACCGACCGGCCGCTGCTGGCCCGGGCGGCCCTGTGGGCGGCCGCGAACTGGCTGCTGGACGCGGCGTCGCTGTGGGTTTTTCTCGCCGCGTACGGCCATCACACCGATGTGGTCGGCCTCCTCGTCGCGTACGGCCTGGCCAATGTGCTGGCCGCGGTCCCCATCACCCCGGGCGGGCTGGGCATCGTCGAGGGGGTGCTGGTCCCGACCCTGGTCGGGTTCGGGTCGCCCCGGTCCATCGCGATCCTCGGCGTCGTCACCTACCGGTTGGCCAATTTCTGGCTGCCGATCCCGATTTCCGCGTTGACCTACCTCTCGCTGCGCACCGGCCGGCTGCGACACCACCGCCTGCCGGCGGCCCGGCCCTGGAACCATTCCAGAGACCCGGACCATTCCAGAGACGTGGACCATCCCGGAGACGTGGACCATTCCAGCCACGTGGACCATCGTCGACCCGATGCCGGGGCGCCGGCCGGCGCGGCCCGCGAACGGCAGCCGGACCCGACCCTCGAAGCGTGAACCCGCGGGTCAGCCCGGGATCAGCCGCGGCCGGCGGGTGATCGGGGCGCCCGGCGCAGGGCGTTCATCTCCTCGATGAACAGCGCGGCGAACCGTTCCGCGGCCGGACGCTCGAAGAGCGCCCGCGAGCAGCCGAAGTTGAGCCAGGTCCGGCCGCCGTAGCCGGCCACCCCGACCGCCAGCCCCTGCGGCGGACCGGCGAATGTCGCGAAGAACAGCGACGTCACCGTGGGCCCGTCGGTCCCGAACGTCCACGGCTCGGTGACGCGGGAGAGCTTCGACAACGTGGTGGTCGGCATCAGCCAGTGCCGGCTCAGGCCGATGCCGGCCCGCACCACCCACATCCGCACCCGGGCGGGCAGCACGGCCAGCACGCCGCGCGGGCCGACGACCGCGGCCGGCCCCTTGGCCATCGAGTCGGTGTCCTTGATCCGGCTGGTCTGGTCGACGACCGACGTCAACAGGCGGCGCGGGTTGACCCGGTCCGCGGGCGAACTGAGCACGATGGCCTGCCGGTTGGCGTTGCCGACGCCGTCCAGCCGGGCCGCGCGCGGCCGCTTGTTGACCGGGATCCGGATGCGGATCTGGCGGGACGGGCGGCCCTGCTCCCCGTTCCAGCGGGCCACCGTGGCGTGCAGCGCCGCGACCAGGACGTCATTGGTGGTGGCCGCCGCCCACGGGTCGCCGCCGGCCGGCCGGTCGGCCGGCGCGTGGGTCGCCGCGTCACCGGAACCCGGCGACGGGTCGTCCGGCGCGGCGGGCGGTAGCTCGGTCTGGACGACGAGGTAGCCGCGCCCCGGGCCACTCGTCAGGCCGGCCGCGGCCGGCGCGATCCGGGTCGGTGGACGGTGCCAGGCTGACGCGAGGGTCTCGGCGACCGTGCCGTCGGGCAGGGCCGCCACGAGCGCGTGATCGTGGTCGGGCGCCGGGTCAACCGGCCCCCCGTCCGGAATCGGAACCGGAACCGGGTCCGGCGCGTTGTCCGACGGCGTGGACGTTCCCAGCCGCGCGGTCCCGCCGTAGGCCTCGACGATCGCGCGGGTCAGTTGCAGCGCGCCCGTCCCGTCCATTGCGACGTGATGCGCGACGACGGCGAGGGCGTCGCAGGTCGGAAGCCGGGCCAGCAGGAACCGGACCGGGGCGGTGACGGCGAGGTTCATCGGGCGGGCGCACAGCGCCGCGAACACCTCCCGCATCTCCTCCTCGTCGGCGCACCCGACGCAGCTCAGGAGATCGGCGCCGGTCCCGCGCCCGGGGCCGGCGAGGAAGCTCCAACGGGGGGCCCGGCCCGCGCCCACGACGAGCCGGGCCCGGGCCATCCGATGGCGCTGGGCGGCGGCGTCGATCGCGGTCCGCAGCTGTCGCGGGTCGAGCCGGCCGTCGATGCGGACCAGCAGCGCGACCACCTTGGGGGCCTGCGTCCGGTCGGAGGCCAGGATTTCTTCCTCCTGGGCCGACAGGTCACGATCCCGGGTCGGGGGTTCCGGGCTGCGGGTGATCGTCATCCGTCCTCCTCGCGGGGCCCCCACGACCAGGGGCGATCACCTTCCGGCCGACGTGTGGAGATCAGCGCCACTGGTCCCGCCCGGTGTGGTCCGGAAAGTCTGAATCGTACCGTCAGGGCCGGTTGACGCGTCGTAACAGGGATCGGAAGGGGGCCCATAAGGGCCCTCGCGCGATGGTCGGTGGGGGCACCGGGGAAGATGGGTTCAAGCGAAGGCGGGGTGGACGGCACTGGTGGCAGCAGGAGGGGTGATGGTGCGGCTACGCCGCGTGGCTAGTAGGGGCGGCTACCAGGTCGCCTGTCCGGAGTGCCGGACGCCGGGAACGGCGCCGCATCCGAAGCCGGAGGCGACCTATCTCAAGGGCGTCCACGACGGTCTGCACCACCGGGGCGTCTCGACCGCGACCCTCAAGCGGACGCGGCGGCCCGGATAGTCGGTACCCGCGTACATCGAATCGCGATCCGGCCGATTAAAGACCTTCGCCCCCGTCCGGGTGCTAGCATCTTTTTTCCTGGCCCTTTTTGGGAGGCCGGGCTACCCGGGGGAGTAGAACAATGGTACTAGCCACGATGATGCGCAGGCGGCTCAGGCTGGCCGCGGTGGCCGTTGCATTACTCGTCATGTCGTTTCTCGGTATGGCGCCGGTCAGTGCCGCTCAACACCAGAACGCCAACCTCTACGTCAACTGGAACTTCGGCTCCGCAAGTGGGTTCTGGAACGTCGATCAAGTGATGTGGTTGGGCCAGGAGGCACCGGCCACCTTCTGGGCGATGAATTGGGTGTGGCAGGACGACCCGTCCACCGGCGGCTATCTGGGCCTGCAGACCTCCGGCAACCGTTTCGACGGTACCACCGGTGACACGGCTATCTTTTCGCTCTGGGGATCCAACGCCTACCAGGGTCCGTCCTGCGGAAAGTTCCCCGCGGAAAGTGGCGGTACCGGATACAGCTGTCGGCTGCCCGTCACCATCTACTCTTCGCACCAGTACAAATACCGCGTATGGAGGCTGGGTGCCGACAGCGGCGGCCAGTGGTGGGGGGGCTGGGTCATCAATGTGGACGACGGGACCGAAACCTACCTCGGCGCGCTGCGGGTGCCGGCTTCCCACACGCTCATGCGACCCCCGATGAACTTCACGGAATATTACGGCACGGCGGTCGCCTGCAATAAGGTTCCGGTTTCTACCGTCTATTGGACACAGCCGGCCGCCAATTCGCTCGGCGGTGGCGCCTACCAGTACGGTTCCGAATACAGTTCCTATGTCAAGGGTGCCTGTACCGACGGTACGGTAACGACCGAGAACCTACATTGGACCACGGCCGCCTTCGTACGCATGGGCGGCTGACCGCCCGGCGGGGGAGGCGCCGCGCGGTCAGTCGGTACCGGCGTACATCGAACGCTTCGGGCGGCTCATCAGGTCGCGGATGAGTGGCTCGTAGTGCTCGAGGGAGTGCGTCGGATGATCGGGGTCGAAGGAGTTCTGGTCGTACTCGGCGCAGAACTCGGCGGTCAGATCGAAGCGGGGGTCGTCCCGGTAGCGGTCCCGCCGATCGCGGTCGAGCCCGACGAAATGGAAGAAGTAATAGCCCTGGAACTCGCCGTGGTGTTCGACCAGCCAGTGCAGGTCGGGGTCGACGAACGGCTTGACGATCGCGGCGGCCACATCGGCGTGGTTGTGGGGGCCGAGGGTGTCCCCGATGTCGTGCAGCAGGGCGCACAGGAGGTATTCGTCGCTGCGACCGGCCCGCTCGGCGCGGGTGGCGGTCTGCAGGCTGTGGGTGAGCCGATCGACCGCGAAACCCCCGAAGTCACCGCCCAGCAGGCGCAGGTGGGTGAGGACCCGGTCGGGCAGAGCGGCGCCGAACTCGTGGTTGGCGGCCCCGATGACCAGCCAGTCCTCCGGGGTTCCGTCGGTCATCGCGTGGAATGAGGCCCGGGTACGGGACGGTGCCGTGGACGTGACAGGTTGGTTCATCGGTGCCTCCGCGGGTGGCCGGGACGGGATGGTGCCACCCTCCACCATCCGCCGCCGCCGGGCCCGATGCGCCTCCTTCGGAAGAATCGCGTTTCCTATCGGAGCAGCCGGCCGGGCGTGGGTCCGGCGTGCCACCATGGCCGTCGGGGCCGGGCCGGGCCGGCGGCCCCGCCGAACCGACGATCGGCTGGCCAGGCGCCATGACCAACCCGAACGAATCCGGCGCCGACCAGCCGGGCGCCGAACCGGTCGACGGGCTGCCCGACGGGGCGGTCGTGCCGGTCGTCGTGGTCGGGGCCGGTCCGACCGGACTGACCGCGGCGGCGCTGCTGGCCGGCCGGGGGGTCGACGGGCTGGTGGTGGAGAGCCGGCCCGGTCCCTACCCGTTACCCCGCGCCGTTCATCTCGACGACGAGGTGCTGCGGATCCTGCAGCGGGTCGGCATCGCCGAGCAGTTCGCCCGGGTCAGCCGGCCGGCCGAGGGCTTGCGGCTGGTCGGGCCGACGCTGGCCCCGATCGCGGAGTTCCGGCGCGACCGGCCGGTCGGCGAGCACGGGTGGCCCCAGGCCAACATGTTCGATCAGCCTGACCTGGAACGGCTGCTGCGCGCCACCCTGGCCGACCGGCCCGGGATCGAGGTGCGCTACGGGACCCGGTTCGACGCGGCCCGGCCGGCGCCGGACGGACCCGCGCCCCTCCGCGTCGGGCTGACCGACCTGGTCAGCGGCCGCCGGATCCATCTGTGGACCCACGCCGTCCTGGGCTGTGACGGTGCGAACAGCGCGGTCCGCACGACGATCGGGGCCCGGCTGCGACCGAACCGGTTCGCGGAACGGTGGCTGGTCGTCGATGTGCGCAGCCGGCGGCCGCTGCCGCACTGGAACGGCGTCCATCAGGTCTGCGACCCGGACGCGGCCGCCACCTACATGCGGGTCGGGCCCGACCGCTACCGCTGGGAGTTCCGTCTGGCCGACGGCCAGGCCGGGACCGACGTGGACGTGCCCGCCCGGCTGGCGCCGTGGGCGGGCGACGTTCCGGTCGACGAGCTGGAGATCGTCCGGCAGGCCGAATACACGTTCCGGGCCCAGATCGCCGACCGGTGGCACTGCGGGCGGGTGTTTCTGCTGGGGGACGCCGCCCACCTCACCCCGCCGTTCATCGGGCAGGGGCTGGGCGCCGGGCTGCGTGACGCGGCCAACCTGACCTGGAAGCTCGACCTGGTGCTGGCCGGTCGGGCCGACGAACGGGTGCTGGAGACCTACCAGAGCGAACGGCGGCCGCAGGTGGCGATGGTCATCCGCCTGGCCGTTGCGGTCGGGTGGCTGATGACCGGCCGGCACCCGGCCGCGCGGTGGGGGCGCCGGGCGTTGCCGGCGCTGGCCCGCCCGCGACTGGCGGCGCGGGTGCTGGCCACCATCTCGCCCCGACTGCGGCGCGGGCCGCTGGTGGAGCGGCGGCGCGGCGACCGGCTGGCCGGCACGTTGTGCCCGCAGCCGACGGTGGTCCGCGACGGGGTGCCCCAGCGACTCGACGACGTGCTCGGCGACCGGTTCGCGGTGATCCACAACCGGCCGCTGGACGAGGCAGCCCGGGCGCTGGCCGACGCCCTGGAGGCCGTTCGCCTGCCGGTGGCGGCCGACGACGAACTGGGGCGGTGGCTGGCCCGGGGCCGGGCCACGGCGGCGGTCGTCCGACCCGACCGGGTGGTCATGGCCAGTGTCCGGGAGTCGGCGGCGAGGGGCCGTTGCCTGCTCCGTGTAGAGCGGTATGCCTGAACGCTGTCACGTCGGAAGCCGACCCCGACGGCTATCCGAAGGTGAACGAGTAGGCGTTCAGACCCGGCGACAGGGAAATGGTCATCGTGCCCCGTTCCTCGGTGTCGCGGGAAAGCACGGTGTAAATGTCGGGCGCCCCCGATACCCGGTAGGTGGTTGTCTTCCCGTCGACCGTCACGGTCATCGTTCCGGTGCCCCCGACATCGAGATAGACGTCGTCGGCCGCGTAGTTGAGTCGGAGGCCGGCGCCCCGGCCGGTGGTGAGCGACTCGGCGCCGACCGTCCAGGCCCCCGAGAGGGCGAACTCGTCGGCCGGCAGGCTCGAGGGATAAGTAAAGGTTCGCGGACCGGGGGTCAGGATTCCACCGGCAAAGCTGTTGGCCCGGGTCGCACCCAGATAGGTCTCCGGGGTCTGGTCGGCCGAGGTGGGCGTCAGATCGGCGGTGTTCGTGGCCGGCGGCAGCGCCACCTTGTCGTTCGCCGTGGTCAGGAGCTGCCGGATGAGCGCTTCGGTCGTCGGGTAGGCACCTTCGCCGATCGAGACGTAGCGCACGGCGCCGGTCGCGTCGATCAGGTAGTCGGCCGGCCACGACTGGTTTCCGTAGTTGTTCCAGGTCGTGTACCTGTTGTCCAGGGCGACGGGATAGTGGATTCCGAGCCGCTTCGTTCCGGCCGCGACATCGCTCGGGACGTGCTCGAAGGCGTACTCCGGGGTATGTACGCCGATGACCTCGAAACCGTCCGAACGGTAGTCCGAATACCAGGCGTTGACGTGCTTGATGGCCCGCTGGCAGTTGATGCAGGAGTAGGCCCAGAAGTCGACGAGCACCACTTTCCCGCGTAGTCCGGCCAGACTCAGCGGCGCTCCGTTCGGGGTGTTCAGCCACTGCTGGATGCCCCCGATGGCCGGTGCCGGACCGCAGTCCTGCAACGTCGTCGTGGCCCCGGCGTTCTCCGAGCAGGACATCAGCTCCGGACTCTGGCTCCCGCCCAGGGCCTGGCTCACCGTTTTCTTGCCGTTCAGGGCGTTGTTCAACGACGTCGTGTAGTCGGGCACGGCCCGTTGCAGCGCGTCGGTGACGTTGAAGGTCAGCGCGACCGCCAGCCCGATCACGACCACACCGGCCACGGTCCGGACGGTCCGCTGACGACGGCGGAACGCCCGCACCCGCCCGGTGATGCCCTGGCCGGCGAGGGCGAAGGCCAGGAGCGGAATGGCCGTCCCGACCGCGAAGGCGAGGGTCAGCGCCAACGTCTTCGTGCCGATCTGCCCGGTCGCGCCGGCCACGGTGATGGCGGCCAGGACCGGACCCGCGCACGGCACGTAGACCGCGCCCAGCGCCAGCCCGAGAACAAACGCGCCGTGATCGGCCCCGACCCCGCGTTGCGGGATCCGGGCGAACGGCTTCTCCAGCACGGCCTCGACCCGCGGGACGATCATCCCGATGCCGAGCAGCAGCAGCGTGACCAGCCCGGCCCACCGGATGACGTTCCCGGGCAGGTCCAGCGCGTCCAGCAGGACCGCGCCGAGCAGCGTGAAAAGGCTGAAGCTGAGCGTCAGGCCGGCGACCACCAGGTACGGCCGCCGGCGGTCCCGGCGGTCCCGGGCCGCGGCGCTCGCCGTCGGCCGGGCCGGTGCCGCCCCGGGCCGCCGGGTCGCGCGACCCGCGTTCCGGACCGGCCGGTCCGGTCCGCCCACCCGCCGCTGCCCGGTCCGCGCGGCGCCCACCAGGGCCTGGTCGTCCGCGCCGACGGCGGCCGTCGGGACGGCGCCGGTCGGCGAGGTGGCCGCGGTCGGCGAGGTGGCTACGGTCGGCGCGGAGGGCCGGTTTCCGGCCGCCTGGGCGCCGGCCGAAAAGAAGATCACCGAGAGGACCGGCAGCACGCAGGGCGAGATCCCGGTGATAAGCCCCCCGACGAACCCGATCACGATCAACGCGATCACTGGTGCCTCCCGGGCGTCGGTCGGACCGGCCGTCCCCGGCCCCGGCGGGACGGGGCGTTCACCAGTACCACGGGCCTCAGACCCGGCCGGTTCGGACGGGGTCCTTCTCGAAGATCAACGTCTGGACCACCACGATGCCCGGGCGCGGCTGGTCCGGGTTCGGCAGGCGCCGCAGGGCCCCGATGGCCGGCTCGACGACGCGGGCCCACTGGTCGGCCGGAACGTCCCAGAGGCTGGACCACAGCCGGTCCTCGACCAGGCGCGCCGCGGCGGTGGGGGTGGTCGGCGGGGCCGGGGTCCGTAGCTCCAGGTCCTCGACCAGGGTCAGACCCACCGGCCCGGCCAGCGGCGCGAGGACCGCCGGTTCGTCCGTCCGCGGCCGGTCGCCGACCAGGGCCCGGGCCATGGGCCCGATCAGGTCGGAGATGTCGCTCGCCTCCGGCTGGCCGGTGCCGACCACCGCCAGCCGGCCACCGGGGCGCAGGGCCCGGGCCACCTCGGACAGCACGGCGCCCGGCTCGTCGACCAGATGCAGCACGTGGACGGCCAGGGCGGCGTCGACGGTGGCGTCGCGGACCGGCAGGGCGCTGACGTTCCCGAGCACGAGCCGGCCCGGTACCCGCGCCGCCGCGCGGGCCAGCATGGCCGGCGCGATATCGAACCCGGTCACCCGCCAACCACGGTCCGCGAACGCCACCGCGATCAGTCCGGTGCCGACCCCGAGC
Source organism: Frankia alni (assembly GCA_026225295.1). Lineage (GTDB taxonomy): Bacteria > Actinomycetota > Actinomycetes > Frankiales > Frankiaceae > JAMFSN01. The sequence goes on from JAMFSN010000035.1 coordinate 42,948, forward strand.
TCGATCAACTCGCCGGGCGGCAGATGGGGCGCCAGGTGGGCGGCGACGGCGCGGCCCCGTTCCTCACCGCCGCGGGTCTCGTCGTAGCGGTCCGCAACCCGGTCGAAACTGCCCCGTGAAGCCACGGCTCGAGGCTACCCCGCCCGGGGCGGGGTTCCGGTGACGGATCGGCCCGGCCGTGGCATCGTCGCCGGGGTGACCGAATCACCCGTCATCCTCATCACCGGAGCCACCGACGGTCTCGGCCGGGCCCTCGCCCAGCGTCTCGCCGACCAGGGGGCGCGGCTGATCCTGCACGGTCGGGACCCGGCCCGGCTGGAGAGCACGGTGGAACAGCTCGGCGGCCCGCGACCCCGCACCCTGATCGCCGATCTGGCCGATCTGGCCCAGGTCCGCCGGCTGGCCGCCGAGGTGCGCAGTGGCACCGACCGGCTCGACGTGCTGGTCAGCAACGCCGGGATCGGTTCGGGTGAGCCCGACGGGCGGACCCGCCGGACCAGCGCCGACGGGTACGAGCTGCGGTTCGCGGTGAACTACCTGGCCGGCTTCCTGCTCACGCTGGAACTGTTCGACCTGCTGGTCGCCTCGGCGCCGGCCCGGGTCGTCAACGTCGCCTCGCTCGGCCAGTACCCGCTCGACTTCGAGGACCTCATGCTGGAGCGGGCCTACGACGGTGGCCGGGCCTACGCGCAGAGCAAGCTGGCCCAGATCATGTCCGGCTTCGAACTGGCCGGGCGGGTACCGGCCAGCCAGGTCACGGTCAACAGCCTGCACCCGGCGACCTATATGCCGACCAAGATGGTGATGCAGGAGATCGGGCACAGCGTGCACAGCATCGAGGACGGGGTGGTGGCGACCGCCCGGCTGGCGACCGACCCCGCGCTGGCCGGCCCGACCGGCCGCTTCTTCGACCGGACCCGGGACGCCCGGGCCGCCGACCAGGCCTATGACGCGGCCGCGCGGGCCGAGCTGTGGAAGCGCAGCCTGCGGCTCGTCGACCACGACGACGTGCCCTGACCGGTCCGGCCGCCTGGTGGCCCCGTCGGACCGCCGGTCAGCGACCGGCCGGGGTGGTCGTTCCGTAGATCGCCCGGAGCCAGACCGTGGCCAGCGAATCGACCACGGTGCTCTCGGGTACGGCCGGTCCGTCGCCGGTGAGCGTGCCGTACAGCACCCGCTCGTTGGTCGAGTTGAGGATGACGGCCAGGTCATGGGCGGGGATGCCGTCCGGGGCGGCGCCGCGGGCCCGCTCGGCCTCGATGGCGGCGGCTGTCCGGCCGGTCCACAGGTTCATGACGCCGGCCCACAACCGGCGGCCCTCGCTGTGGCTGCCCCGCAACGCGGCCGCCGCGACGACCACGGTCCGATGCTCGCGGAACGTCTCGTAGAAGATGCGGATCGCCGACCGCCAGTGGGTGGCCGGGTCGCTCCCGACGTCGTCCAGTACCGTCCGGGCGGTCGCATTGACCTGGGCGATCACCCGGTCCAGCAACGCGAGCAGCACGGCGTCCTTGGACGCGAAATAGAAGTAGAACGTCGGCCGGGAGATGCCGGCCCCCCGGGCCAGGTCGTCGATGGAGATCGCGGTCAACGGCTGCTCGGCGAGCAACCGTTCCGCCGTGGTCAGGATCGCGAGTTCCCGCTCGTCACCGGATGGTCGCGCCGTCCGGCGGCCCCGGGGCGACGGGGCCCGGCCGGTCGCCGCCGTCGGGGTCGCCGCCGTCGGGGTTCTCGCCGCCGGGCCCGGGCCGGGCGCGGGGGTCGGCGCCGGCCGGCTCATGGGACCGGCCCGGCGGCCGCGCGGGCGGGCGGGGCCGGGGGTGTGGAGAACCGCAGCGCCGGGTCCGTCACCGGACCGAACCGCAGCCCCATGAAGTCCGCCGCGTAACTCATCTTCAGCCGCCAGGGCGCCCGGTCGCCCTGCTTGGGCAGGTCGCCGAGCGAGCGTTCGATGTACCCCGAGGACAGGTCGAGCATCGGCCGTTCACCGGTCCCGGGACCGTCGTCGCGGGCCACGCACTGACGGTAGCCGTGCGCGTCCATATACCGCAGCAGCCGGCCGACGTACAAGCCGGTGAGGTCGGTTTTGAGCGTCCAGGACGCGTTGGTGTAGCCGGTGGTGACGGCGAAATTCGGGACGTCGCTGAGCATCATTCCTTTGAACGTCTTGTGGTCGCCGAGCCGGATCGGCCGCCCGTCCACGGTCAGTTCCACCCCGCCGACCATCAACATGGTCAGCCCGGTGGCGGTGACGATGAGGTCGGCGGGCAGTTCCGCGCCCGACTCCAGCCGGACCCCGGCGCGGGTGAACCGGTCGATCCGGTCGGTGATCACCGAGGCTTGACCGGCCCGGATCGCCCGGAACAGTTCGCCGTTCGGGGTGACGCACATCCGTTGGTCCCACGGCGCGTACCGGGGCGTGAAATGCCGGGCGATGTCGTAGCCGGACGGAAGCTGCGCCCGCAGCTTGCGGTGCAGGTAGCCCGAGACGAACCGGGGCCACTTTCGGCTGATCCGGTAAAAGAACTGTTGGCGCAGGATGTTCTTCCACCGGATCGAGAAGTTGGCCCGCCGGGTCGGCAGGATCCGGTGGACCCGTTCGGCGAACCGGTCCCGGCCCGGCCGCGCGACGATGTACGTCGGGGACCGCTGCAGCATCGTGACGTGCGCGGCCTTCTCGACCAGGGCCGGCACGAGGGTCACGGCGGTCGCGCCGCTGCCGATCACGACGACCCGTTGCCCGGTCCAGTCGAGATCGGCCGGCCAGTCCTGCGGGTGGACGACCGGGCCGGCAAAGTCCGCGCGCCCGGCGAACGAAGGCGAATACCCCTGGTCGTAGCGGTAGTAGCCGGTGCAGGCGAGCAGGAAGCCGCAGGTCAGCTGGGTGATCTCCCCGCCGTCGGCCGGCTCGACGTCCACCGTCCAGCGGGCGTCGGCGCTCGACCAGCGGGCGGCCACGACCCGCCGGCCGAACCGGATCTTCCGGTCGACGCCGAACTGCGCGGCCGTCTCGTGCAGGTACCGCAGGATCGACGGGCCGTCCGCGAGCGCCGTCCGGCCCGGCCAGGGCCGGAACGCGTACCCGAGGGTGTGCATGTCGGAGTCCGACCGGACGCCCGGGTAGCGGAACAGGTCCCACGTCCCGCCGAGCGCGGCCCGCGACTCCAGGATCGCGTAGCTCTTGCCCGGGCAGCCGGTCTGGAGGTGGAAGGCGCAGCCGATCCCGGACAGTCCCGCTCCGATGATCAGTACGTCGAGATGTTCCACCGGCACCGCGACCAGCTCCCCCCGGGGCTCGTTTTCGATACCGTATCGACGGTTCGTCGAGCCAGTCAACGCGGTGTTGAGTGAAGGAGCTGGTCGTGAGCGGTTTCCGTGGGCGGGTCGCGGTTGTGACCGGGGCCGGCTCGGGCATCGGCCGGGCGTTGGGCCTCGCGCTCGCCCGGCGCGGCGCCCGCCTGGCGCTCTCGGACGTTGACGAGGACGGGCTGGCCGAGACCGGCCGGGCCGCCGGGGAACTCGGGGCGGAGACGTTCCGCCAGCGGGTCGACGTCACCGACCGGGCCGCGGTCATCGATTTCGCCGAGGTCGTCGCGGACCGGTTCGGCGCCGTCAACCAGATCTACAACAATGCCGGTATCGCCCTCGGCCGGCCCATCGTCGAATCCAGTTTCGAGGATTACGACCGGGTGCTGGCGGTGAACCTGTGGGGGGTCATCCACGGCACGAAAGCATTTCTCCCGCACCTGATCGCCTCCGGTGACGGTCACGTCGTGAACATCTCGAGCCTTAACGGATTCATGGCGATGGGGGAACTCAGCCACTACTGCACCTCCAAGTACGCCGTCCGCGGATTCACCGAGACGTTACGGATCGAAATGCGCGCGGCCCGCCACCCGGTGAAAGTGACCTGCGTGCATCCGGGCGGGGTGCGGACCGCCATTGCCGATCGCGCGATCGACCAGGAACTGGCCAACGGTCGGATCATCTCGGCCGCCCAGGAAGCCCAGCGGCGCCGGCAGGCCGCGTTCGCGCTCCGGATGAGCCCGGACGTCGCCGCGGCCACCATTCTCACCGGCGTCGGCCGTAACCGCGGCCGGGTGCTCGTCGGGCGGGACGCCAAGCTCGTCGACGCCGCCGTGCGCTTCTTCCCGGGCGGCTACACCCGCGCACTGGGGACCGCCGGCCGGCTGAGCGGCCGGTCCGGTTCCGCCGCGTAGCCCCGGCCGGCCGGTCGGTCCACCCCTGCGAGCGGGGAAACCGGCGACTAGTCGGCCAGCAGGGCCGCGCGTACCTCGCGCCGGACGACCTTGCCGGTCGGGGTGAGCGGCAGCTCCGGCCACAGGGCGATCTCGCGGGGCGTCTTGAGTGAACCGATCCGCTCCGCCAGCCAGGCCCGCAGGTCGGCGGCGGAGATGACTTCGCCCTCGCGCAGGGTCACGGCCGCGCCGACCCGCTCGCCCCAGTCCGCGTCCGGGATGCCGACCACCGCCGCCGCGGCGACCGCCGGGTGGCGCAGCAGCATGTCCTCGACCTCGGTCGGGGAGATGTTCTCGCCACCGCTGATGATCATGTCGTCGAGCCGGCCCTCGAGGAAGAGGTAACCGTCCGGGTCGAGCCGGCCCACGTCGCCGGTCTTCAACCAGCTCGCCTCGTCCAGGCGGGAGCCCTGGGTCAGGTATTCGCCCGCGACCTGACCGCCCCGGACCCAGATCTCGCCGGGCGCGTCCCCGACGACCGGCTCGCCACCGTCGGCCACGACGATGATCTCGATGCCGGGCACCGGCCGGCCGACCGAGGCCAGCCGGGCCCGGATGGCCGGGTCGTCGGACGCGATCGCCGCGCGGTGGTCGTCCGGGCCGAGGACGCAGATCGTCGAGCTGGTCTCGGTCAGCCCGTAGGCGTTGACGAAGTTGACGTTCGGGAACACCTCGAGCGCGCGCTCCAGCACCGGCGCCGGCATCCGGGCCCCGCCGTAGGCGATGCTGCGCAGGTGGGGCAGGTCGGGGCCGCCCGGCGGGAGGGCGTTGACGATCCGGGCCAGCATCGTCGGCACGACCATCGCGTGGGTGACCCGCTGCTCGCGGGCGGTGTTCAACCACAGGTCCGGCGCGAAGGACGGCATCGGCACCAGCCGACGACCGGTGTAACACGCCGACAGCAGGGCGGCGACCCCGGCGACGTGGAACGGCGGCACACAGACCAGGCTGGCCTCGTCCTCTTCGGCCGACCCGAACTCGGTGGTGTTCACGATGTAGTTGAACAGTGCCTCGTGCCGCAGCAACGCCGCCTTCGGCGCGCTCGAGGTACCGCTGGTGAACAGCATGACCGCCACCGCGCGCGGGTCGTCCGCGGCCTCGAACCCGGTCCCGGTCAGCCCGTCGGCGGTTTCGCCGGCCTTCGCCACCCAGTCGTCGATGTTCTCGGTGTCGGGCCCGACGACCACCGCCGGGTCAATCGTCGCGAGCAGCTCCTTGCGGGCCGTCTCGGGCAGCCGGTAGTTCAGCGGCGCATACGTCCAGCCGGCGGTGGCCGCCGCGAACAGGCCGACGGCCGGGAAGATCCCGTTGGGCGCCAGGGCGGCCAGCACACCGGGGCTGGCCGACCCGAGCCGGGCCGCGCCCCCGTCCGCGAGCCGCCGCCACTGGGCAAAGGTGAGCCCGTCGGCGCGGTCCCCGATCGCCACCCGGTCCGGGAAACCGTCAGCCGCCATCGACAGCAGCATCGCGATGTTCATGAGATCCTCGCAACGATCGGTTCGGTAGAAGCGCTCTTCCGAAAACGACACTAATAGCCACCCACCCCGGGTGCCCGGTTCCGAGCCGGGTCGGCGGCCCCGGCCGCGGTCGGCCCGGCGGCCCGGGACCAGGCGGCCGGCGGGTCAGTCGCTGGCCGGCAGCGGCTTGGCGGACTTCAGTACCAGGGGGGTGCTTCCCTCGGCCAGCGTGCCCTTGCCCGGCTTGGTGACCAGCACCTCGAGGCTGCCGTCGTCCACGGCCAGCGTGTAGCGCTTGCCGAGCTGCGCGCCGCCGGACAGGTCCGGGTCGAGCGAGAGGCCCTCGGTCACCGGGGCGCCGATCTCGATCATCGGTGCCCCACCGCAGGTCAGGGTGACGGGCTGGGCCGGCGGTCGGACGACGATGATCTGGGCGTCGCACACCTGGCTGCGAAGCCGGGTACCGGTGGCCAGGACGGTGCTGTTCTCGCTCATGGTCAGGATCCTTTCGGTGGCGTGCCCGCGTTCGTCGGGCCGCGGTGCGGGTCGGCTGGCGGGCGGCGCCGGCTGCTCAGGCGCGACCGGGCGTGATTCCAATATGCCGGCCGGCGCGCTGTGGTGCCCGGGGAGGACCGGCCCGGGACCACACCATATCGAGGGGAGCCCGGGTGCCGCAGCCGACAACGGGTCCCGGACCGCCCGTCGGTCAGCGGAATTCGTCGGCGTGGGCGCTCACCCAGGCGGAGAACGGACGGGGCGGCCGGCCGAGGACCTGTTCGATGGTCAGCACCACCCGCGACTCGTCCAGGGTGCCGTCGGCGTAGAAGCTGAACATCGCCTCGACGTACTCCGGCGGCATCTGCCCGCTCATCCGGCGCCGGGCCTCGTCCCGACTGAGCGCCTCAAGCCGCAGGTCCCGGCCCAGGGCGGCGCCCAGCATGGCCAGCCGTTCGCCCGGCAGCAGGACGTCGGGTCCGCTGAGCAGGTAGGCCTGTCCCTCGTGGGCGTCAGAGCGCAGGGCGGCCGCCGCCACCGCGGCGATGTCGTACGGGTCGATCACGCCGATCGCGACGTCGGCGAACGGCTCGCTCACCACGTCGCCGGCCTGCAGTTCGGGCAACCAGCGCAGGGTGTTCGACATGAACCCGAACGGCCGTAGGAAGGTCGCCGGCAGCCCCGACTCCCGCACGGCGCGTTCGGACCGGATCATGTACGCGGAGACGGCGTTGCTCTCGTCGCCCCCGGCGGCCGAGCTGCCGGAGAGCAGGACGACCCGCTCCGCCCCGGCCCGACGGACCTCGGCCAGCACCCCGGGCATGTCCTGGTAGCCGGGCAGCAGGAACATCCCGCTCACCCCGACCAGGGCCTTGCTCAGCGTCTCGGGCCGGTCGAGGTCGCCGTGGACCACCTCGACGCCGTCCGGAGCGTCGGGGAGCCCGCCGCTGCGGGTGAGCGCGCGGACCGGTTCGCCGGCGCCGGCCAGGGCCCGGACGAGTTCCGCGCCGATGTTGCCGCGCGATCCGCAGACCAGATACATGATCGACCACCTGTGCCCGTTCGGGTTGGCAAGATCGAGGGGTTGGCGGCTGGCGTTCCCCGGCCGGGCCGCCGGCAAACGCCGACCGGATCCCGACGGCCGGCGGCCCCGGTTCGCCGGCCTCGGGCATCAGCCCGCCGTTTCGGCCAGCCCGGCCGTTTCCTCGTTCCCGCCGGCCAGCGCCTCGATCCGCTCCAGGTGCAGGTTGACGGTTTTCACCGCTTCGGTGGAGACCGGCCCGCTGAACTGGGCGGCCGCCCGCCGGGCGACGAGCACCTCGACCGTGCGGAGCAGCGCGACGCCCTCCCGACGCCGCGCCGGCCGGTCCCCGACCGTCAGTGTCACCCCGCGGCCCGGCGCCGATGCGGTAATTCGGGTCCGGGTTCAGTTCCGGGTCCGGGTTCAGTTCCGGGTCCGGGTTCAGTTCCGGGTCAGAGTGCGGAACGTGCGCAGCGCCACCGACAGCGTGGCCAGGTCGAAGACGTTGCCGGTCATGATCTCGTTCAGCGTGCCCCGGGCCCGGGCCAGGCCTTCCCCGTTGGCCGCCTCCCAGGCGGTGATCCGGCTGGTCGTGGTGCCGGGTGGGGTGGTGGCCAGCACGTCGGTGGTGAGCCCGGCGAGCGCCGCGTAGAGGTCGTACCGCAGCGCGGCGCGGGCCAGGGCCTGCCACCGGTCGGTGATCGGCAGGGCGGTGATCCACCCCAGCAGCCGGTCGACGCCGAACTGCTCGGACAGCGAGAAGTGCAACCGGGCCACGTCCTGCGCCGGCTGCCGGGTCCGCCCGGCGATCTCGCTGATGTCGAGCAGGGCGAAGCTGCTGAGCAGGCCGGCCGCCCGCAGCGCGAGATCCTCGGGCACCCCTTCGGTGGCCAGGTCCTTGGCCTGGACCCGGAGTCGTTCGGCCTCCGAGCCCTCGAGCAGGTCGGGGATCCGGGGCGCGAGCCGCTCGATGTCGGTCCCGAACCGGGCCAGCTCGGCCTCGACGTCGATCGGGAGCCGCCGGTTCTGCAACAGCCAGCGGATGACCTGGTCGGTCAGTTGCCGGCCCTTGATCCACAACAGGGTCTGGGTCCGGGTCGGTACCTCGTGATCGAGGTCGTGGATCCGCTGCCAATAGTCCTCGAGGCCGAAGACCTCCCGGGCCACCGTGTAGGCGACGACCACCTCGGCGGAGGAGGCGCCGGTCTCCTCCCGGGCGCGGAACGCGCAACTGGTGCCGGCCCGGTTCACCATGTCGTTGACGACGCAGGTGGTCACCAGTTCGCGGCGCAGCGGATGGCTGTCGAACCGATCCTGGTACCGCTCGGTGAGAGTGGCGGGGAAGTAGCTGCGCAGAGCCCGGCTGTACCACGCCGAATCGGGCAGGTTCGAGGCAAGCAGCTGCTGGGTGAGGCTGCTTTTGGCGTAGGCCAGCAGCACGGCGTATTCCGGGGACGTCAACCCGGCGCCGTCCGCGATGCGCTGTTCGATTTCGGCGTCGGTCGGCAGGAATTCCAAGGTCCGGTCGAGGACCCCGTCCTGTTCGAGTTCCCGGATGAGTCGACGCTGGGTCGGCAGGGTCGTCGGCGCCTGATCCCGCGCGATGCCGATGACGACGTTCTGCTCGTAGTTGTCCCGCAGCACGTCCCGGCCGACCTCGTCGGTCATTTCGGCGAGCAACGTGTTGCGTTGCCCACCGGTCAGATCGCCGTCGGCGACCACCCGGTCGAGCAGGATCTTGATGTTCACCTCGTGGTCGGAACAGTCCACCCCGGCCGAATTGTCGATCGCGTCGGTATTGACGTGCACGCCCGCGCCGGCCGCCTCGATACGGCCGAGCTGGGTGAGCCCGAGGTTGCCGCCTTCGCCGATCACCCGGCAGCGCAGATCCGCGCCGTCGACCCGGATCCCGTCGTTGGCTTTGTCGCCCACCTCGGCGTTGCGTTCCCGGGACGCTTTCACATAGGTGCCGATCCCGCCGTTCCACAGGAGATCGACCGGCGCGGTGAGAATCGCGCCGATGAGGCGGGCCGGCGTCAGCTCGACCTCGTCGGAAGGCAGGCCGAGGCCGGCCCGCACCGTCGCGCTCACCGGGACGGATTTCGCCGACCGGGGATACACCCCACCCCCGGCCGAGACCAGGTCCGCGTTGTAGTCGGCCCACGACGAGCGGGGTAGTTCGAACAACCGGCGACGTTCCGCGAACGACCGCCGGGGATCCGGATCGGGATCGAGGAAAATGTGCCGGTGATCGAATGCGGCCACCAGCCGGATGTGCTCGGACAGCAACATCCCGTTCCCGAACACGTCGCCCGACATGTCGCCGATACCGATGACGGTGAAGTCGTCGCGGGCGGTGTCGACCCCCAGTTCGCGGAAATGCCGGCTCACCGATTCCCAGGCCCCCCGGGCGGTGATCCCCATGGCTTTGTGGTCGTAGCCGACCGAACCGCCGGACGCGAACGCGTCGCCCAGCCAGTAGCCGTATTCGACGGCCAGCGCATTGGCGATGTCGGAGAACGTGGCGGTGCCCTTGTCGGCGGCGACGACCAGATAGGGATCGTCCCCGTCGTGGCGGACCACCCCGGCCGGCGGCACGACCGTTTCCTTCACCAGGTTGTCGGTCAGATCGAGCAGACCCCGGATGAAGGTCTGGTAGCCGGCGACCCCTTCGGCGAGCCAGGCGTCGGGACTGCTGGCCGGGTTCGGCAGCCGTTTGGCGAAGAACCCGCCCTTGGCTCCGACCGGGACAATGACCGCGTTCTTGACTGTCTGCGCCTTGACCAGGCCGAGCACCTCGGTGCGGAAATCCTCCGGCCGGTCCGACCATCGCAGGCCACCCCGGGCCACCGGACCGAACCGCAGATGCACGCCTTCCACCCGGGGCGAGTAGACCCAGATCTCCGACCAGGGCCGGGGCTGCGGCAGGTCCGGCAGCCGGCGGGGATCGAGTTTGATGGACAGATGTGGCTTGGCCGTGCCGTCCGGCTGGCGCTGGAAGAAGTTGGTGCGGGTGGTGGCCCGGATCGCGGCCAGGAACGAGCGCAGGATGCGGTCCGAGTCGAGGCTCGCAACGTGGTCGATGGCCACCTTGAGCTGCGTGACGAGCTGTTCCTCGGCGGCCGCCCGCTCCGGCCCGTCGGGCCCGGCCGGGTCGAAGCGGACCTCGAACAACTCCACCAGCAGCCGGACCGCTTCCACGTTGGCGGCCAGGCTGCGTTCCACATAACCCTGGCTGAAGGCCGACCCGGTCTGCCGCAGGTAGCGGGAGTAGGCGCGCAGCATCATCACCTGCCGCCATTCGAGACCGCCCCGCAGCACGAGCACGTTGAACCCGTCGCTTTCGGCCGTCCCGGACCAGACCGCCGCGCAGGCCTCCTGGAACCGACGCCGCACGTCGTCGTCACTGCGGGCCAGGTCGTCATCGTGACGCAGGCCGAAGTCGTAGAGGTAGGTGAGTTTCCCGTCCCCGCGCAGGATCTCGTACGGGCGTTCGTCGAGGACTTCCACGCCCAGTTTCTGCAGGACCGGCAGGACGTCGGACAACGAAACCGGGCCGTCCCGGTAGACCTTGAACCGCGGCGTACCGAGCCCGGATTCGAAGGGCTGGTAGAGACTCATCGCCAGGCCGGCTTCCGCGTCCAGCCCGGCTATCCGGACGAGATCGGTGACCGCCACCGAGGCCGGGAACTCATCCTTGTAGGCGGCCGGGAAAGGGTCGGGATAGTTGGCCAGCAGGTGGGTCGCGGCCTCGTCGCCGACCTTGGCGCGCAGCGCCTCGGCCACGTCGTCGACCCAGGACCGGGACGCGTCGACCAGCAGGGCTTCGATATCGGCGGCGGCCACGTCGGGAATGCCCCGCGACCGGTCCGTCCAGACCACGAAATGCAGCCGGGCCAGCACCGATTCGGAGACCCGGGCGGTGTAGTCGACGCTGGTTCCGCGCAGCTGGGCCCGCAGGATGCCTTCGATGCGCTGGTGGACCTCGGTTGTGTAACGGTCGCGGGGCAGATACACCAGGCAGGACATGAACCGCCCGTAGTCGTCGCGGCGCAGGAACAACCGCAGCCGTCGACGTTCCTGCAGATGCAGTACCGCCCAGGTCACCGGGAGCAGATCGTCCACGGAGATCTGGAACAGTTCGTCGCGGGGATAGGTCTCCAGGATTTCCAGCAGGTCCTTGCCGGAATGACCCACGGGGTCGACCCCCGAGCGCCGGACCACCTCGGCGGCTTTCTGCCGCAGGACCGGGACATGCCGGACGCCCTCGGTGTAGGCGCCCCGGGAGAAAAGCCCGAGGAAACGCCGTTCACCGATGACCCGACCCTGGTCGTCGAACTTTCGGATGCCGACGTAATCCATGTAGGCCGGCCGGTGGACCGTCGCCCGGGAACTGGCCTTGGTCACCACCAGCAGGGGCGGCCCCTGGTCGGCGCGCCGTCGTTCCGGGGGGATGGCATTGAAACTTGACGACAATGCCTGGTCGGAGCGCAGCACGCCGAGTCCGGCGCCCGGAATTCCGCGGAACGTGCTGGTGCCGTCCTCGGTGACCAGTTCCGCCTCCCGGTAACCGAGGAACGTGAAGTGGTCCCGGGCCAGCCAGCGCAGGAGTTCCTGGGCTTCGTCGTTCTCCCCGGGCGGCACGGCCGGGGACGGGTGGGCGGCCAGTTCGCCGGCGGTGCGGACCGCCGCCTCCCGCATCTTCTGCCAGTCCTCGACCGCCTCCCGGACGTCGCGCAGGACGCGGACGAGGTTCGCGGCCAGCCGGTCCTGCCCGTCCGGGCGGCTCTCGCGGTCGATCTCGCACCGGATCCACGATTCGACCGTCGACCCGTCGTGGCTGCCGGTGTGCGGGCCCGGGGCCGCGTCGAGCACCGCGCGCAGCCCGCCGAGCACGTCGCGCACGACCCGCCAGGACGGATGGATGACCAGCCCGATCCCGCGGCCGAGGCGGGTCAGCTCGGCGGCGATGGAGTCGACGAGGAACGGCATGTCATCGGTGACGACCTCGACGACCGTGCCGGGCGAGGTCCAGCCGTGCTCGGCCAGGGTCGGGTTGAACACGCGGACCCGGGCGGTGCCTTGTGGTCGGCGGGCGGCCAGGGCCCGGTGCGACACCGCGGCCCCGTACAGATCCGCCGGGTCCCGTCCGAGCAGGTCCTCGGCGGCGACGTGGTGGTAGTACCCGAGCAGGTATCCGGTCAGGTCCCCGCGACCGTCGAGCGTCGGGCCGGGGGTCGGGCCGGCTTCCGGATCCGCGGTCCGGTCACGCCGACGGCCCAGGTCGGCGACCTGCGCGAGCAGCGCGGCCCGGGCGGTGTCGGCGGCCTCCCCGATCGGCGATTCCACGGCGTTCCTCCTGGCCCGGGCCTGCGCCCCGGGGTGAGGCGGTCCGGTCTCGTCCCCATCCTGCCCGCCCGCCGTCGCCCCCCGGACATCGGCGGGGGATCCTCCTCGTTCCCGGCGGGTCGGCTCAGCCGTCGGGCGGCGAGCCGGCCGCCTTGGTGGTGGGCAGGTGGAGGGTCGGGGCGCGGCCGGCCGGCTGGGTGGCCCGGGGTGGCGATGACGCCAGCCGGGGGATGCCGACGGTGGTCCGCCGGTCGGCCGTCACGGTGATGGGCGTGCCGTGGTGCTCGAAGGTCAGCGGGTCGCCGTCGGCGATCGAGTAGGTCGCCGACGTGGCGCCGATGTCGACCCGCAGCCGGCGACCCTGGTGGGATACGCCGAACACGAGCCGGGTGAGGCGGTCGGGCAGGCGGGGTTTGAAGCTCATTTCCCCGTTGTGCGTGCGCAGTCCGCCGAACCCGCCGACCAGCGCGATCCAGCTGCCGGCCAGCGAGGCGATGTGCAGGCCGTCCCGGGTGTTGTTCTCGAGGTCGTGGAGGTCCATGAGCGCGGCTTCGCCGAGGTAGTCGTGGGCCAGCGCCAACTGGCCCACCTCGGCGGCGATGACGGCCTGGCAGCAGGCCGACAAAGATGAGTCGCGGACCGTGATCGCCTCGTAGTAGGCGAAGTTCCGGGCTTTTTGTTCGTCGGTGAACGCGTCGCCCCGCAACTGCATCGCGAGCACCAGATCGGCCTGCTTGACGACCTGCTTGCGGTACAGGTCGAAATAGGGGTAGTGCAGCAGCAGGGGATAGTGCTCGGCCGGGGTGTTCGCGAAATCCCACGTCTGGTGCCGGGTGAAACCCTCCGACTGCTGGTGGACGCCGAGTGCCTCGTCGTAGGGAATGAACATGGTTTCGGCGGCGTCCCGCCACCCGGCGGTTTCCTCGTCGTTGACCCCCAGGGCGTGCGCCTCCTTCGGATGGCGGGCCGCCGCGTCGGCGGCGCCCCGTAGATTCCGCTGGGCCATGAGGTTCGTGTAGACGTTGTTGTCGGCGATCGCGCTGTACTCATCGGGCCCGGTGACGCCGTCGATCCGGAAGGCGCCCTCACGATCGTGATGGCCGAGCGACCGCCACATCCGCGCGGTTTCCACCAGCAGCTCGAGGCCGATCTCCCGCTCGAAGTCGGCGTCACCGGTGACCCCGACATAGCGGATGACCGCGTCGGCGAGGTCGGCGTTGACGTGAAAGGCGGCGGTGCCGGCCGGCCAGTACCCGGAGCATTCTTCACCGTGAATTGTCCGCCAGGGAAATGCGGCGCCGGCCAACCCGAGCTGCGCCGCGCGTTCCTGCGCCATGGGCAGGGTGGAGTGGCGCCACCGCAGCGCGTCCCCGGCGGCCTGGGGAACGGTGCAGGTGAGGACGGGCAGGACGAATGTCTCGGTGTCCCAGAAGGAATGACCGTCGTAGCCGGGCCCGGTCAGACCCTTGCCGGGAATGGCGCGCCGCTCAGCTCGGGCGCCGGCCTGCAGGACGTGGAAAAGCGCGAACCGGACGGCTTGTTGAATCTGGGTGTCGCCCTCCACTTCGACATCGGCCCGGGCCCAGAAGTCGTCGAGGAACTCCCGCTGTTCGGCCAGCATGCCGTCCCAGCCGGTCCGGCGGGCGCCCACCAGGGCCGCGGCGACCTGGTCGCTGACGGCCGGCAGGGACCGGGTCGCCGACCAGCCGTAGGCGAGGAACTTCACCACCCGCAGCGACTGCCCGGGGGCCAGGGTCACGGCGACCGTCACCCGGGCCGAGTCGTCGGTGCTTTCCGATTCGACCACCGCTCCGGGGGGCGCCTCGATGATGTGGTCCATCGCCACGCCGACCCGGATCCCGCTGTGTCGGGTGCTGTGGACCAGCTCGGCCCGGGTGCCGTGGGAGGAGTGCTGCTCGGCCATCAGCGGCGCGTCGAGGGTGGCCGCCGCGCGCGGGTCGTCGGTGCTGCTCGCCGATTCCTCGTTCGTGACCAGCTCGGACTGGACCACGACGCGGATCGGACGGTCGACCGGGGATACCGTGTAGCAGATCGCCACGGCCGACCGCTGGACGAACGAGACGAGCCGTTGGGACGACACCCGGACCGACGGGCCGGCCGGAGAGGTCCACTCCAAGGTCCGGTGCAGGAAGCCGCCCCGCAGGTCGAGGACCCGCTCGTGGGACTTCAGGTCGCCGTAGCGGACGTCGAACGGCTCGTCGTCGACCAGCAGGCGGATGAGCTTCCCGTTGGTGACGTTGATGACCGTCTGGCCCGACTCGGGGTAGCCGTAACCGCTCTCCGCGTAGGGGAGTGGACGGAGCTCGTGGACGGAGTTGAGGTAGGTCCCCGGCAGGCCGTGCGGTTCGCCTTCGTCGAGGTTGGCCCGCATGCCGATGTGCCCATTCGACAATGCGAATACCGACTCGGTCTGGGCAAGAATGTCCAGGTTGAGTTCGGTCTCGCGGACGCACCATGGTTCGACCGGGAAAACACCCTGCTTGATCATTGCTCACCTGCCAGTTCGGCCGTACCGGCTATGCAAACATGATCAGGGATTCCCAGCATGCGGCAATCGTAACGGTCGACGACAGCGTCGGCTGTCTGCCGCCCGCTGGACAGTCGGCCCGTCCAATAACGTTCACCGAGAATTATGATCCCGGTCGCACGTCGGCTCAGCGGCGTTTAATCTCGGCGCGGCGGGGAATAGCGTCGGCGGTCGCCGCCGTCGGTGTCTCCTTGCCATAGTCCGGTTTACCGTTCGGGCTTTGCTTTCGCCTCGACGGCCCCTCTTAGGGGTCGGGTTGCGGTTCGTAGAGGGTGTGGGGGTCGCGGGCTGCGCGGATGTGGTTGGTTCGCCAGGCCTGGTCGGGGTCGATGGCGGGTGGGGCACGCCATTGGATCCGGCCGTCGGGGCCGAGGCGTAGGTCGTATCCGCCGTAGTGGGCGACATCGTGGTGGAAACCGCAGGCCAGGGCCATGTTGTCGGCGCTTACATCTTGGTACACTGGGATCATGGTTAACGGAGTGCTCGACCGTGATGCCCGGACCGCCCGCCGACGCCGTGACCAGGCCGAACAGGGCCAATTCCGGACCCGCCGCGCGGTGCTCTACCTGCGGATTTCCGCCGATCCGAAGAACGACGAGCTGGGAGTGCGGCGGCAGGAGAAGGAACTCCGAGCGCTGGCGGAGCGGCTGGGGTGGGAGATCATCCCGGGGGTGGCGGGGGTGTACTCCGACGACGACCGGTCCGCCTACAACGGGAAACCCCGGGAGCGGTTCGAGGACCTCCTGGCCGACCTGCGGCTGGGGGTGGTGGACGGGGTGTTGTGCTGGCATTCCGACCGGCTGTACCGCCGGCCCCGGGACCTGGACCGGTTGATCGACGTGCTGGAGGTGCACGACACCCAGGTCCAGACGGTCAAGAGCGGCATCGTTGATCTATCGAACGCGACCGGGCGGGCGGTCGCGAAGACGATCGCGGTGTGGTCAGAACACGAATCGGCACTCAAGGCGGAACGGTTGATGAGTAAGCACGACCAGATGCGCCAGGCCGGTCAGCCGGTCGGCGGGGGGCCCCGGGCCTACGGCTGGCGATCGGCCACGATCAACGGCACCAAAACATCGGTCCTGGAGCCGACCGAGGCGCAAGTGCTACGCGACGCCGCGACCCGGATCCTGCACGGGGAGAAGCTGGGCACGATCACCCGCGATCTCAACGAGCGGGGGGTGGCCACCGCGACCGGGGCCCCGTGGAACCCGTCCTCACTCAAAGCGATGTTGGTCCGCCCCCGCGTCGTGGCTCTGGCCGGGAGCGGCAAGGACGGGATGGTTCCGGTCATCAGCGAGGAGACCGGCGAACCGGTCCGGGCCGCCTGGCCGGCAATCCTCGATATGGACACCTGGCAGTCGGTCCGCGCGATCCTGCTGGACGCCGACCGCCGAACCAACACCGGCCGGGTCCATACCCGCCTGTTGCCCGGGTTCCTGTTCTGCACGACCTGTGCGGGGCCGATGCAGGGCCGTCCGCCGCGTGCCCGCCGGATGAGTCCCCACGGCCGGTGGGAGTCAGGCCGCGCGGCGAAGTACGGCTGTGTCAACCCGAAGTGTCGGGTCAAGGCGAACACGTTGCAGGACGAGACCGAGAAACTGGTGACGTCGCTGGTCGCGGTGTGGTTGGCCGAGCAGGAGTTCCCCGACCAGGCCCCGCCGGCCGACGACCCGATCGCCGCCGACATCACCGCGTTTGAGGCCCAAGCCGCCCACTACCGGGAATTGATGGTCACCCGGGCGATGGCCGAGGAAGACGCCCTGCCCGCGATCAACCTGGTCCGGGCGAAAATCCAGGCGTTGAAAGCCAAGCAGGCCCAGACCGCGAAACGCCGGACCCGGCCCCTACCCAGCGCCGAACAGTGGCTCAACCTGCACGGGCTCACCGAACGCCGCGCCGTCCTCAGCGACGTCATCACCCGCATCGACGTCAAACCCGGCCCCTGGGGAGACGCCTACCACCCCGACCGCATCCACATCACCTTCCGCGACGACACCCACGGGAGATAGCCCACCGGACGCCCGCGCCAGACTGGCGGGGCCTGTTCGGGCCGTGGAACGCCGCATAACCTCTGCGGCTATGGAGAGAAGGAGATCATGATCTCTCGGTATTTCTCCTGGGTCCGGAACCTGTCCGGGCCGGCCGCATGGTTGTTCCCCGGTGCGATCTTCACGGTCGGGATCTTCATTGCTCAGCTGGTCTTCGATCACGAGCCCGCTAGCCGCACCGTGGTCCACTCACTCATCGCAGGTGCAGCGTGGACGCTGGCGATGTTCATCATCATCGGGGTGATCCTTCCGGCGATCTCGCGGCGCCGCCCCGACCGGACTCGGCCCGACGGCTGACTCTCCTCCGGATCTGACCTGGCTTACGTCAGGTCCCGCGTCCCCCCGGGCCAGGATCGCCGCAATCCGGAGCAGCTGCTTGTCCGACGCCGCCGGGGCCTCCGCGACCCGGGCCGCCACCCACGCCCGCTCCCGGTCCGACAGACCCAGCCGGTCCCACAACCACCCGTGCCGGTCCGCCACCGACAGCGACTCCGGGGAACAGGCGGCCCACCCGCCCACCCCCTCCGGGGACCCAGCCCGCGCATCGCCAGTTGAGTCCTCAATTTTAGGCGGGTCACCGTTACCGCCACAGACCAAAGCCGAAGGATCGGAACTCATCTCAAAGGACGCGGCCATCAGCCCGGGCCGTCCTGTGCTTGGATTGCGGCTTTCCGCACGGGAGCGACTTGATCACCAAGATCATATGATCGGCCGCAGCAGGCATGTATAGCCTGCAAATCCAGGGCCTGCGACAAGGAGCCCAGCGTTGCACCGCGCATGAAACTCACCCACGCCCTAACGTGGGAAAGGAAACGCGGACAAGCAGAACACGGCCCAGGACATCGGGCACTCTCCTCTACTGAAGAGAACAGGGACGCATACCGCACCATGGCATGAGCAGCCATGATGCGGGTGCGACGCCCGAGCCCGTTCCTAGCCGGATGGCTCCGATAAGTGGCGTGCGCAGTACGGATATGGCGGGAAAGCGTAGTTTCAACCGTCCCTATGAATATACCATCCGAACCCGGGTCGGATCGACAGAATCCGTCTTCCGGTTCCCCGGGCGGTTGGATCTCCAGGGTGGGGTTCTACTCGTCTATCCCGATCCAGGCAGCCAACCCCCGCAGCGTTTCGGAGGAACGCTTTTCCTCAAGCGCGAGGGTGTGCACGGTTTCGCGGACCATCGGGTGGTGCCGGACCTGCTGAGGGCTGATCCGGCGGGCGGTCAGCAACGCATCCAAAGCCGCGTGACGATGACCCGCCAGCAGGTGACCCCGGGCCAGGTCGATGTAGTGATGCCCGACCCGGTTGGGTGGGGTGGCCGGATCAATACGGAGGTCCCGGGCCCGGGCAACAGCGCGGGGGCCGTCCGCCAGTTCGACCGCGAGACCCACCGTCCAGATCCCGACATTGCTCGGGCCGAACGACAGGCCGTAGTCATTGCGACCCGCGTCGACCCGCCCCGCAAGTTCTTCCGCCTCACCCAGATGTGCTCCGGTGGCATCCGCGTTCCCGGCCCGGGCCGCCACGAGCGCGGACCGTAGATGCAGATAGCCGTACACGGCCAACGTGGCCGGATCCTCCCGATCCACCGCCGGTTCAAGGCCACCCCGGGCCCGGGTAAGGATCTGCTCGGCGCCCTCGAAGTCCCCGGCGGCCAACAGGTCCTGGGCCCGTTTCGTATCTCCGAGTGTCGCGACCAGCGGGTCCCCGCAGACCGCCGCCACTTCGTCATACCTGTCCGCGATCATCGTCGCGAGATCGGAGTACCCGAGGTTGAGCGCGAACCCGCGTCCCACCGCGTAGGCGTGCGCCCACAGTCGCATCACCCGTTCACGGTCAGCGTCCCCGCCATAGCTGTGAGAGGCCAGCCGCACATCGGCCAGCAGTTCCGGCAGGACCGTGCCCATCACCATCAGGTCGACCCGGTCACCCGCGCCCGCCACCGCCGCGACCGCGCCCTCCAACTCGTCGAGCGCCCGGACCGGACGGTCGCGGTCCGGAGAAAGACGATGGGCGAGAACGTCCCGGCGCAACGCCGGAACCAGGTCATGCACGGCGTCGTCCCGCCGGTCAGCGAACCGGTACGGCTGACCCGTCAGGCGGGACCGGTCGACCCGAAGAGCCCGCCCCACCGCCGCGACCATCGCAGGCGACGCCGGCCGCCGGCCCTGCTCGACCTTGGTGATCAGACTGTGCGAGACGAAGGCCCGCTGAGCGAGCTGCTGCTGACTAAGGCCACGCAGCTTGCGTTCCGTGGCGATCCGCGCGCCGATGTGAACGTCATCGCTCATGACGGGACCATTCTCATCTCGCCGTATCTCTGTCCGCTTTCCGTAAGCGTACCGGGGCGCTCCGTGTGCCTGTCCTGTGTCACTTCACGCATCTGAATCTTCCTACCTTGAGGACTGCCGGAACGATCACAGCGTCCGCTACCCAACCCCGGCACAGGCGCAAGGAGACGACAGATGCACCCAGTCCTTGAGGCCGCGGACGCGATACGCGTTCCGACCGGCCGGCAACCGGTACGGGTGCAACCCGACCGGCACGACAGCCCGCCGGTCCGGTCGGCGGTGCTCTTCGGGCTGGTGGTCTACGAAGGCAGGAACCGGGTCCCGGCCCGGGTGGTGGTGGCGTTTCCGCACCAAAGCGACGCCGATGAGCACGCCCGACGCGAGCACCTGGACGACTACACGGTCGTCCCGCTGGCGTTCCTGTCCGTCGATCCACCTCCCGGACCGGGGCTACGCCGGCTGCGTTGATCGTGGCCGGGTCGGGTGCAACGGGGAACCCGGCCCGGTCTGCCCGGGGCCGCGCCCGGCCATCAGGAAGCCCCCCTCGACGCCGGCCAGCGAGATGAGGGTGTGTGCGTTACCGGGCCGGGCGCGGCCCCCCTTCCAGACCAGCCCCGGTCGAGCGCGTCTCTCACTGACCACCCCCAAGGGTGAGGGCCGTCATCCACAACTCGGCCGGGGCTGCACCAGCGCCCTGGTTGGCGGGTGCTCACCAGGACTGGCAGGGGCCTCCTGGGAGAACCCCCACCCGCCAGCCAGGGCCCCCGCTTTCCCCCATCCATCCCGCAGTCCCGTTTGCGAAGGAGAGCTGTGATGCCCGAAGAATGGTTGGCATTCCCAGCCGGAGCCGACGAAATTCGGTTCACCTGGTGACCGGCACCCCGCACGACCCGACCCCACCGATCGTCCCTCGGTTGCCACGCCGCACGGCGGCCGACCCCAGCCGCGACGCCATCCCGGTCTCGACCCACCTTGACCTAACCGCGCTGGAATGGCGGACCTCCACCTACAGCAACAGACACCACCCAGACGAACTCCAGGTCGCGATGGTCCCCGGTGGTGGCGTGGCGATCCGTAACGGCGCTTTCCCGGACCGGGCGGTGGTGACCTGCTCGCACCGGGCCTGGAATGCCCTCGCCCAGGCGTTCATGGTCGGCGAGAATCTAGTCCGGCTATGAACGTCCCCGAACAACGCCCCGGAGAAGCAGGCCCAGACCCAGACCAGGCGCCAGCACACGTGCCGGTCTGGACGTTCGGCGGATCGCCGTACGTCGGCGCGGGCCCGAATCTGTACCTGGTCGTGGAAACCGACGACGACAAACCGCCCCGGCTGCTGCGGGGGGTCGGCGGGTTCGACACGATCGACCGCGCCGAGCAATGGGCTGAGGAATACCTCGCCGGCAGCTACGCCGTGATCCCATTCGAGATCGCGCCCGGCGAGGACACCGAAGACGTGGCAGCCGACGAGGAGACAGCCGCCGACCGGAACACCCAGGCGTAGCCCGTGGCAGACCCCGACGGAGCCGTCCACGCCGCCGCGTTCACCGCCGGGGCCGGACAGCGCCGACCGGTCGGCTACGACGTTTGGGTCACGTTCAACGACATCACCCCCGACGGGACAACCTCCGCGCTGCGCCGCCACGCCACGCCCGGAGCCCCCTTCCCTATCGGCGCCGACGTGGTGGCCGGCGACGACGAAGGCCACCGCTGCCCAGCCCGCGTCATCGCCCCGGCCGGCGTCGGGCGTATCCACCTACGGGTCAACCTCGCCGCCCTAACCGGACCGGACCGGACCGACATCAGCGGGCCGACGGATCGCCCGGAAATGACTGCTAGAAAGCAAGCGGGGACAAATTAGCTGTACGTCTGTAAAGGCGGCCCCCTGCGGGGGCCGCCGCCCGGGGGCGCC
>JAMFSN010000273.1 GCA_026225295.1 Frankia alni
CCGTCACCTCACCGGCCATTCGATCATGACAGCGGCACGACGCTCGAGCTGAGCCGTCCCGCAAGGTCCGGTCCGCCCGCTCACCGCACGGCGCGTACGACCCGGTGACCAGAAACTTGCCGGTGGCGTACACCGGACTGTCCTCCAACTCGCGCCGGCAAGTGGTGCCCGATCGTGTCGACGTTCGGTGAAGGCATAGGAGAATTCGATGCGGGTCGTAAGTCTCTACTTGAAGGTTCTGCTCTGGACGGGTGTTCCTTCCGGTGTGGTGGCGGGACTGGTTTCGGGTGATCTGTGGACTGGCTTGGTGGTCGCTGTGGTCCCGTCAGCGGTTCTGGGAACCGTTGCGCTGCTTCTCCAGACTGATCTCGGCGGCGAGCAGTCGGTCCGGGTGAAGGCGGAGCCCGCTGTCGTTCGGCAACGCGTTCTGGAAGCCCTGCGCGCCCTGTCGGCTCGGATCGAGACAACTGACGAGGTCGATCGCATTGCCGCCCGGACGGGTATGAGCTGGCAGAGCTGGGGCGAACGGATCACCGTAGACGTTCACCCTGCGTCCGACGGTACCGACGTCCGGGTCCGCAGCGCCCCGAAGCTCACATCAATGCCCTACAACTACGGCAGCAAGGACCACCGCAACGTCGAATACCTGGTGAACGCGGTGAACGGAGACACCGCCGGCCGCATCGACCAAGCCGACCCGAGCTGAACCGGCGGCCCGGCCCCGGTCCGTGGCTGGCCCGCCATCTTCCCGCCGTCCTCGGGTGGCGGGCGGCGGGAAGGTCGCTGCTGCCGCAACTGTGACACTCACGTGACTGTCGGAGGGTTGCCATGGCTCCGGTCGGGCCCGATCGCGGCGGCGAGTGGACACGTGGCGTGCCGCCGCACCGTCTCGGCGAACGACACGTCGGGGTAGTAGTGCAGCGTCGGGCCCCTATGGTCGTCGCCCAAGGCTTGCAGCCTGTCGCCGTAGTGTCCGACGTCCAAGATTCCTTCCAGGATGACGTGCCAGCCGTGGTCGAGCGCGTAGCGGACCGTCCGGAACCCGAATTACCGCGCGACACAATCAACCTCGTCGAAGCACCTCCCACCGACGCCACGCAGAGCGGGTCGCCGCGACGTTCGGTAGCGGGCGCCACACCACCAGGCGTCCCGCGGTTGTGCTTCGGAAAGAAGGTCAGATCCGGCGTTCGTGTCGGCGGCAGAGGCATCGGGCGCCAAAGGGCCGACGCAGTCCGAGCCCCGCAACCCTCACCGTCCATGCCGCCGATCCGGACAGCGTAGGCCACGGCCCGTGGAATTCCGCCGACACCGGGCCGGTCTGCAACCGCGGAGCAGGCTGTCCACCCTCCGCCGAAGCGGCAGGCCTGCTCCACCAATGGACGACGCGGGCCCGTCGCCAGACAGGATTCGTCCGCCGTCTTAGGCCACCGCCGGTAGCCACCTAACCCGCGTCGCGCAAAACCAATACGACACACACCCGGCTGCCCGCCGGCGGCCCTTATCCCGAGCGAGCTGCTATGCTTCAGAGCAAATACGGCGGCGACCGATCATGTCGGTGCTTGCGTCGACCACGGGACCGTGATCGACGTAGCCTTCACCCGGCGCCGTCGGCCCGCTACAAGGTTACCGGTGAGGAAGTCCATCCCGGGCTCATCCCACTGTGTGCCGAGAAGTTCCATCGCCTCGACAGGAGAACACCCGCCATGGCACAAAAGACGATCGTCTCGCTCATCGACGACCTCGACGGCGGCGACGCCGACGAAACCGCCACCTTCGCCCTCGACGGCGTCACCTACGACATCGACCTGTCCGAAAAGAACGCCACCACCCTGCGCGAAGCACTCGCCCCCTTCGTCGCCACTGCCCGGCGCACCGGCGGACGGACCACCCGCCGCACCGCGACCACGACAGCGCGGCCCGCTGCCCAGTCCGCCAGCACCGACGAAACCTCCGCCATCCGCGAATGGGCCCGCGCGAACGGTCACACCGTCAGCGACCGCGGCCGCATCTCCGCCACCGTCCGCGACGCCTACCGCAAAGCCCACTAACCCGCCGGACCCTGTGCGCTGACCGACCACGCGGTCCCCCGTACGGCTCTCGACCGCGCCGCAGAACCGTCTATTCGACGGGAAGCCCCCGGGCGGGGGGTTACGTCGTCCGACGCACCGCCGAGATCCATCTCTCCACATCCTCGGCCAGTCACACGAGGTAACCCGGGCGCCGATCCGTGCTGTTGATCGCACCGCGCATTTTGATGTGTCGACGAATGAAGCGGGCATTGACGGACGCCGCTCGCGATCGCGACGAGCGCGGGCTTCGACGAGACCGTTGCGCTGCCGCGAGCGCGGGTGCACTCGCAACTGGCGCCGAAGCCGGACGCGGACCTCGCGTTCGAGAACGCCGAGTGCATCGGTTGCGGGGGGCGCGCGTCGCGGCCTGCCCGAACGGTTCAGCGATGCTGTTCACCTCGGTCAAAGTCGCCCACCTGAACCTCCTGCCGCAGGCGGCCCGGAGCGGGGATCTCACAGGACGCGCTCGGCCGGCTCAACCGAGAATTTCTGCGGGCCGCGCTAAAACACCAGCGTTGAGGCTCAATCTCCTCCTCTTCTTCTGCTGTGAGTACGTTTGCCTGGGCAGGCGTGGGCGGAATCAGGGTTGGCTGCGGGTTTGGGCGCGGAGTCCGTCGAGCACGATCTGGATGATGTGGGTCGGGACTTGTGAGTGTGGGTGGACTTGCAGAGTCATGAGGGTGGCGATGTCGGCGAGGTCGACGTCGCGGCGTAGGGCATTGTCGACTTTCGCCTGTTCGATGATCTGCTGGAGTATGCCTGTCACGGCCTGCCGGGTTTGGTGGAGTTCGGGGTTGGCGCGGATGGTCTCGTGCTGCTGCGCGTCGAGCATGGATTGCAGCCGGCCGAGTTGAAGCTCGGAGCAGCGGTGCAGGAAGCGGGAGAGCGCGTGCCATGCGTCCGGTTCCTCTTCCCAGGCGGTGCGGGCGGTGTCGCCGAGGAGTCGGAGGGTGTCCGCGGCCACGGTGTGGATGAGCGTGTCGCGGTCGGGGAAGCGGCGATACAGGGTGCCTACCCCGACGCCCGCGCGGCGGGCGATCTCCTCCATCGGAGGGGTCAGCCCCTCGTCCAGGAACAGCGCCCGGGCGGCCGCGACGATCTGGGCGCGATTGCGCTGCGCGTCGGCCCGCACTCCCATCCTCCTAAGTGGACGATCTCCTTCCGGAAGGCTACCGTCTCAAACAAGCGGACGATATCCGTCCGGTTAGGTGGAGGATGAGATGCGGATCGGGATCTGGATCGGCGCACAGGCGACGTCCCTGCAGCAGATCACCAGCCAGGTGGCGGCGGGAGCGCGGGCCGGCCTCGCCAGCGCCTGGCTGGGCGGCAACGACGGCTGGGACGCCCTGACCGCGCTCACCGTCGCCGGGACCCACGTACCCGGCATCGACCTGGGCACGGCGATCGTCGTCACCTACCCACGCCACCCCCTGGTCCTGGCGAGCCAGGCCCTCAGCGTCCAAGCCGCGGTCGGTAACCGGCTTACTCTCGGTATCGGCGTCAGCAACAAGTTCGTGATCGAAGGTCAGTACGGTTACTCCTTCGACCGGCCCGCACGGCACCTGCGCGAGTACCTGTCCGCCTTGTCGCCGCTACTCCATGGCGAGGCCGTCTCCTACCAGGGTGAGACGCTCACGGCCGCCGGGACGGTGACCGTCCCCGACGCGCAACCGCCGTCCCTGCTCGTGGCCGCCCTCGCCCCGGCGATGCTCCAGGTCGCCGGACGGTTCGCGGACGGCACGATCACCAACTGGGCGACGCCGAGCGCCATCGCCGACCACATCGCACCCGCCATCACCGAAGCCGCTGCCGGCCGCCCAGCGCCGCGGATCGTGGCAGCGACCTTCGTCTGTGTGACCGACCATGAATCCGAGCGTCGCCAGTGGGTCGCCAGCCAATTCGGCCGCATCGAGCAGGTTCGCGCCTACCGGGCCATCCTCGACCGTGGCCACGCCGCGGGCGTCCAAGACGCCGTCATCATCGGCGACGAGCAATCCGTCGAGC
>JAMFSN010000274.1 GCA_026225295.1 Frankia alni
ACCCGGGTGCCCGCGATCGGCCGCCCGATCGGCGGCGCCCCCGGGTACCCGGGATCGACGTCCCCGGCGCTGGCGCACACCGTGGTCTCGGTCGGCCCGTAGGCGTTCAGCAGCCGCCGCCCGGCCCCCCACGCCCGCGCCGCCCCCCCGCCCAGCCGCTCCCCCGCCGTCACCCGCGTCCCGCCCCCCGCCAGGTCACCCGGGCGCAGCACGTCCAGCAAAGACGGCGGCACCGTCGCCACCGCCACCCCCCGCGCCGCCGCGAGCCCGGCCAGCCGCACCGGGTCCGCCCGCTCGGCCTCGGCCGCTGTCACCAGCGTGCCCCCCGCGGCCAGCGCCATCACCAGCTCCCAGGCCCACGCGTCGAACCCCGCCGACGCGAACTGCAGCACCGCCCCGCCCCCGCCGCCCAGCAGCGCCCGCTGCGCCGCCGCCAGGTTCGCCAGCCCCCCGTGAGTCACCTGGACCCCCTTCGGGGCCCCCGTCGACCCCGACGTGTACATCACGTACGCCAGCCGACCTGGCTCAACCCCGCCCGCCGCCGGCACCGGGGGGCACGCGGCGACCGCCGCCGCCACCGCCGGGTCGTCCAGCTCCACCGCCCGCAGCCGCCCCGCCGGCAAGGCACCCAGCGTCCCCGACGCTCCCGCCACCATCACCGCCCCGCTGTCGGCCAGCATGAACGCCAGCCGCCCCACCGGGTAGCCCGGGTCGAGCGGCAGGTACGCCGCCCCCGCCAGCCACGCCGCCAGCATCGCGACCGTCATCTCCGTGCCCCGCTCCAGGCACAGCCCCACCACCGACTCCGGGCCCGCGCCGGCCGACCGCAGGTAGCCCGCCAGCCGGCCCGCCCGCTCCCACAGCCCCCCGTAAGTCACCCACGCCCCGCCGGACCCGGTCGCCACCGCGTCCGGCCGCGCCGCCGCCTGCGCCGCCACCAGCCCGTGCACCCCCCCGGCCGCAACCGCCTCCGGCGCGGGCGGCGTCTCGCTCCACGCCGCCAGCTGCTCCCGCTCCGGCGCCGTCAGCAGCGGCAGGCCCGACAGCCGCCGCCCCGGGTCCCCGGCGACCGCCTCCAGCACCACCCCGAGGTGCCCCGCGATCCGCTCCGCCGTCGCCGCGTCGAACAACGCCGTGCTGTACTCCACCAGCCCGGCCAGGCCCCCGCCGCCCTCAGTCAGGATCACCCGCAGGTCAGCCTTCGTGACCGCCTCGCCTCTGCCCGGCACCGCCGCCTCCTCCCGGCCCCCGACCGCACCGTCACTGGCCGCGCCGTCCCCGTCCCGGCCGTCGGCAGGGACCTGCCCGGCCAGGTCCCGCTCCTCGCGGGCGAAGTAGTTGAACAGCACCTGGAACAGCGGGGTGCGGGAGCGGTCGCGCTCGGGGGACAGCTCGTCCACGAGCCGCTCGAACGGCAGGTCCTGGTGCGCGTAAGCGCCCAGGGCGGTTTCCCTGACCCGGGCCAGGAGCCCGGTGAAGGAGGGGTCTGCTGACAGGTCGGCCCGCATGACCAGGGTGTTGACGAAGAACCCGACCAGGCCCTCGGTCTCGGCCCGGTTCCGGTTCGCCACCGGGGTGCCCGCCACCACGTCGTCGGTCCCGCAGTACCGGCCGAGCAGTACCGCCAGCGCCGACAGCAGCACCATGAACATCGTCGCGCCGCCCTCACGCGCCACCGCCCGCAAGCCCGCCGCGGTCGCCGCCGGGACGCTGAACCCCGTCACCGCCCCGGCCGTCGAGCGGACCGGGGGGCGGGGCCGGTCAGCGGGCAGCTCCAGCACCGGGAGCGCGGCCAGCCGCTCCCGCCAGTAGGCCAGCTGCCCTTCCAGGACCTGGCCCGACAGCCACTGCCGCTGCCAGATGGCGAAGTCCGCGTACTGCACCCCCAGCGGCGGCAGCGGGTCCGCCCGCCCCGCCCGGAACGCCTCGTACAACGCGGCCAGCTCGCGGCGGAAGATCCCGTCCGACCACTCGTCGAAGGCCACGTGGTGCACCGCCAGCGCCAGCACCTGCCCTGCCGCCTCGCCCCGGACCAGCCACCCCCGGATCACCGGCTCCGCCGCCAGGTCAAACGCCCTGCCCGCGACGGACACGGCCAGCGCCCGCACCGCGCCGACCGGGTCGGGCACCCCCGACACGTCTGCCACCGGCAGCGGGAACGGCGACGGCGGGTCGACCACCTGCCGGGCGGTCCCGTCCCCGTCAGCGACCAGGCGGGTTCGCAGTACCTCGTGCCTGGCCACCACCGCGCCCAGCGCCAGCCCCAGCGCCGCCACGTCAACGTCCCCGCCCAGCCGCACTGGCACCAGCGCCACGTACTCCGCCGACCCCGGCTCCAGCTGGTCAAGGAACCACAGCCGCTGCTGCCCGAACGACAGCGGCAGCACCCCGTCACGGCTGGCCACGGTCACCGGCCGGGCCACGGTCCCCGGTCCCGCCGCCTCTATGGCGGCGGCCAGCCCGGCCACGGTCGGGTGATCGAACAGCGCGGCCAGCGGCACCTCCACCCCGAGTACGTCCCGGACCCGGGAGATCACCCGGGTGGCCAGCAGCGAGTGACCCCCCAGGTCGAAGAAGTTATCGTGCACCCCGACCCGGTCAGTGCCCAGCACCTGCGCCCATGCCCCGGCCAGCAGCTCCTGGGCCGGGGTCGACGGGGGCACGTACTCCCCGGCCAGGTCCGGGCGCTGCCCGCCGGGGGCCGGCAGCGCCGCCCGGTCCACCTTCCCGTTCGGGGTCAGGGGCAGGGCGGCCA
>JAMFSN010000275.1 GCA_026225295.1 Frankia alni
CTTCGATGAGGGACCGCTTCGATGAGTAGCGCCGAGGTGGCCTGGGCCGACGTCGCGGCACTCGAGGACGTGTGGGAGGGCGACGTCGTCGAGGTGGACGTGGGGGCCGACCGCGTGCTGCTGGCTCATCTGCCCGGCGGGCAGCTCAAGGCGTACCAGGCGGCGTGCCCGCACTCGGAATTCCCGCTGGCCGCCGGGGCCTTCGACGAAGGGGTGCTCACCTGCGCCGCGCACAACTGGGAATTCGACCTCGCCACCGGCGAAAGCCTCAACCCGAGCGACTGCCGGTTGTACAGCTTCCCGACCTTCGCCACCACTGAGCGGATCTTCGTCGGAATTCCGCGGGACGGCCGACGTCACTACAACCGATGCCGCGGAGGCTGACCGTGCTATCGACAGGGAGGCGATCTCCATGACCAACGGCCGCGCGCGCCTGGTGGGTCCCGTCGTGCGGGGGTTCGACCCCGACGTCGTCGAGGCGCTGCAGACCGCGATCGAGAAGGACAATCCCGACCAGACACTCGTCGTCGAGGACCACAACGGATACGTGCGCATCCACGCGCCGCGGTTCCTGCGGTTGACCCGGGCCAGCCTGGAGGACGCGGCCGGCCGGTCCGTGCCGCTCGCCACCCTCGAACCAGCCATTGCCGGCTTCGCGGGCCGCATGAAGTACGTGGGCGACGACGAACTCGTCTGGTATCTGGAAAGGGAGGACTAACCATGACTGCCGCACCGCACGCGAGGCCTCTGCGCACGTGGAGCGTCTTCGACGGGGTCCGCCGCCGGCCCAACGAATACGAGGCGGTCACCGGGCACTTTCACTACCATTTCGGCCGGGAACCCGCTCCGTTTGACCTCGACCCCGACAGCGCGATCAACCGGTGGTACCTGCGCTACCGGGAGGGATCGCCCCTGCGCGGCGTGGACTGGGAGGGATTCCGGGACCCCAGCCAGCTCAACTACCGGCGTTACATCGCGCTCCAGCACGACCGTGAGATCTACGCCGAAGGGGTCGTCGACCACTTCGAGGCGCTCGACGCGGACACCGACCTGAATCCGGCGTGGGTCGGCATTCTGGGCCGGCTCTACCTGCCCGCCCGATACGCCCTCCACGTCCTGCAGATCACCAGCCTCTACGTCGGTCAACTCGGGCCGAGCGCGTACGTCACGAACGCCGCCTTCTTCCAGGCCGCCGACGAGTTGCGGGCCCTCCAGTGGATCGCTTACCGGGCCAAGTCCCTGTCCCTGACCCACGGCCACGACCTCGCCGACAGCACCGTCGCGCGCCGCTTCTGGGAGGACGACCCGGTATGGCAGCCGGCCCGCGAGACGCTGGAACGTCTCCTTCTGGCCTACGACTGGGGCGAGGCGTTCGTAGCTCTCAACCTCGTCGTCAAGCCCGCTCTCGACGCCCTGTTCAAGACGGGGCTCGCCGATCTGGCGCAGGCGAACGGCGACGGCCTCACCGCGCAACTGCTGCGGGACTCCGGCGTCGACAGCGCACGTAGCCAGGCGTGGAGCACCAACCTGGCCCGGCACGCCACGGCCAGCCGCCCCGGCAACGCGGCCGTCCTCGCGGCCTGGGAACGCACGTGGCGACCGTTGGCGGAGCGGGCCGTGGACGGCCTGTCGACCGTCTTCGGTGACGCACCGAAGGCGGTCGACCCCGCCGACGTGGTCGCCGCTGTTGGCGCGTCCAGCGCGGCGCTGCGCGCTTCCTGGGCTGGCGAGCCACACACCGCGTAGCGGCACTGGACCAATAGCACCCGACCCTGGAAGAGGACCCATGTCAGTCACCGATGACTACCTGGCCAACAACGCCCGCTACGAACAGAGCTTCGCCGGCCCGCTCCCGATGCCGCCGTCCAAACACATCGCCGTCGTCGCGTGCATGGACGCTCGGCTCAACGTGTACGCGATCCTCGGCATCGGCGACGGTGAAGCCCACGTCATCCGCAACGCCGGTGGCGTCGTCACCGACGACGAGATCCGCTCCCTCGCCATCAGCCAGCGACTGCTCGGCACCCGAGAGATCATCCTCATCCACCACACCGACTGCGGAATGCTGACCTTCACCGACGACGCCTTCAAGCGCTCGATCCAGGACGAAACAGGGATCAAGCCCGAATGGGCCGCCGAATCCTTCACCGACCCGGTAGAGGACGTGCGCCAGTCGATCGCGCGCATAAAGGCGAACCCTTTCGTGCCGCACAAGGACGCCATCCGCGGATTCATCTTCGACGTGGCCACCGGCTCGCTCACCGAGGCCGCCTGACCTGCTCCCCCTCCCGAGACCAACGATCCGCGGCCCACGTGAGCGTGCGCGGGCCGGGGCCGCCGGGTCATGGCTCCAGGCCGGTGGTGTACCAGGCGAGGGCGGCGTTCAGGGCCGGCCGCCAGACGGCGAAGCTGTGCCCACCCGGTCGTAGGTGCAGGGTGACCTCGAACCCGTCGGCCGCGAGCAGGACGCGCATCCGCGACAGGGCCCGGGCGACCTCGCGGTCGCCGGCTCCGGCGTCGAGCCAGATGCGCGGGCGGGGCCCGGCGGGCAGCGTCGCGGCGTAGACGTCGGGGCTGTTGGCCAGGGCCGTGGCGTGGGCGGCCGGGCCGGTGCCGATCAGGGAGCTCAGACCGCCCGCGTGGGTCGGGTGGGTCAGCCCGGAGAGGTCGAGGATGGCGCCGAAGGTGTTCCGATGGCGCAGCCCGAGGTTCAGGGCGCAGAAACCGCCCGCGGACATGCCGCCCAGCGCCCGGTCGGCAGGCGCCGCGACGGTCCGGAGATCGGTGTCGACGGTGGGGACGACGTCGTCGACCAGGTGGCTCTCCACGTGTTCGTGTAGACCGTCGAGGCATTCGGGATCATCGGTCCATCGTCGGCTCATCCGCGGGGCGATGACGATGACGGGCCGGCCCGCTCGCGCGGAACGGCCGGCCGTCTGCCCGGCTTCGCCGCCGCGGAACCAGTCGGCCGGCGACCCGGGGGAGCCGTGGATCAGGTACACGGTGGCGAACCGGCGGGTGGGTTGGGTGAAGTACTGCGGCGGAAGGTAGACCAGAGCGCGGGACGGTCCGAACCCGCTGCCGCGGTCGGGGATCGGCAGGCTCACCACCCCACCGGAGGGGAACCGGTGAACTGTGCGGCGGTAGTTGGCGGGGACGAGGTCCGGCGGCGCCAACCGGTGGTACGCCCCGGTGCCGGCCACCACGTCGGTGACGTCACCGACGTGCGGAAGATAGCTGTAATGGGCGTTGACCAGAGCCGCGGCGCTCACGAGGGACCAGGTCAGGGCGAGTGGGACCAGCGCGGTCAGGGTGAGTAATCGGCGTCGCCGGGTGAGCCAGGCCACCACCCACAGCCCCGCCCCGATGGCGATCAGGACCCCGAGGAATCCGGGGGAGACCACCGTGAACTCGTTCACCGACCGCCCCTCGCCGTCGACGGCCCGCTGAACGATGCGCCGCCGGCCGGCCCCGTGGTTCGGCCCGGGGCGACGCGACGGTCACGGCTCGGTCCGCACCGGCTCCGGGGCGGCCGGCCCGCCGTCGCCCACCGGCGGCCGGTGGCCGGGTTCCCGATCGGCGGCGACATCCTCCTGCAGCCCTCGCATTTCGGCCTTGAAGATCCGCAGTGAGCGCCCCGCGGAGCGGGCGGCGTCGGGGAGCTTCTTCGATCCGAACAACAGCACGAAGACGAACGCGACGATCAACAAATGCC
>JAMFSN010000276.1 GCA_026225295.1 Frankia alni
CCCGGCCGGTGAGCAGGACTCCGCCCGGGTCGGCGACCGTGAGCGTCGCCCCGAGCAGCGGGTGGTCAGCCGCCCCGAGGCCCAGGCCGCGGGCGTCGCCTGCGCTCGGCGGGAGGGCCAGCCAGAGGTGTTCGCGTTGGAAGGGGTAGGTGGGCAGGTCGGCCGGGGTCGTGGCCGGGAGCAGTGCGGTCAGGTCGGCGGGGGTGCCGGTGGTCCAGGTGGTGGCGAGTCCGGACAGGAAGGTGGCGGGTTCGTCACGGTTCTTGCGACCCAGCACGGCGACCGGGACATCGACCATCGCCGCGAGGTGGGCGTCGGGTCCGGCTTCGAGCAGGTGCGTGACGCCGGCGTCGGTCATGGTCTGGATGCCGTCGGCGAACCGGACGGTCGAGCGGATGTGGCGGACCCAGTAGTTCGGGTCGGTCAGGTCACCCGGGTCGGCGAGGGTCCCGGTGACGTTGGAGATGACGGGGACCGTGGGGGTGGCGTACTCCAGTCCGGATACGACCTGCCGGAACTCCTCGAGCATCGGTTCCATGAGGTGGGAATGGAACGCGTGGGACACCGTCAGGGGACGGGTCCGGACCGGCAGGCCGGCGACAGCCGCCCGCACGGCTCGGTCGGGTCCGGACAGGACGATGGAGGTCGGTCCGTTGACGGCGGCCAGGTCGACGTCGTCGGGCAGGTCGAGGATGTGTTCGCCGGTGTTGACCGCGACCATGGCCCCGCCCGCGGGCAACGCCTGCATCAGACGGCCCCGGGCGGCGACCAGTGCGGCCGCGGTGTCCAAGGGCAGTGCTCCGGCGATGTGAGCGGCGACGATCTCACCCAGGGAGTGGCCGATGAGCATGTCGGCGTGGACGCCGAAGGATTCCAGGAGTCGGTAAAGAGCCACCTCGTAGGCGAACAGACCGGCTTGGGTAGCAGCGGTCTGGTGGATGTCATCGATGTCCGCCAGGCGGAAGCCCAGGTGCTGTTCCAGCGCGGCGGTGACGTGGGCGTGGGTGTCGGCGAAGACCGGGAACCGTTCGGCGAGGCCGTGGCCCATGCCGGGCCACTGTGACCCCTGCCCGGTGAACAACACCCCTGTTTTCCCCACCGTCGCTGAGGCCACGGTGGGGTTTTCCAGGCCGGCGAGCAGGGTTTCGCGGTTTCCGACGACGGCGGCGCGGACCGGGAACGGCGACCGCCGCGCCAGGGCACGTGCGATGTCGCCGATGGGGGTCCGCGGGTGCTGCCGGACCCAGGAGGCGAGCTGGGAGGCGACCGCGCGCACAGCGTTCTCGGACCGGCCCGACAAGGGCCAGACACATATTTCCCCGGCCGGGGTGGGCGCGGCGGCCGCCCCGGCCTGGTCGGGGGCGGCCTCGAGGATGACGTGGGCGTTCGTGCCGGAGATCCCGAACGAGGAGACCCCGGCCCGGCGGGGCCGGTCCACCTCCGGCCACGGCCGCGGCTCCTGCAGCAGAGCCAGGCCGCTGTCGTCCCAATCCACCAGGGGGGACGGCGTCTCGGCGTGCAACGTCGCGGGCAGCAGACCGTGACGCATCGCCTCGACCACCTTGATGATCGACCCCACCCCGGCCGCCGCCTGGGTATGTCCGATGGTCGACTTCAACGACCCCAACCACAACGGCCGACCGGCACCCCGGCCCCGGCCCCGGCCGTAGACCTTGGCCAATGCATCGGCCTCCAGCGGATCGCCGATTGAGGTGCCGGTGCCGTGGCCTTCGACGGCGTCGATGTCGTGGGGTCGCAGTC
>JAMFSN010000277.1 GCA_026225295.1 Frankia alni
GAATGCACAGCAATTCTCAAGCCCACCCACAGCCGGTCCCGCCGAATGGCGGCTAGGTTCATTCCCGTCAGCGCTGATTCCACCCCGAGAAGATCGACGAGAGGGATTGCTGTGACAATCGCGAGGAAACTGCTGCCCATTCCACCGGCCAATCGGCGACGGCACTGCAAGCCGCCGCCGCCGAAGCCGCCCAGGAAGGGTGCACTGCCGCCGAAGCGGTAGTTTTCCGAAATTGGCGACGGGGTTGCGCACAGCAACCCCGTCGCCTTTTTTCCTTTCCACCGTTGAGCACCCACGGTTTTGACGATGCACCGACAGGACTCGCGATGCCCGACCGCCGCACGAAGACGTCTGACCGGCTCGCGGGCCCGGGCCCGGACGCCGCGACGACCACGACCACCGGGGCCCCGGCCGTGACCGACGCCGGGGAACCGTCCACTCTGCGCGCCACGTTCCGCCGGTTCTGGCCGGCCGCCCGACCGGACCGCCGCCGCCTGGCGGTCGCCGGCCTGCTGACCGTCCTCGCCACAGCCTGCGAGACGGCAATGATCCGGCTCTTCGGCCAGATCACCGATACCGCGCTCGGCCATGGCGACCTGGCCGCGTTCTGGCGGCCGGCCGCGATCTGGTTGGTCCTCGCGGCCGGGGCCGGAGCTGCTGCGGCGTACGGGCAGTACCGGCAGGCGCAGGCGACGCACAGCACGATACTTCGGCTGCGCGACCGGGTGTTTTGCCACCTGCAGGGCATGTCCGATTCCTTCTTCGCCCACCGACCGGCCGGCGACCTGGTCACCCGACTGTCGAGCGACGCGACCGAAGTGGGCACGATGGTGTCCGCCGGCCCCGTGGAAGCGCTGACCGGCCTGGTCAGCGTCCTGCTGTTCGGCGGCGCGGCGCTGTTCGCGCGCTGGGACCTGGCTCTCGTTTCTTTTGCCGCGGCAGGCGTCCTGCTGGTGACCGCGCGCCGGTTCGGCCGGGCCGCGACCAGCGCCGGGGCAGCGGAGCGGGCCGCGTACGGCGCGGTCGCGTCCGCCGTCGACGACAACGTGAGCGCCATGGCCCTCGCGCAGAGCCTCGGGACCGAGTCGTTCGAGCGCGGGCGGGTGCATCACCGAGGTCTCGACTGGTTGCGGGCGAGTCTGGCCGAGGCACGGATCGCCGCCCTGAGCAGCATGGTCGCCGGGCTCATCGAGACGGCCGTGGTGCTCGCCGTCCTCGGCATCGGCACGTGGGAGGTCGCCGCCGGGCGGTTGACCGTCGGCGGTCTCCTGTCGTTCGCCGCGTTCGTCGGCTACCTTTTCGGGCCCGTGCACGCACTCGGTGACCTGGTCGTCAGCGCCGGTTCCGCCGCCGGCTCGGCGGCCCGGCTGGCCGAGCTGCTCGACACCCGCCCAGCCGTCGTCGATACGCCCGGGGCCCGCCCACTCACCCAGGTGTACGGCGAGCTGCGCTTCGAGGACGTCCGGGTCCGCTACCCGGACACGAGCCGGCGGGCCGAGAGCCGAAGCGCCTTGGACCGCGTGTCGCTGACCGTCCCGGCCGGCTCCTTCACCGTCGTGACCGGGCCGAGCGGGGCGGGCAAGTCGACGTTGGCCCGGCTCGTCCCGCGGCTGCGCGACCCTGACGAGGGTCGGGTGCTGCTCGACGGGCGGGACCTGCGCGGGCTGACGCTCACCTCGCTGCGCTGCGCTATCGCCTATGTCGCCCAGGAGACGGTCGTGACGGCCGGCACGGTGCGGGCGGCGATCGCGTACGGGTCACCGGGCGCATCGGACAATCGGATCGTGGCCGCGGCCCGCGCCACCGGGCTCGATGACGACATCCGGATGCTGCCTGACGGCTACGACACCCAGGTCGGCGAGGGCGGGGCGCGCCTGTCCGGCGGCCAGCGCCAACGGCTCGCTGTTGCCCGCGCCCTCGTGCGGAACGCGCCCATGCTCGTCCTGGACGAACCGACGGCGCACCTGGACGCGGCCACCGCCGCCACGTTCCTCGCGGCGCTTCCGGTGGTCGCCGCCGGTCGGACGGTCATCCTGGTCACGCACGATCTCCGGCTCGCGCCGAGAGCCGACCAGATCGTGACGGTCGTCGGCGGCCGGGTGGTCGAGGTTGGGCCGCACCGCGCCCTGATCGCGGCGGAGGGACCATATGCGCGGCTCTACGCGGCCGCGTACCCGCGTCCCGCCCGGCCCTCGCGGACAATCCGAACGGGCGTCCAGAATGTAGCCGGTGAACACCGCACCCACCGGGAGGCTTCACAGCGGCTTCACAGCGGGCCGTCACGCCAGAATAAGCAGCGGCCGCCAATCTGGTGACGTGACAGAGAATCGGAAAGCCGACGCGGGTTTCCGGGAGAGCCTTTTCCCAGCCCACCCGATATTCCCGGTACAGCAATTTCGGATCGTCGAGATTCTCCCTGTCTCCATCCCGCGCGCGCCGACGTCGGCCGCGCGACTCACCAGGCCGCCGTTCGGACGGAGAACCCACCATGACCACCACTGACCTCGAACGACCAGGCCACCGACGTCGGCCCGGCCCCGGCCGACCCGCGAGACGGGCCGCGCCCGATTCGCCGGGCCATCGCCCCCGGGTCGGGCCGGCCGGCCCGGCCGGCGAGGTCGACCCGAACGGCCTGACGCCGGCCGCGGATCCGCGGTGGGTGCGGCCGGCGCTCATTGTCCTGCTCGCCGCGACCGCCGCCCTCTACCTGTGGAACCTGTCCGCCTCCGGCTACGGCAACAGCTTCTACGCCGCCGCCGTCCAGTCCGGCACCAAAAGCTGGAAGGCCCTCTTCTTCGGATCCTCCGACTGGGGCAACTCCATCACCGTCGACAAACCCCCCGCCGCCCTGTGGGTCATGGCCCTCTCCGGCCGCATCTTCGGCTTTTCCAGCTGGAGCATGCTCGCTCCCGAGGCCCTTGAAGGCGTCGCGACCGTCGCCGTCCTCTACGCGACGGTGAAGCGGTGGTTCGGACCGGCCGCCGGCCTGGCGGCCGGCGCCCTGCTCGCCCTGACCCCCGTCGCAGCGCTGATGTTCCGGTTCAACAACCCCGACGCCCTGCTCGTCCTGCTCATGGTCGCCGCGGCGTACTGCACCGTCCGCGCCCTGGAAAAGGGCGCCACCCGCTGGCTGATCCTGGCAGGCACCGCCATCGGCTTCGCGTTCCTGGCCAAAATGCTCCAAGCCTTCCTCGTCCTGCCCGCCCTCGGCCTGGTCTACCTGACCTGCGCCCCCACCACCCTGCGCCGCCGGATCACCGGGGTCCTGGCCGGCGCAGGCGCCATCGCGATCTCCGCCGGCTGGTGGGTCGCCGCCGTCGAACTGTGGCCCAAGGGTTCGCGACCCTGGGTCGGCGGCTCCAACAAGAACAGCGAACTCGACCTGATCTTCGGCTACAACGGCATCGGCCGGCTCACCGGAAGCGGCTCCGGCAACGGCGGTGGGTTCTCCGGGGCCACCGGCTGGGCCCGCCTGTTCAACACCACCATGGGCGGCGAAATCTCCTGGCTGCTGCCCGCCGCCCTCATCGCCCTGGCCGGCGGCCTGTGGATCACCCGCCGGGCCCCCCGCACGGACCGCACCCGCGCCGCCCTCATCCTGTGGGGCACCTGGCTCATCATCACCGCCGCCGTCTTCAGCTTCGGCAGCGGAGTGATCCACTCGTACTACACGGTCGCGCTGGCCCCGGCCGTCGCCGCCCTCGTCGCCATCGGCGGCCTCACCCTGTGGCGCGCCCACGACCAGGTGACCGCCCGGATCATCCTCGCCGTCCTGATCGCCGCCAGCGGGCTGTGGGACTACCGCCTCCTCGACCGCACCCCGAACTGGTACCCCGAACTGCGCTGGATCGTGCTCATCGCAGCCCTGGCCGCCGCCACCGTGCTGCTGACCGGCCGACGAATGCTGGCCCGGGCCACCGCGGGGGTGGCCGTGGCGACCGTCATCGCGTTGGCCGCCGCGCCGGCCGCCTACGCGATCGACACCGCGGCCACACCCCACACCGGCTCCACTCCGGCCTCCGGCCCCAGCGGTCAGGGCGGGGGGATGGGTGGCTTCGGGGGGGCGACCGGCTCGTCGACCCGCACCGGCGGCCCGACCGGCACCTCGACCGGCACCTCGACCGGACGCCCGTCCGCGGCCGGGACGGCCCCGTCCGGATCCTCCGCGACGACGAAGTCGACGACCCCGTCCGCCGGTACCCGATCCGCCGGTACCCGACCCACCGGCACCGGGTCGTCCGCCGGCGGTGGAGGCGGCACCGCGACCACCAGCAGCGCGCTGACCGCGCTGCTGAAGAAGTCGACCGGCTACACCTGGGCGGCCGCCACCGTCGGGTCGATGAACTCGGCCTCCTACCAGCTGGCCAGCGGCAAGGCGGTCATGGCGATCGGCGGGTTCACCGGCAGCGACCCGTCCCCGACCCTGGCCCAGTTCCAGACCTACGTGGCCGCCCACAAGATCCACTACTTCATCGCCGCCGGCACCGGCGGGGGCGGCGGCCAGGCCGGTGGCAGCGGAACCGGCAGCGCGATCGCCACCTGGGTGGCCGCGCACTTCAAGGCGACCACGGTCGGCGGCCAGACCGTCTACGACCTGACCGCCACGGCGTCGAGCTGACCCTCGGCCGACCCGGCTCCGGGCGGCGGCGGGGCGCGGGCGATCCGCGCTTCGCCGCCGCCTTCGGCCGTCGGTGGGGCGGCACCCCCGCCGGGCGGCCCCGCCGGTCTACAGCAGGAGCGCCCCGACCGCG
The DNA here is from genome assembly GCA_026225295.1 of Frankia alni. GTDB lineage: Bacteria > Actinomycetota > Actinomycetes > Frankiales > Frankiaceae > JAMFSN01. Next base: position 4,752 of record JAMFSN010000277.1, read on the forward strand.
TCCCGGACCGGGGTCGAGCCGCCGATCAGCTCCGCCGTGAGCCCCGCGGTGCGCGGGTGGTCCAGCAGCTCGAGCAGGACGGCCGCGACGTCGTCCCGGGTCACCGACCCGTACGCGGCCTGGGTCGACAGGTGGACCCGGCCGGTCCCGGGATCGTTGGTGAGGGCGCCGGGACGCACGATCGTCCACTTCAAGGGTCGACCGATCAGATCCTGCTCGGCGGCGGCCTTGGCTTCCAGATAGACCCCGAAGCCGTCCCCGGTGCCCGGCGACGCCGCCCGCCCCACCCCGACGCTGGAGACCAGCAGGTAGCGGTCCACGCCGGCGACCTGCGCGGCCTCGGCGAGCAGCACCGCGGCGCCGCGATCGACGGTGTCCTTACGGGCCGGTCCGCTGCCGGGGCCGGCACCGGCGGCGAAGACCACCGCATCGGCCCCGCGGAGGTGGACGGCGAGTTCCGCCGCGCCGACCTGCTCCAGATCGACGACCACCGGCGAGCCACCGGCCGCCCGCACGTCGTCGGCCTGGGCCGGGTTCCGGATCAGGGCGACCGCCTCGTCGCCCCGCGCCGCGAGCAGCCCTTCGAGCCGCAACGCGATCTGACCGTGTCCACCCGCGATGACCACCCTCATGCCGCGACCACCGCCGCCGGCTCCGCATCGGCCGCCACCAGCTCCGCCGCCACCACGACGACCGGCCCGGACGGGACCTCCACTCGCGAAAATCTCATGACCCCGTCCTACCCCGGGGCGGCCCGGGACGGTCGGATCCGCGCCGGACGGGTCACCCGAGACTGGGGATGAGCAGCCCCACCGCGAGCACCAGCGCCCCCACCGCCACCAGCCCGAACAACAGCACCCAGAACGTCGCGCCGACCGGCGTGAGCCGCCCGAGCTGGTCGGCGTCCGACCATTGGGCGCGGCCCTGTCGACGCCGGCGGGCCAGCTCCCAGACCGGCCGAACGCCGCCGAGCAGCAGGAACCACGCCTCGGTGTAGGCGAAGGCGGCCTGGATCCCGACCGGGGCCAGCCACACCGCGGCCGCGACGAGCGCGCCGGTCACCACGATCGACACGGCCCCGTAGGCGTTGCGGACGGCGATCAGCATGCCCAGCAGGAACACCAGGCTGGCCACCAGGACCACCGTGACGTGCCCGGAGACGAGCACCAGGGCGGCGGCCAGCCCCAGCAGCGAGGGGGCAATGTACCCGGCCGCCGCGGTGGCGACCATGCCCGGCCCGCTCGGGCGGCCGGTCGACAACGTGACGCCCGACGTGTCGGAATGCAGGCGGATCCCGTTCAACGTCCGGCCGGTGACCAGGGCGACCAGGGCGTGCCCGCCCTCGTGGGCGATCGTCACCGCCCCCCGGGACACCCGCCAGGCCCCGTCGTGGGCCACCACGAACAGGGCGATCAGCCCGGTGACGGCGACCACCCCGGTCGGGTGCCCGCTTCTGGTCCAGGCGCCGATCGTGTCCCAGCCGGGTGATGCATCCACGCGCAGAGGGTACGGACCGGACCTTACGGCCGGCCGCCCGGGCCAGCCCGACCCGACCAACCGGCCGACCTGACGGCCGACCCGACCAACCAGCCGGGCCGGCCGGGTCGGTCAGTGCCCGCCGGGACGCCGGCCCATCACCCGGTGCTTACGCGGCTCGCGCCCGTACGGCTGGACGGGCCGGGGCAGAACGGGCGTCGGCGGCACCGGCAGCTTCGTCGCCTTGCCGGACTTCAGCGTCACCCGCTCGCCGTGATGGATGATCTCCATGGCATCGCCCCCGGAGAGCAGGTACTTCGTCTCGGACGGCTTCACCTCGACGCGCAGCTGGGTCTGGCGCAGGTGCAGGTTGAACGCCAGCCGGGTGAAGCCCTCGGGCAGCTTCGGCGAGAACTCGATGATCTCGCCGTTGTCCCGCATGCCGCCGAACCCGCCGACCAGCGCCAACCAGGCCCCGGCCAAGGAAGCAATGTGGAGTCCGTCGCGGGTGTTGCGCTCGAGGTCCTCCAGGTCCATCAGCGCCGCTTCGCCCAGATAGTCCTGGGCCAGCGACAGGTGCCCGACCTCGGCGGCCATGATCGCCTGGATCGAGGCCGACAGGGAGGAGTCCCGGACGCACAACCGCTCGTAGTAGGCGAAGTTGCGGGCCTTCTGCTCGGGCGTGAACGCGTCCCCCCGCCGGACCATCGCCATCACCAGGTCGGCCTGCTTGACGACCTGCTTGCGGTAGAGGTCGAAGTACGGGTAGTTCAGCAGCAGCGGGTAGTGGTCGGCCGGGGTGCCCTCGAAGTCCCAGGCCTGGTGGGCGGCGAACCCGTCGGACTGCGGGTGGATGCCCAACCGCTCGTCGTAGGGGATCTTGACCGCGTCGGCGGCGTCGCGCCACCCGGCCATCTCCTCCGAATCGACGCCCAGTTCGCGGGCCGCGTCCGGGTGCCGGCGGGCCGCGTCGGCGGCGCCGACCAGGTTCCGCTGGGCCATCAGGTTCGTGTAGACGTTGTTGTCGGCGATCGCGCTGTACTCGTCGGGCCCGGTCACGCCGTCGATGCGGAACCGGCCGTCCCGGTCGTGGTGGCCGAGCGACCGCCACAGCCGGGCCGTCTCGACCAGCAGTTCCAGCCCGACCGTGGCCTCGAACACCTCGTCGCCGGTCGCCCACACGTACCGGATGACGGCGTCGGCGATGTCGGCCGCGATGTGGAACGCGCCGGTCCCGGCCGGCCAGTACCCCGAGCACTCCTCGCCGTGGATCGTCCGCCACGGGAACGCGGCGCCCCGCAGGCCCAGCTGACTGGCCCGCTCCCGGGCCATGGACAGCGTGCTGTGCCGCCACCGCAACGCGTCGGCGGCCGCGTCGGGCGCGGTGTAGGTGAGCGCCGCGAGCACGTAACTCTCGGTGTCCCAGAAGGCGTGGCCGTCGTAGCCGGGACCGGTCAGCCCCTTGGCCGCGATGGCCCGCCGTTCGGCCCGCGCCCCGGCCTGCAGGACGTGGAACAGCGCGAACCGCACGGCCTGCTGGATCTCGGTGTCGCCGTCGATCTCGACGTCGGACGACTCCCAGTACTTGTCGAGGTAGGCCCGCTGTTCGGCGAGCAGCCCGACCCAGCCCGTCCGCTTGGCGGCGGTCAGGGCGGCGGCCACCTGGTCGCGCAGGGCCGGCAGCGAGCGCTGCTCGGACCAGCCGTAGGCCAGGAACTTGACCAGGCGCAGCTTCTCGCCCGGCTTCAGCACGGCGGTGACGGTCATCCGGCCGGAATCGGGGTCGCTCTCGGAGAACGTGAGCATCTCGGTCGGGCCCTCGACGATGTGGTCCATCGTCGCGGCCATCCGCAGCCCGCTGCGCTGGGTGCTGTGGACCAGCTCGACGCGCAGCTCCCGGTGGCTGTTGCTCTCCGCGTGCAGCGGCGCCTCGAGGGCGGCCGCGACCCGCGGATCGACGCCTTCGGAGGGCGGCATCTCCTCGTTGGCGACCAGTTCCGACTGGATGACGACCCGGATCGCGTTGTCGACCGGCTCGATCTCGTACTCGATCGCGGCCACCGCGCGTTGCGTGAACGACACCAGCCGGGTCGAGTGCAGACGCACGGCCGCGCCGGCCGGCGACACCCATTCGGCGGTCCGTTCCAGCGTGCCGGCCCGCATGTCGAGGACCCGCTCGTGGGACCGCAGCTCGCCGTAGCGCAGGTCGAACGGCTCGTCCTCGACCAGCAGGCGGATGATCTTTCCGTTGGTGACGTTGATGATGGTCTGGCCGGATTCGGGATAGCCGTAGCCGGCCTCCGCGTACGGCAGCGGCCGACGCTCGTAGAACGAGTTCAGATAGGTGCCGGGCAGCGCGTGCGGCTCCCCCTCGTCGAGGTTCGCGCGCAGGCCGATGTGGCCGTTGCCGAGGGCGAAGACGGATTCGGCCTGGGCGAGCGCGTCCGGGTCGATGCCGACCTCCCGGACCGACCAGGGTTCGACGGCGTAGGGCGTGTTCTGGGTCATGCGTCCGCCAGGAGATCCGCGAGGTCGGTGACGACGACATCGGCGCCGTGGGCGCGCAACGCGTCGGCCTGGCCGACCCGGTCGACGCCGACCACGTAGCCGAAGTTGCCGGCCCGGCCGGCCTCCACGCCGGCCAGCGCGTCCTCGAACACGGCCGCTTCGGCCGGCTCAACGCCGAGCAGGTGCGCGCCCGCGATGTAGGTGTCGGGGGCCGGCTTGCCGGCCAGGTGGGTCCGGGCGGCGATGACGCCGTCGATGCGGTCAGGTAGCAGTTCGGCCAGGCCCGAGCTCTGGAGCACGGACCGGGTGTTGGCGCTGGACGAAACGACCGCGCAGGCCAGCCCGGCGGCCCGGGCCGCCTTGACATAGCGGACCGATCCCTCGTAGGGCTCGACGCCCTTCTCGGCCAGGATCTTCAGCACGAGTTCGTTCTTCCGGTTGCCGAGCCCGTTCACGGTCTCGGCGCCTGGCGGATCGTCGGGATGGCCCTCCGGTAGGGAGATGTCCCGCGAGCGCAGGAACTCACGGGTGCCGTCGGCCCGCGGTCGACCGTCGACGTAGGTGCCGTAGTCGGCCCTGGAGTCGAACGGCGTGAACGGGTCACCGGCAGCGTCGGCGCGGGCGCGCAGAAATTCGTCGAACATCTCTTTCCAGGCTTCGGCGTGCACCTTCGCCGTCGGGGTCAGCACCCCGTCGAGATCGAACAGACAGGCACGGATGTGGTCGGGCAGTCCCAGCATGGGCATCAGCGTAGGCGGGGCGGTCACGATCCCTTGTCACCCTTCCTGGTTACCGCTCAGTTGCTGGTCAAAAGGCGGGGTCGCGGGGCTTCCAGTGACCGTCCGGTGCGTAAGCGCGCCCACCGACCGGCGAAAACCCCGGCGACATGATCCTCGGGGAAGGTTGACCGGGTCGCCTTTCCGGGCCGCCCGCCCACCGTGTCGCGCCGGGCCGGTGTGGTCGCGGTGGTGGCCGAAGGTGCCGATCTTCTTGGCTTGTGCGCAAACCGGACCTCTACCCGCCCCGTTCGACGCACACTGGAGGGGGCGCACACGTGCGGGGCCTTTGCCGGGTCCCGCGCCCCGCCGCCCGGCGGACACCGTCCCACCGCCGGGCGGCGGCTGAGCCCTGCCGCCGGGGGGCACCGCCCGCCCGATTCAGCCGCCCGCCCGATTCAGCCGCCGGCCGGGTTCAGCAGCCGCAGGCGACGGTCAGCGGGTCGGGGGTCGGGTAGGTCCGGCCCGCCGCGGTCTCGACCGGGAAGCCCTCGCGGACCCAGTACTCGAAGCCACCGACCATTTCCCGGACCGGGAATCCGGCGAGCGCGAAGGCCAGCGCACCCCGGGTGGCACCGTTGCAGCCCGGTCCCCAGCAGTACGTGACCACCAGGGGCGCGGCGAGCGCCACCGCCGCGGCCCGGGCCGGGATCTCCGCCGTCGGCACATGCACGGCGCCGGGCAGGTGGCCGGCGTCCCAGGCCTCGCGCGACCGGGTGTCGACGACGACCCAGCCCCCCGCCACTTCCTGGCCGGCTGGTTCCTGGCCGGCTGGTTCCTGGCCGGCTGGTTCCCAGGGTCGCAGGGCGGCGGCCACGTCGGACACGTCGGTCTCGTACTCGAGCCGGCTTCGGAAGTGCGCCACGGCGGCGGTGAGGTCCATGTCACGATGCTGGGCGACCGGGCCGGGAGCGCCCAGGCCGTTTCCACGGCGTTCGGTCCGGTCGACCGGGGATCCGACGGTGAAATGGTCCGTCGGGCGCCGCAGAATGGTCGGATGCTGGACGCCACCGATGTCGCGCTCCTGCAGTTGCTGCACGCCGACGCCCGGCTGTCGGTCGCGACGCTGGCCCGCCGGCTGTCCATGTCGGCCAGCGCCACCCGGGAGCGGATCCGACGGCTGGAGGACCTCGGCGTCATCACCGGCTACCACGCGGCGCTCAGCGCCGACCAGCTCGGCTTTCCGCTGCTCGCGTTCGTCCGGCTGCGCTACCCGACCAGCAACTACAAGCCCCTGCACGACCTGCTGGGCGCCACCCCGGAGGTCCTCGAAGCCCACCATGTGACCGGCGACGACTGCTTCGTGCTCAAGGTGGCGGCCCGGGACATGCGCGATCTGGAACGGCTGGCCGGACGGATCGCCAGCCTCGGTTCGGTCACCACCAGCCTGGTGTATTCGACGTTGGTGGACTCGCGGCCCCCGCCGACCGCGCCGGTCCGGGCCGGCGCCCGGGGTCCGACGGCCCCACCCCCGACCCCCGGTCCGGGCCGCTGAAACAATCCAGCGATGATCACACGTAGCGAGCCGGCGTTCATCGGCGACGAACGGACCATGCTCGCCGGGTGGCTCGACTACCACCGGGCCACCCTGGCCTGGAAATGCGACGGGCTGACCGCCGAGCAGCTGCGCACCCCGGCGGTGGCCCCGTCCAGCCTGTCGCTGCTCGGACTGGTCCGCCATCTCGTCGAAGTCGAACGGCAGTGGTTCCGGTCGGTGCTGGCCGGCGAGGTCGTCGAGCCGATCTACTTCAGCGACGATGATCCGGACGGTGACTTCCACGCTGGTCCGGACGCGGACCCCGACGCGGACCTGGCCCGCTGGCGGGCCGAGTGCGACCGGTCGCGGGAGATCTACGCCGGGCTGCCGTCGCTGGATGTGCTCGGATCGCTGCGCGGGGAGCCGGTTTCGGCCCGCTGGGTCGTCACCCACCTGATCGAGGAGTACGCGCGCCACAACGGCCACGCCGACCTGGTCCGCGAGAAGGTCGACGGCCAGGTCGGGGACTGACCGATGGGCTCCGTCGGGGACCGACTGGGCGGCTCCGTCGGGGACTGACTGACCGGTGGGTAGCGTCGGGGCTCACCGGCGGAGGAGCGACCAATGAGGACACCGAGCCCCGTGGCGCCCGGCGGCGCTTTCATGGAAGCCAGCGGGCTGGTCGTGACCGAGTCGAGCGGCACCCGGGTGGCCGGGTACGCCGAGCTGGGCCCGGCCCAGCACACCCCGTGGGGTGTGGTGCACGGTGGGCTGTACGCGACCCTCGTGGAGACGGCGGCGAGTATCGGCGCGTCGCTGGCCGTCGCCGAGCGCAGCCAGATCGCGGTCGGGGTCAACAACAGCACCGACTTCCTGCGTTCGCTGACCGAGGGGCGGGTCGAACTCGTCGCCGAGCCGGTCATTCAGGGACGCGTCCAGCAGCTGTGGCAGGTCACGATCACCCGGGGCGACGGGAAGATCGTCGCGCGCGGGCAGGTCCGCCTGCAGAACATCCCGGCGCCGACCTGACCCGAGCGGGGTCACAACCGGGCCCACCCGGCGCCGGTCGGGGAGCGCTCAGCCGCCGGTGGTCGTCGGCGCCGCGGGTCGGGAAGCCGAGGGGGCCCGGGTCGCGGTGGTGGTCGGACGCGCGACCGCGATCGGGCCGATGCGGGCCGGGCCGACCGCGAACCCCGCGAAGTCGGCACTCTGGTCGAACGGCGGATCCCACGACAGGTCGCCGCCGCCGAAGAAGGTGGTGAAGGCGAGTCCGCCGACATGCGGCTTGTCCGACAGCCGGAGCTCCAGGTTCGACTCGTGGTGCACCGGCGCGTTGTCGATCCACACGCTGACCGCCCCGTCGGACTGCCCCGGGGTGTTCAACCGCAACCCCAGTTCCACACAGCTCCAGAGACCGGGATTCCAGGCCCAACCGTTCTTCGCGAACGTCTTCAGGTGGTTCGGAGCGTTCGGTAGATAGGCATCCACCGCCCCGAAGCCCTTCTTGCGCCACGAAATCCGGACCGCGAACCCGCCGTCGCCGGGAGAAACCTTGCCCTCTTTGACATAGACACCGTAAAGGCCGGGCAGCTTGCCACCCTTCACCCAGTCGAAGTCGACGGGAAAGCGGACGTAGTAGCGGGCGAACAGTTGGAGCAACGGCGCCGCCTTGGTCGCGAGCAGCAACTGCGTGCCGCCGTAGGTCGTCCCGTCGCCGTAGATCGGATCAATGCTGTTCACAACGTCGGCCCCGTAGTAAACCCGGGCCAGTTGGCTGAACCGGGGGTCATCGGAGGGCATCACGTCCGCCTGATCGAGCCCGAACGCGTTGTCTTTGCGCGGCACCAGCAGCGGCCCGAAGAACCGGGCGGCGCTGGTGGCCAGGGACGTCCCGGTCGTCGTGTCGATCGCGGGGCCGGTGGTCAGCGCGGGATCGGCGGCCAGCGCCGGGTCCGCCCGGGGCGGGGGCGCCGACTTCGCGCCGCAGCCCGCGAGCAGCACGCCGCCCCCCGCGGCCAGCGCCGTCCGCAGCAGGTCCCGCCGGCTGCGGCCGGCCCCGGTCGTCCCGGTCATGTCCCCGAGCACTGCAGGTTGCTCAACCCCTTACGGGCCCCGGAAGCGACGTTGTTGCAGTGCACAACCGTCCCCGAACTCTTCTTGTTGACGTTGATCCCGTAGCCCGAACTACCCAGCGACAGACGGTTGGCCGCAAAGATGTCGCGGTCTCCCCAGCCCTTGAGGATCACGTGGGTCTGGATTCCGTCGACCAGACTGCCACCGCCGGACCCGATGTTTCCGATGACCGTCCAGGAGTTTCCCTTGACGTCGATCAACGAGTCGGCCTGTACCATTCCGGCGCTCGACAGACGGTTCCCACTGATGAGTCCTCCGGTGGTTCCTTCTTTGATGTCGATGTTCTCGGCCGTCGTGTCAGCCACATTGTTTCCGATGATCGAGTTACCGTTGCTGGTATCGGGATCACAATGGGAGTACGTGCACCAGTTACTCTTGGCGCTGCCGACGTAAATGCCCTCGCCGAACTTGGCGGACTTCGACCCGGTGTCCCGGACGGTGTTTCCGATGACCACGTTGTCGGAGCTGAACGAACGTAGGTGAATGGCCTCGTCCCCGGTTCCGCTGACCGACAGGCCGCCGATGATGTCGTGCGACACCCCGTCCGCGACGACCCCCTTCTGACCACCCCGGACGGTGAATCCGATGGCCCGCCACCACGATGCGTGATTCAGGTAGAAGTCGTACTTGGTCTTGGCGCCGCCGTCGATCACGGCGCTGCGCGACCCGCACAGATAAATCGGCGCCGACGAGGTGCCGGAGCGGGTCGCCGCGAACGCGCCCGAGTAGACGCCCGCCGCCAGATGAATCACCGTTCCGGGGCCGGCCTGGGCCAGCGCCGACCTCAGTTCCGCGGCGTTGGAGACCGTCGAACCGCCGGTCGGGCAGGCCACCGAGGTGTGCACGCCGTCGACCGTGGAGCCGGGCCCGACGCTGGGTGTGGCGGTGCTGGCCGAGCCGGCGGCCTGGCCGAGCGCCGCATCGTCCGACGACGAGGGCGTCGGCTTGGGGGTCGCGTGGTGATCCGACCCGCAGGCGGCGAGGAGGGCCGCCGCCGCCATGGCCACCATGATGGGGCGTGCACGGTTCACACGGAATCCCTTCCATTGCCGTTGTCGTGCCCGTCGCCGTCCGGCCGGGGGAGCCGGTGGCGGTGAATGTCCTGGGTGTAGGTGACGCCCCGACGGGCCAGTTCGGACCTCGGTCCGTCGCGGCGCCCGACGTTCACCGACGGCTCGAATTCATCGCCGCCGGTCACGAAGACGTCCGGGTGGCGATCGCGCCGCGGCCGGGGCTGCTCGCCCCGGGCGTCGACGTCGCTGCCGCCGGACGCGCGGCGCCGGTCAGCGGGACCGATCCAGGCCGTGTCCTCGACCGGCCCGGGCGCGGCGCCATTGCCGTTCGCGTGCCCGTCGCGGTGCCCGTTGCTGCCGTTGCCGTTGACTGAACCGTTCCCGTTGCTGCCGCCGAAACCGTTGCTCTGCCCGTTGCCATTGCTGTTACTGTGCCCGTTGCCATTGCCGTGGCCGTTACTGCCGTTGCCGTTCCCGCCGAGGTGGTCGTTTCCGTTACTGCCGTTGGCGCTGCCATTGAGGTACGCGTTGCGGCGGGGGTCACCCTTGGCGATCACGAAGGTGTCCGAGTCGAGCGGGTCGAAGCCGGACGCCGTGCGGTGGCCGTTGCCGTTGCCGTTCAGGTGACCGTTGGCCTGGCCGTTCCCATGACCGTTGGCGCTGGGCCGGCCGCCCCCGGCCGGGCGGTCCACCGCGGCCGCGCGCCCGTCGCCGTTCACCGGCGCACCGCCGTTCAGGGGAGCAGCGCCGTTCAGGGGAGCAGCGCCGTTCGGGCGTTCGCGCTGGTCGGGCCGCCCGCCCTCGGCCGGCGGACGGACGCCGGTCGGCTGACCGTCGGCCGGGGTGTCGTGCCCACCGGCACCGGTGGCTCGTCCCCGCAGCGCCGCGAGCGTCGCCTTCGAAATGTTCTCGGTCGTCGCGTCGCCGTCGATCGCATCCGGGAAAGCCGGCTCCGGGCGCGGCCGGCGCCGGCGGGGCCGGTCGGCGGCCGACCGGTCGGCCGCCGCCCGATCCCCGCTGACCTGGTCAGCGGGGATGGCGCCGGAGCGGTGCCGACCCCGACCGGTCTGGTCCACGGTCGGCAGGTCAAAGTCGGGCCGCTCGGCACCTGCGCGCTCGGCGCGCGGGTGCTCAGCGGGCGGCCGGTCAGCGGGCGGGCGCTCCGGCCGCCGACGCTCCGGCGGAGCAACGGGCGGCACCGGACGGCGCGGCTCGGGCCCGGCGGCCGGTAGGACCGGAGACTGCGGCGGCGGCGGCGGGAACATCACCGGCGGGCGGCCGGACCGGTCCCGACGATCGGGCGGCCGCTGATCCGGTGAGGGCTGGGCACCCGACCGCGGCGCGGCGGGCCGGCCGGCCGGCGGTCGCGGCCCGGTCGGCCGGGCCACCGGTGGCCGGGGACCACCCGTCCGCGGTCCGGCGCCCCGAGCGGCACCGGTGCGGGGCGCGCCCGGCGGAGGCGCGGCCGGGCGGTCGGTCGGCGCGGACCGGGGACGTCGCGGGGCGCGGGGAGCGAGGCCCTCCGCGGCGTTCGCCATCACCGTCCGCGGCGCCGGAGCGCCCCGTCCACCCCCGAAACCGGCCCGCGCACCGGCTCCCGCACCGGCACCGGCGAGGGCCGGCTCCGGAGTCTCCTTGCCGAACGCCCCCCGGGTCAGCAACAGGTCCGTCTCCGGGTACGGGTGGACGAGCGGCCGGGACTTCGACCGGCGGCCCGACTGCCATCCGAAACACAGCATGACGACGATGAACAACCAGATCACCAGGGCCGGGTGTTCTTCGAGGATCGAATACCAGGGCTTGGTGACGCGGTAGGTCCAGCCGCCGGTGTCGTTACCGGAAACGTCCGCCGGGAGCATCCCGAGGGCCTTACGGATGTCGATCGGTCGCCAACCGACCCCCTGGGTCGTGTTTCCCTGCACCTTCGAGCCGTTCGCCGGCCCCCGCAGGGCGATGGCGACCTTCGTCGAACCGCTGATGCGATTGGTGGTGATCGTCGACCCGGTGGCGTCCTCGGTCAGAATGCCGATGGCCGCGCCGTTCACGGTGTCGGCGTTGAACGCCGTGCCTTTGACATCCGGACCGGCCTGCAGGCCGACGTCCTTGGCCCCGTTCACCGTCACGTTGACGACGTGCACATTCACCCCGCCGCTTTTGACGACCACGCCGAGCCCGAGACAGGTGACTGACGAATTGCGCACGACGATGTCCTGGCCGCCGAGAACGCGGATGCCGTAGCCCCGGTTTCCGGTGGCCGTATCGCCGTCCATCACGGTGCCCTGGGCCTGGCTGGCGGTCGTTCCGGCGGCCGTGGTGGTCAGTCCGGTACCGCGGCCGTCGAGAACGAAGCCGTCCCCGGCGTTCTCGGTCGAGGTGTCGTGCAGCAGCCGCGTCTGGGAGGCCCGGTCAACCGCGAAACCGTCCCCGACGTTGTGGATCGCGGTGGTTGTCGAAACGTTCGTGGCCACCGCGTCCCGGTGGACCGCGACCCCCGAATACTGGTTGCCCTCGACCCGCGCGCCGACAATCTGCACGCCGTTGCTGCCCGAGACGAACAATCCGAACGCGTTGTTGGTGAACGTCGAGGACGCCGTGCCGCCGCTGGCCGGTTCGCCCTTGCTCCCGGTCCAGGCCACCCCGCCCGTCCGGCCACTCCAGAAGCCCAGGTAGGAGGTCTGGACGTTGCGTAGCAGGAGCTGGCCACCGAGCGTGCGCAGGTAGGCCCGGCCGTCGGTCACGACCTTGTCGGGGACCAGGTTCTGCGGGTTCCAGCCGATGACCTTCAACGGCGAGGTCGCCGTGCCGGACAGCTGCAGCCCGCCCCGCCAGCTGGCCAGCGTGGCGAAACCGCCCGCGCCGCTGGCCATCCGGAACGTGCCGCCCCCCCGGATGATCAGGTCGGCGTCGGGACCGACGATGACGCTCTTGGTCAGCAGGTAGGAACCGTCGACATCGCCCTGCACGGCGCCGGCCGCGATCAGGTCGGTCACCGTGTACGGCTGGGTCCGGGCCGGCAGCAGCACCGTCGGCAGGCTGCCCTGGGTGGTGACGATGGTCGGCCGGTGAATGACGCCGAAGCGGGCGAACGTCGAGCGCAGCCGAATGTCTTCCACGTCGACCATGTCGGTCTGCTTCTTCGCGTCGGCGACGCTCACCGCCGGCGCCACGGCCGGTGCCTCGGCGTGGGCGGCCGGCGAGGGGCTGACCGCGAGGAAGGCGACCACGAAAGCGGCGACGGTAGCGACCGCGACGAACAAGGAGATGCCGGCGAGGGCCGGGGAACGCCGGGTGCGCGGGCGCGCCGACCGGTCAGTTGGGGCTGAGATGCAGCGATGCGTCACTCTGGCCTTCCCCTCCGATCAGATCGGAGCGCCGGGTCAACCAGCCCTGCCGGTTCATGGTCACGAACGCCCAGGTCTTTACGGGCAACGCGACCACAATGATCATCAAAACGGTCAGGGGGAGCACAAAAATGTCACTCGGCCGCTCCCGCAGGTGTGAAAATCCACGGATGGCCCGACCGACCAGCAGCCAGCCGAGAGCGATCAGAATGGCGTTTTTCTGCGGGCGCAGACCCCACAAGGTCAGATAGGTGACAGCCACTCCCATGCTGATCGGAGTGAGCAGGATCTGCAGCACGCTGACCTGGCAGATGAGCGGTTGACGCCACAACCAGCCCTTCCAGATCGAGGTCAGGTAGGTGCGGTAGGAGTTGCGGCTCCACCGGACCCGCTGCTTCATGAAGGACTTGAAATTGTCCGGAAACATGGACATGGCCCGGGCATTCGACTGGTAAACGGTCTGGTAGCCGGACGCGAGCACCAGCCAGGTCAGCCGGCCGTCATCACCCGCGACGCACCGGCGACCCAGGAAGAATTCATGCTCGAGGTTGTGCACGATCGGCAGGACGGCGTCCCGCCGGTACGCGGCGGTCCGGCCGGAAAGACACGCGACCGCGCCGGCCTTCGACTGGGCCGGCACATAGTCGAGATAGCGGATGTCGACCAGCCAGTCGGCGACCCGGCGCCAGACGCTGGATTTCGCCTCGAAAACGTTCTGCCGGGTCCCGACGCCACCGACCTTCGGGTCGATGAAAGGCATCTGCACCGCGTCGAGCAGACCCGGCTCCCACGCGGTGTCCGAGTCGCACATGACCAGGACCTCATAGCGGGCCGCCTTGATCGCGACCCCGAGCGCCGAGCGCTTACCCTCGTGGACGAAAGGGATCACCCGTACGTTAGGATCACGCCGTTGCCGGAGCCGCTCGATGACCTCAAGGTCCTCGACGTCCGGCACGATGATGATCTCGGTCGGATTTTGCGCGAGCCAGGTGAGCAGGCACCGTTCGACGATGTCCGGGTCCTCGCGGTAAGCCGGCACGAGAACGGACGTGGTCGTTCGAAACTTATTTTTAGTCGGCTTGTAACGTACGGAGAGCGCACGGCGGCCGATCCATACCGACCATGAGACGATCCCCGCGATACCGAGCGGAATCGCTCCCCAGTAGCCCCCGACGCGGGCCAGCAGCGAAGTGAGCGCTTCCACGGGATTACCTTCCAGAGAATTACTTGAAGTAGCAGATCAGTCTACTGACAGTAATTATCGTTTTCCCTCATCATCGGTACCTTCATCAGCACTCGGACGAACCCTACCAAGTCGTAGTGCAGTGGCCGCGCACAGGGGCGTGGGAGCCCGGCCCGAAGCGACCCGCTGACGGCGGAAATCATCGCGCGCCCGGCCAAGGTGATCTGCTCCACCAAATATGACACCGTGCCCTGTGCGATAGCCGAACCCGGACGACCGGTTGTCTTACCCCACAACACCGCACCCGACCCGCGCTGCGTTACTCTCTGCGGTCTGAGTCTGTCCGCGGCCGACGACCGCTGTGCGCGCCGTGACGAATAGGCCCACCGGCAGATCAATGATGTCGCGGAACAGGAGTCAAACGATTATGGAATTGCCGGCTACTTCGAAGACCATCAATGTTTCCGTCGTGGGCACCGGATATCTCGGCGCGACCCACGCGGTCTGCCTGGCCGAGCTCGGATTCCAGGTGCTGGGCGTCGACACCGATGCCGGCAAGGTCGCGCGGCTGGCCGCGTCCGAGGTGCCCTTCTTCGAGCCGGGGCTCGAAGAACTGCTCCGCAAGAACATCGAGGCCGGCCGGCTGTCGTTCACGACCGACGCGGCCGCCGCGGCGGCGTGGGGCGACGTCCACTTCGTGTGCGTCGGGACCCCCCAGCGCAAGGGGTCCAGAGCCGCCGACCTGACCTATGTCGACGCGGCCGTCGAGGCGCTGGCCGCCAACCTGAAGCCCGGCTCGGTGGTGGTCGGCAAGTCCACGGTGCCGGCCGGCACGGCGGTCCGGCTGGCCACGACGGTCATCGCGGCCGGCGGCATCCTGGCCTGGAACCCCGAGTTCCTGCGGGAAGGCTTCGCCGTCGAGGACACCCTGCACCCCGACCGGCTGGTCATCGGGCTGCCCGAAGGTCCGGACGGCCCGCGGGCCGAGGCGGTGCTCCGCGAGGTCTACGCGACCCTGCTCGACGAGGCGATCCCGCTGATCGTCACTGACTTCGCGACCGCCGAGCTGGTCAAGGTGGCCGCCAACGCGTTCCTGGCCACGAAGATCTCCTTCATCAACGCGATGGCCGAGATCTGCGAAGTCACCGGGGGCGACGTCGTCCAGCTGTCGGCGGCCCTCTCCCACGACACCCGCATCGGCGGCCGGTTCCTGAACGCCGGGCTCGGTTTCGGCGGCGGCTGCCTACCGAAGGACATTCGCGCCTTCGCCGCGCGGGCCGACGAACTCGGCGCCGGTGAAGCGGTCGCCTTCCTCGGCGAGATCGACACGATCAACCAGCGCCGTCGGCAGCGGGTCGTGACCCTTGCCCACGAGCTGCTCGGCGGTTCCGTGAGCGACCGGCGGATCGCCGTGCTGGGCGGGGCGTTCAAACCCAACTCGGACGACATCCGCGACTCACCGGCGCTGTGGGTCGCCGACACGCTGCGCCGGGCCGGCGCCGTCGTCACGGTCTACGACCCGGCGGCGAACGCCAACGCGGCCGCCGCTTTCCCGGACCTGGCCTACGCGACCAGCGCGCCGGCGGCCGCGCGGGGGGCGGACGTGGTCCTGCACCTCACCGAGTGGCACGAGTTCCGCGAGATGGATCCGGAAGCGCTGCACGACATCGTCACCCAGAAGATCATCGTCGATGGTCGCAACACCCTCGACCCGTCCCGGTGGCGGGCGGCCGGCTGGACCTACCGCGCGTTGGGCCGACCCGACCACGCCCGCTGACCGTCAGGGCTGTTGACCGTCAGGGCCCGCCCGGGCCGGCCCCGGTCGGGGTCGGCCCGGCGGCGACCACCCCGGCCCCGGCGGTGAAGTCGCGCTGGCGGATCAGCAGGAAACAGCTCACCGCGGCGACGAAGCAGAGCACCGCGCCGATCAGCAGG
The DNA here is from genome assembly GCA_026225295.1 of Frankia alni. Taxonomy (GTDB): domain Bacteria; phylum Actinomycetota; class Actinomycetes; order Frankiales; family Frankiaceae; genus JAMFSN01. Next base: position 20,594 of record JAMFSN010000277.1, read on the forward strand.
ATGTCGTTCAGCCCGTCGACGAAGCCCATCCGGGTCGCCTCGGCGGCCGTCCCCCGCAGCGCCGGCGGGGTCCGCGCGAGCGCCGGGCCGATCTCGCCACCGGTCGCCGCGTCGGCCAGCGACCCGGCCGAACCGGCCAGCGGGGTCCGGCCCAGCGAGGTGGTGATCGAATCCCGCAGGTGGGCGGTGAAGACCGCGCCGAGGGCGGCAATGCCGGTGGCGATCCCGACCTGGCGGAACGTGGAGTTGATGCCGGACGCCATACCGGCCCGCTCGGGCTCCACCACGCCCACCGCGGTCGAGGCCAGCGGCGTGTTCACCAGACCGGCCCCGACGCCGGCCAGCGCGAGCCCGGGCACCAGGTGGGTCCAGTGCGACGTCCCGGTCAGTCCCCGCATCAGGACCAGGCCCACCCCGATGATCACGAACCCCGGGCTGATGAGCAGCTTGGTCGGCACCTTGCTGGTCAACCGGCCGGCGATCCCGGAGGCAACGAAGATCGCGCCGGACAGCACGAGCAGCCGCGTCCCGGTCTGGATCGCCGAGAAGCCCAGCACGTTCTGCAGGTAGAGCACCAGGTAGGTGAGCAGCGAAAACAGCCCGGCCGAGATGGCGAACGCGGCGATCAGCCCACCGGAGAACGTCGGTTTGCGCAGCAGGGACAGATCGAGCATGGGCTCGGCCGCCCGGCGCTCGGCGATGATGAAGACGACCAGCAGCACCGCGCTGACGATCAGCGAACCGCCGACCTGGGCCGTTCCCCACCCGTGACCGTCGCTGCGGATGAGGCCGAAGATGAGCGCGGCGAGCGCGACACTGAAGGTCAGGAAGCCGATCACGTCGAGCCGGCGGGCGGACGCTTCGCGTGACTCGTCGACCCGCGTCACGGTGATGGCGATGGCCGCGATGCCGACCGGAATGTTGACGAAGAAGATCCACCGCCACGACAGCAGACTCACGATCACGCCCCCGAGCACCGGCCCGACCGCGATCGCCACCCCGCTCACCGCGCCGAACACGCCGAACGCGATCCCCCGGTCCCGGCCCCGGAAGGCGCTGGCCAGCAGCGCGAGGCTGGTCGCGAACATCGTCGCGCCGCCGATGCCCTGAGCCGCGCGGGCCAGTGACAGGAACACCGGGCCGGTGGCCAGGCCGCACAGCAGCGAGCCGAGCGTGAAGATCGCCGTCCCGACCGCGTACACCCGCTTGCGGCCCAGCCGATCCGCGAGGGAACCGGCGGTCAGCAGGAGGGCGGCGAGGGTCAACGCGTAAGCGTCGATGACCCACTGGAGATCGGTGAACGACGCGTGGAGCTGCGTCTCGATGTCCGGCAGGGCGACGTTAACGATCGTGATGTCCAGCAGCAGCATGAACACGCCGACCCCGACGGCGGTGAGCGTCCACCACTTGCGGTCCATCGCCACCCCCTTCGCCGGCCGCCCGGTCAGGGGCCTGACCTGGGTGTGCCCATCCGATCGCCGCCGACCCCACTGCGCGTCGAGCTGACTACCGTCCACACCCGCCCCTGCTCGGGGCGGTGGGAGTCGGGTGATCCGCGCGGTCGGTCACCGATCGTCGGTCGGTCGGTGTGTCGCTTGGCGGGATATGCCGCTGGCCGACCTATGCTGACCTCATGGTCACCGAGGAGATGCGGGAGCCCACGTTCCTGGTCCTGTCGGCGCTCGCCGATGCGCCCCGGCACGGGTACGGGGTGATGCGCGAAGTGCTCGACATGTCCGACGGTCGGGTCCGGCTGCGCACGAGCACGCTGTACGCGGCGTTGGAACGTCTGCTGGCCGACGGCCTGGTGGCCGAGGCGGGGCGGGAGACGGTCGACGGCCGGCTGCGCCGCTACTACGCACTTACCGACCCCGGCCGGGAGCGGCTGACGGCCGAGGTCGCCCGGCTCACCGCCAATGCGGCCGAGGCCGACCGCCGGCTCCGACTCCGCCCGGCGACCGCATGAACGGGTGGATCCGGGCGTGCTTCCCCCGGTCGTGGCGCCGCGACGGTCGGGCCGATGAGGCGATGGGGATCAGCGCCGACGCCGCGGCCGACCGTGGCCGGCGGTCGCCTTCCCTGATCGACGTCGCCGATCTGGCCTGGTTGGCAATGCAAGCCCGCGCCGGGGTGGTCGGCCGGGCGATGCCCCCGCCCGTCCGGCGGCTGGTCGCCGGTCTGGCCACGGCCAGCGGGCTGGCCCTGTCGATCGCGTTGTTCATGGCGGTCGAGCTGGATCCGGGCCGCCACCTCGACGTCTGGACGTATGCGTCCCCACCGGTCGGCTGGGCCGGGCGCCTCGGATCCGACCGGCGCCGGGCGGCGCCGTTCGTCACCCTCGGCGTCGTCGTCGAGGCGCTGTGGCTGCTGGTGGCGCTCGCGGTACTGACCGGCCGGCGCGGCGCGGCCCGGGCGGCGGTACTGGGCACGCTGGCGGCGACCGTCGCCGTCCCGGTCGCGGCCCGCTGGTACGCCCTGGACCGACCCAGCCTGTACGTGCTGGGGGCGCTGGCCGCGTGCTCGGTCCTGACGCTCGGCACCGGACCGGTGGTCCGCGAACCGTTCGCGGTGCGCGCCGCCTGGGTAGCGGGCGGCACCGGCCTGGGGCTCGTCCTGGCCGGGCACTATGGCGCCAACCCCGTTCCGCACCACTGGTCGGCGGAGTTCGGCTGGACCGGCACCGGAGTCGGCGGGTCCGCTTTCGTCGTGCTCGGGCTGCTGGCGGTCGGCGGCCTCGCGGTGTTCTTCTCCCCGGCCCACCGAAGTGGGTGGCCGGCCGCGGCACTGATCGCGGCCCTGCCGTGGGCCGTTCTCGCGACCAGGACGATCACCGCCCCCTGGGCGGCGCCGGCCCGGCTCGAGACCGGCGGCGTCGTCGTGCTGGCCTGGCTCGCCGCCGTCGGCCGGGCGGCGGCCTCGTCGACCGGCGGGCCGGGCCACCTGGTCCGCACCCTCCGCCACGACACCCGGGCCAGCGGAACCTGAGCGTCTGAAATCCCCCACAGAATGCGCGAACAGGTACCAGCGGGTCGGGTCGCGGAAACCGCCGACGTTTTCACCGGCCGGAGTCGGGCAGGTTTGCGAACGGGCCGGCGGCCCAGGTCTGTTCGAGAAAGCCGGAAAAGCCCTTTTGACGACATTAGAGTGTGACATTCGAGTGGAGGCGGAAATGGCAACATTGTCGGTCTGGAAATTCGACACACCGGGCGGGGCGGACGGTGCCGAGACCACCCTCCAGGGGCTCGTCAAGCAGGATCTGCTGAAAGTGCACGACGCGGCCGTCGTGAGTTGGCCGAGAGAGGCCAAGAAGCCCAAAACGCGGCAGTTGCACAACATGGCCGGGGTCGGGGCGCTGGGCGGCATGTTCTGGGGGCTGCTGTTCGGGATCCTGTTCTTCATCCCGCTGATCGGCGTGGCCATCGGCGCGGGCGTCGGGGCCCTGGCCGGCTCGATGACCGACGTCGGCATCGACGACGAGTTCATCCGCTCGGTGCGCTCGGAGATCAAGCCGGGCACGTCCGCGCTGTTCGTCATGACCTCGGACGCGGTGATGGACCGGGTGGCCGATGCCTTCCGCGGTCAGCACGCCCAGCTGCTCGAGACCAACCTGAGCCGCGAAGAGGAGAACAGGCTGCGCGAGGTCTTCAGCGAGTAGTCCGGCGTCGCCGGCCGCCGGGCGCCCCGCGACCGGGCCGAAGCTGGTACCGGACCCGCGGTCCCGGTGACTCGCTTGCGGTACCAACCACCGGTACAGCGGGCGGCGTCGGCGGTCCGCGCCCGCCGGCCGGCGGTGGTTCAGCGGCGGTCCCCGCCCACCCGATCGGCTACGGTGCTCGTCTGATGTCCGACCCGGTGTACCAACCCGTCATCCGCATCGCGCTCGGCGTGCTGCGCACGCTCGACGTCCGTATCGACGTACGCGGCCAGGAGCACATCCCGGCCGACGGCGGGGCCGTGGTCACCATCAACCACATCTCGTATCTCGATTTCGTGCTGGCCGGGGTCCCGTTCTGGTACGCCCACCGGCGCCTGGTCCGGTTCATGGCCAAGGAAGCCGTGTTCCGGCACCGGTTCGCCGGCCCGCTGATGCGGAGCATGAAGCACATTCCGGTCGACCGCACGGCCGGTGCCTCGTCCTACCGGCACGCGGTCGACGCCCTGCGGTCGGGTGAACTGGTCGGCGTCTTCCCGGAGTCGACGATCAGCCCCGACTTCAACCTGGCCGCCTTCAAGTCGGGTGCGGCCCGGATGGCGGTGGAGGCCGGCGTCCCGGTCGTGCCGATCGTGATCTGGGGAAGCCAGCGGATCCTGACCAAGGGGCACCGCTTCGACCGACGTTCGGCCCGGCACGTGCCGGTCTCGATCACCGTCGGCACACCGATCCCGGCCGCTGAGCTGGGCCCCGATCCGGCGGCCGGCACCGCGACGATCGCCCGGGCGATGCTCGACCAGCTCACCGACGCACGCCGGCACTACCCCGAACCCGACCGGCTTCCAGTGGGACGACCGGCCGCGCCCGGGATCGACGCGGCCGGCTGACCGCTGGACCGGCCGGGTCGGGCTAGTAAGCCCAGCGCATCGTCGTGGCCCGGCCACCCGGGGCGTAGACCAGGATGCCGTGCACCGGAGCCTCCGTCGTCAGGTAGCCGACCACCGTCTGCCCGGCGGCCAGGGTGCCGGTGTCGAGTTCCGGCGCCCGACCGCCGCCGACAATCATGTCGTAGGTCGCCGTGCCCTTGTAGACGGTGAAATACAGCGGGTTGAAGACGATCGGGCTCCTACCGGCCGTGAGTTCGACCCGGAACGTCACGAAGACGGTGCCGTTCACCGGCACAGCGTCGTGGGCACCGATGATCTCACCCCGGCCCATCGTGATGGTGCCGACCTTGGCTCCACCGACCAACAACGGCAGCGGCTTCACGTGGGCCTGCAGCTTGCCGACGGTGGCCGGGTTGGGCACCTCGGCCGCCGCCCCGGTCCGGGCCCCCGCGGCGGCGGTGGGAACGGCGTGGACGATCGGCACGGGCGGCGGCGCGGCGGCGCGGGCGCTGGCGGTGCCGCCGCCGGCCGCCCGGTCGATGACGATCCCGAGGACCACCAGGATGGCGAGGCCGACAGCCACCAGCCCGAGCAGGATCGTCGCGTTCGCCTCCGCGAACCGCCGCCGGGCGTCGGGCGCGGTCCGGACGGACGGCGCCGACGGACCCGGCGCCGGAGCGGGCGTCGGGCGCGGCGCCGCCGGCGGGGCGCCGACCGGTGCCGCGTCCGCCGCCGGCCGGTCAACGACCGGAACCGGGGCGACCGGTCCGACGGACGTCGCCTGCTGGTCGGGATCGGGATCCGATTCGAAGTCAGCCGGAGCCGGGGCGGCCGGGACCGGCGGGGCCGGCGCGGGCGGGGCCGGAGTCCGAGTCGGGCCGGCCGCCACGGGCGGGGCCGGAGTCCGGGCCGGAGTCCGGGCCGGGGTCGGAGCCGGCGTCGGGGTCCGGGCCGGCGTCGGGGCGGAGCGGGGGGTCGCGGTGAACGAACCAGGCGCGGGAAAGGGCTTCGGCGGCGCGGCGACCGGGAGTCTTCGCAGGAACCGACCCAGGTCGGGAATCCGGCGGTCCGACTTTCGACCCCCGGCCGACGGGACCCGGCGGGGCGGGGCGGACCGGCGGGGAGCCGCGGGCAGAGTCGCCTTCGTCGGCTCAGTCGCCGGGGACGCCTTCGCCGCGGCGGGCGGGGCCGTCACCGCGGGCGGGGCTTCGGCGGCCGGTGGGGTGACCGCCGCCGTTGGAGTGACCACCACCGGCGGAACGACCACCGCCGACGGAACGACCGCGGCCGGCGGCACCGGGGGGTCCAGGCGCCGCATCGGCGGCGCGGCCGGGGCCTTCGCCAGGTGGGTCGGGTCGGTCCCTTCGCGGCCGCACTTGCCGCACGGACAGCCCTTGGACACGGGCTTGACGCCGGTGTAGCCGGGGCGCGCGGTGGGTGCGGCCCGACGGGAACCGAACGTGTCGGGGATGCTGCCGCGGTCCCGGGCCGGGCGCGACGGCCGGGGTGGCGTGCGGGGCGCGGGGCCCGGCACCGAACGCTGCGCCGGTGGGGTCGCGGCGGCCGGTGGAGTCGCGGTGACCGGTGGGGTCGCGGTGACCGGCGCCGGAGGCGTTCCGGGACCTGCGGCACCGTCCGGGTCGGCCGGCCCAGCAGCTCCGGCCGGTGCGGGCGGAACAACAGGACCGGCCGAAGCAACAGGACCAGCCGGAGCCATGGATCCGGCCGGCCGCGACGGCCCGGCGAGGGCCACGGGCGGGGGCGGTCGGCGGCTGGGCGTGGACGATGCCTCGTCGGTCGCCGGCCCGAGGCCGAGCGTCGATCCGGACCGCGAGACGGCAGCGGCCCCGGAACGGGGTCGGTTGAATGCTTCCGCGATGCTGCTGCGCATGGCCGGCCGACGACCGGTCGCGGCCCGCAGCTCCGCCGCCGACGAGAGCCGGGAGGCGCCCCGGGCCTCGCCGTCCGGAGCGGCTCGGTCGGGGCGCGGCCGTTCGCCGGGCAGCCGTCCAGACCGGGACGTCGGGTCGCTGGATGTCCGGGAGTCGGTCGGGTCGGAGTCGGGGTCACGCGCGTCGGTCATGTCGTCACCTCCTGGTTTCGCTCCGGACCGTCACTCACGCGGGGACGGCCAGAACGATCAGGTTGTCGCGGTAGGAATGGGTCGACGGATCAAAGGCGCCGCCGCAGGTGATCAGCGCGAGGCGGGGCGGTCCGTCCGCGCGGAAGACGTTTTCGTCCGCGAGGGCGGGTTTGGCCACGTGCCGCCGGGTCACAACCCGGTAGCGGTAGGAGCCGCCGCCACTCGTGGCAACGGTGACGATCGCTCCGACCGGCAGTTCATCGAGCCGAAAGAAGACACCTTCCCGACCGCCGTAGTCGACGTGAGCGGCGAGGACCGAGGTACCGGTCGGATCGCCAGGCCGTGCTCCGGCCGCCCACCAGACGACGGTCGTCGCGTTCTTCGGTACATCAAGCGTCCGATCGGTCGGATCTACACCGGTCGGGACAATGCGAGCATCCACCCCCACCGCCGCCTGGGCAAGATGTACCGGCCGACGAGCATCGACAACTTCCAGGTCCGACAGCCGCGCGGCGCTGGTTCCGACCAGATCGTGGAACGGTGAGGCGGCCGGGCGGGGAGTGGGTATGGGCGTCACGGCGGCCCGGGCCGCGACCGGGCTCGGTACCGCCAACGTCCCGACGTCGGCGGGCGGCCCGGCGGTCGCCCACCGGATCACCCCGACGGACCCGGCCACGGCCGCCACCATGGTCACCGCGCCGAGGGCCCGTTGGATACGGCGTCGTCGTCGATTACGGGCGAGCCGGCTCATAAATCCGCCGGCGGCGTCGCACCACCAGCCCGCCGGTTCCGAGCGCGGCCAGCGCGATCAGGCCGATGGCCGCGTACGGCAGCGTCTGGCGATGGTCGGCCAACCCGCTGGTGCCCGTCCTGACCGAGGTGGGAACGACGTTCGGGTCGTTGGGAACCTGCTGGGCGAGCAGCACCAGGCCGCCCCCGGCGTCCTTGCCGACCAGGTAGAGCACCGTGGCTGAGCGGGGCAGTACCGGCACCGATTCGGAGCCGAGCGCGGTCGAGCCGTCCGCCGCCAGAATAGTGATCTTGTGACTGCCGACGGTCGCGGCCCGGAACAGCTGGCCGGTGTTCGCGATCGGGGCGCCGAGGGACGTGCCGTCGAGCTCCGCCGTCGCGGGCCCGCCCGAGGCGACGTTCCGGACGACCACTGCCGAGTCCGACGCGGCCCAGCCGCGCGGCTCGTCGTTGAAGACGTGCGCGGCCGGCTGGCCGGCGGCGTCGAGCCCGACGGCCACCGAGACGCGGGTGCCGGCCTGGATGACGACCTTGCCCGAGACCGCCGGCGGGGAGGTCGGTGAGGTTCCGGTCTTGCGGACCTCGAACTCGTGGACACCCACGGGAAGGGCCAGCGGTGCGGTGATCCGCTCCGGCGCGAAATTGCCCAGGACCTTCTTGCCGTCCACCGTGACGTCAGCGATAACGCCGGGCAGCCCGTGGACGAGGGTGACCGTTCCGGTCGGGCCGGCGGCGGGGGCCGGGCTGGCGGTCGAGAGCACGAGGGCGCCGCAGGCCGCTGCCAGCCCCAGCACCGCTGGACGGCCCATCCTGAAACGCAGAGCGGACAACCTCACGTGACCTCCCCCGTGGCAAACCGCAACGCTTAGTCAAGGCGTTCGGCATGAGTTGCGAGGCGGATGGCACTTCCCGCCCAAAAGTGATCTATGCCATGGTAACGGGCGTGGTCCGTCCGGTGTCCACCGCCCGGGGCGGCGGCGAAGCCGACCGGGTACCAGAACTGTCGCCACACCGGGTTGCCGAGCAGGCAGGTCGGCGCGGCGGGTCGGTCAGGTCGCCAGGTCGACGACGTCGCCCGGGGTGAGGCGCCGGTAGTCGCCGTCCCGTTCCCGGCCCAGTCCCTCGAACACCCCCGCGTAAATCGACAGGGCGAAGTCGGTCAGCAGGCCGTCGTGGACGGCGAACGCCCGCGGCGCCCCGACCGCGCGGGCGTACCCGACCAGCTCCGGGGTCTTGAGCCAGGGCGCCTGCAGCGGGGCCAGGAGCGTTCCGACGCTCTGCTCGGGCACGGTCAGGGCATCGCCCGGATGGAAGAGCTCGCCGTCGAGCAGGAAGCCGACGTTGTCGACGAGATCCCAGTCCGGGTGCACCCGGGCGTGCTTCTCGCCGTATACGTGCACGTCGACCGCGCCGACCGTGAACGCGTCCCCGTGGCCGACGGCGTGTACCCGGTCGCCGAGCGCCGCGAGCGCGGTGGCGACGGCCGGAGCGGCCCACACCTCGAGGTCGCCGCTGGCCCGGGCAGCGGCCGTGATCCGGTCGGCGTCGAGGTGGTCGACGTGTTCGTGGGTCACGAAGATTGCCTGCGCGCCGTCGAGATCGGCGGGGACGCCGAACACCCCCGGGTCCAGGACGATCGTCGTGTCCCCCTTGCTCAGGCGGACGGACGAATGACGGAGTTTGGTGAGCAGCATCGTTGCGCCTTCCCTCGTTGATCCCGCCGGGGTGAAACCGCTACCGGGCGGTCGGGCCCGGTTCTACAGCTCCGGCCGCCGGGTGAGTTCCGTGATGTCGGCGAGGTGTCCGACGGCGTCCGGTCCGATCCCCTGGATCTTGACCGCCGCCGCGGCGCTGCCCAGGCGCACCGCCTCCCGCATGGGCAGACCCGCTTCCAGGGCGGTGAAGAACGAGGCCGAGAAGACGTCTCCGGCACCGGTCTCGTCCACCACCCGGTCGACCGGGTAGGCCGGGAACGGCTGGGTCCCGGACCGCGACCGCACCTCGCAGCCCCGGTCGGCGCGGGTCACCACCACCACCCCGCCCGATTCCCGGACCAGCGCGGCCAGCTTTTCCAGGAACGGCGCCTCGTAGTCGGCGAAGACCACGGCGTCGACGCCCCGGGCGCCGGCCGGGTCGATCACCAGCGGACGCAGGCTGACCAGGCCGTCGGGCCGCCAGTGCCGGACCAGGCCCTGGGGGGTCAGGCCGACGAAGTCGGCCCCCGCCTCGCCGAGCCGTTCGGTGACCGTGACCAGGTCGACCTCGGCGACCACCGGGGCCAGGTGCACGACCTTCGCGCGTGGCAACGGTCCCGGGTCGGCCAGGGCCCCGGCGGTCGACCGCACCCACTGCGCCCGCCGTCCGGCCAGGTTTTCGTTGCGGAACATCGTGGTCTCGGTGGCCGGGAGGAGCCGCAGGTCGGCCTCGGCGGCGAACGGCTTCCACAGCACGTCGATGTCGTCGGCGCGACCCCGGCCGACCGCCCCCGCGACCAGCCCGAGGCGGGCGGCCTGGAGCGTCCCGTACACGGCGCTGCCACCGATCTGGCGGGTCCCGTCCGGCCGGGCGTCGACGGTCGGATTGCCCAACGCGAGGTAGTCGACGGCCGCCGGCCGCCGGTTCGCCGTGGGGACGACGTCCGGGCCGTCCGCAACACCAGGGATCACTTGCGAAGGTTACCGGGGCCCACCCCGGCCGCACCGGCCGAACGGGGATGCAGCCGCACCAGGGCGGCCGGGGGCGGGCCGGTGTGCACGACCCCGAGCGTCCGGGTCGCCCGGGTCAGCGCGACATACAGATCGTTGGCGCCCCGGGCCGACTCGACGAGGATCCGGTCGGGGTCGACGACCAGCACCGCGTCGAACTCAAGCCCCTTGGCCTGGCGGACCTCGAGCACCACCACCGGGCTCTCCAGCCGCGCGCCGGCGCCCAGCCCGGCTTCGGGGACCGCCGCCCGCACCGCGGCGCCGATCTCCGCCACCCGACTGGCCGGCACGACCACCGCCAGCCGGCCGGCGCCGGTCCCGTCGCCGAGGCGGCCGGCCTCGTCGGCGGCGATCCGGGCCACCTCGGCGACCAGCTGGGCGCCCTCGACCCGGACCCGCCACGGTTCGACGCCGGTCGCGCGCACCGACCGGGGCGGTTCCAGCGGCGGGTCGAGGCCGGCGAGAACGTCCGCCGCAACGGCCATGATCTCGCTGGGGGTCCGGTAGTTGAGGGTCAGCGTCTCCAGGCGCGGCCGGGCCCCGGCCGCATAAGGCTCCAGCACCCGGTCCCAGGACGAGGTGCCGGCCGGGTCGCCGGTCTGGGCGACGTCGCCGACCAGGGTCATCGAACGGCTCGGGCAGCGGCGCATCACCATCCGCCAGGCCAACTGGGACAGTTCCTGGGCCTCGTCGACGATGATGTGGCCGAACGTCCAGGTCCGGTCGGCGAGCGCCCGCTCGGCGACGGTCCGGTGGTCGACGTCCTCCTGGCGGTCGGCGAACCGGTCGGCTTCCATCATGTCCGACGCCATCAGGATCTCGGGGTCGTCGTCGAGGTCGCGGGCCAGGATGTCGAGCACGCCCTGGGCGTAGGCGATCCGGTTACGCCGGTCGCGCAGCTCGGCGGCCTGGGCGGCCAGGTCGTCGTCGCCGATGAGTTCGGCCGCCTCGTCCAGCAACGGGATGTCGGCCACCGTCCACCCGCCGTGACCGTCCGGGCCGCCGCCGGCCGGTTCGGAATCGCCGGCCGGTTCGGTGTGCGGATCGCGCAGCAACAGCGCCCGTTCGGCGCCGGTCAGCTCGGGGGCGGCCGACGACAGCGCCCCCGGGTCCCTGAACAGGTCGGTGATCAGCCGTTCCGGGGTCAGGATCGGCCACAGGTCGTCGAGAACGGCCCGGACGGCCGGGTCGGCCCGCAGGTCGCGGCGCAGCTCCTCCAGATCGGACTCGTCGAGCAGGCTCGCTCCCCCGGACCCGGCCGGCGCGAGCAGCTCGGCGGCCGCCGGCTCGACCTCGAGGATCTCGGCGGTGATGGTCTCGGCCGCGTAGCCGTCGGCGACCTGCCGGGCCAGCGCGTCGATGACCGCCCGGGTGAAGATCACCCGGGCCTGGTTGTGGGGCCGGCGCGATTCGCGGGCCAGCGAGCGGGCCCGCTGGCAGGTGCTGCGTTCGAGCAGCAGGAGGCGTTCCTCGGTACGGATCTCCAGCGCCCCTTCGCGCGGGATCCGCTGCCGGTCCCGCACCGCGTTCGCGATCACCTCGGCCATCGCCAGGCGGCCCTTGATCTCAGCGGTGGCCGGCGGATCGGTGCGGGTCGCTTCGACTCCGGGGTAGAGGTTGCCGATCGTCGAGATGACCACGCTGGTCTCGCCCAGGGACGGCAGCACGTTTTCGATGTAGCGCAGGAACGTCGGATTCGGACCGATGATCAGCACGCCGCTGCGGGAAAGCTGCTCGCGGTAGGTGTAGACGAGGTACGCGGCCCGGTGCAGCGCGACCGCCGTCTTGCCGGTGCCCGGACCGCCCTGGACGACCAGCACCCCGCGGTTGTCGGACCGGATGATCCGGTCCTGCTCGGCCTGGATGGTCTCGACGACGTCGCTCATCCGGCCGGTCCGGGCCGCGCTCAACGCGGCGAACAGGGCCGCCTCACCGATCAGGCTGACGTCCGAGTCGTCAGTGTCATCGGTGACGCCGGCCAGGTTGAGCACATCGTCGTCGAGATCGACGACCCTGCGCTGGCGGGTGGTGATGCGCCGCCGGCGCCACACCTCGAGGCGGACGGCGGCGGTGGCCACGTAATAAGGACGGGCGGCGGGAGCGCGCCAATCGATCAGCAGCGGCTCATAGTCGGCTGATTCATCGAGGATGCCGAGCCGGCCGATATATCGGCGCTCACCGTCGTCGAAATCCAGGCGCCCGAAACACAATCCGTGTTCCGCGGCCGTGACCGCGGTCAGCATTCGCGCATAGCGGGCGCTGGCCGCGTCCCGCTCGAAACGGGCCTGTGGAGTGCCTCCGGACTGCCGCAATACCGCGCCGAGGCGGGTGGAGTTCCGGACGCGCAGATCGTCGAGGCGACCGTAAAGAATCGAGACGTAGACCTGCTCGCGACCGAGCTCCTCCGTTGACAAATCGACCCCACCTCCGTTAAAATGCGCGCGCCCCTCGGCCGGCAATTGTTCCGGCGACGGTAATCGGCGCGGCCGATCTGTTTCGAAAATACTATCGCCGCGCCCGTCGGCGACCGGACCGGCCGCTACAGTGCGATCGGTGGGAACTACCGACTAGGGAGGGCCGCGCGCCCTGGCGCGCCGCCCGAGCCCGGTCAACCAGCCCGACCCGGCCCGCGGTCTCACGACCCGGCCCGGGTCGTCGGCGTTCCCTCCTGGAGCCCACCGTGTCACCCCCCGCCCAACCCGCCGTGTCACCCCCCGCCCAACCCGCCGTGTCATCCCCCGTCCGGGCGGCCACCTATCGCGACGTTCTGCGTCTTGACGGTGCCGTCCGCGCTTTCGTTCCCGCTGCCCTGGCCCGCCTCTCCTACGGCACCCTGCCCCTGGCCCTGCTCCTGACCGTGCAGACCGCGTCCGGCTCGTTCGCGACGGCCGGCCTGGTCCTGGCCGTCTTCGCCGTCACCACCGTGGCCCTGCCCCTGAAATCCCGGATGGTCGACCGGCACGGCCGGCGCCGCGTTCTCGGCGGCCTGGGGATCGGGTACCCGCTCGCGCTGCTGGCGCTGGCCGGCGCCGCCCGGACCACCCCCGCCCCGGTGGTGCTGATCGCGCTGACCATGGTGGCCGGACTGCTGGCGCCACCCATCGGCCCCTCGATACGAGCCGTCTGGGTCGCGCTGTGCCGGGCCCCGGACTCTCTGCGCCGGGCCTACAGCCTCGACACGGTCACCGAGGAGGTGCTGTTCACCCTCGGGCCGACCCTCGTCGGGGTGCTACTGACGGTGACGACGCCGGTCGGGGCCATCGGGCTGTCGGCCGGGTTGGCGGCGGCGGGCACTCTCGGCCTGGCCACCGCGCCCGGTCCGGCCGGCCGGACCGTCCCACCGCCGCGATTGCGGCGGCCGTCGCGATTGCGGCGGCCGGGACCGCCGCCGCCGGGGCTTGGTGGTCTGCTCGGCATGCTCGCGGGGTTCGGCCTCGCGACGACGATGCTCGAGGTCGGCGTCGCGGCCCGGGCGGAGGCGGTCGGCGCCACCGCCCAGGCCGGTTACCTGCTGGCCATGCTGCCGGCCGGCAGCGCGGTCGGCGGTCTGGCCTGGGGCCGACGGCCGCCCGGCGGAACGTTCACCAGGCAGATCGCGGCGCTGCTGGCCGTCTTCGCGGTCGGCTGCACGGTCGCGGCCCTGGTCCCCGGACTGATCGGGCTGGGCGCCGACCTGTTCGTCACCGGGCTGGTGGTCGCGCCCGTCTTCATCACCACCTACCTGGCGGTCGAACGGCGGGCCCCGGCCGACCGCGGCGCCGAGGCTTCCAGCTGGGTCAACACGGCCCACAACCTCGGCTCGGCATTCGGCTCGGCGTCCGCCGGCCTGGTGATCGACACGCACGGTCCCCGGGTCGCGTTGCTGGTGGCAGCCGGGCCGGTCGCCCTCGGGCCGGCCGTGGTGGCCGGTGCCACGCGGGTCAGGAACCGGGTGACCGGTGCCACGCGGGTCAGGAACCGATGAGGGCGGCCACTCCGTCGAGGATGCACTCCAGGCCGAAGTCGAACTCCGCGTCGAGACCGTCGTCGTCATCGAGCGCCCCGGAGGCGATGGCCCGCTGGAGGGCGGGGAAGGCGTCCGGCCCGATGAGCCGGGCCAGCATCGCTCCGTAGCTCGGCATGATCTGGTCCTTCGGCACGGCCGCCAGCGCCGCCGCCAGATCGGCCGTCAGCGTGGCCTCGTTCCGGACGAACCCGCTGATCAGAAGCACCGTGGAGAGTTTCTGCGCCTCGGCCAGGGCGGTGTCGGCCAGGCAGCGCAGGGCCGCGTCGAGCCAGGCGACATTGTTGGGTCCGAACGGCGGCCCGCTGATCGGGATCTTCAGCGCCCACGGGTTGCGGTGGTAGGCCGCGCGGACCCCGACCGCCCAGCGGGCCAGGCCCGGGCGCCAGCCGTCGGCCGGTTCCCACACCCGCGGCGGGAAGCCGAGCGCCGCGTCGACCATCAGCAGGAGCAGCTCGTCCTTGGCGGCGACGTACCGGTACAGCGACATCGTCGACGCCCCGATCTGGGCCGCGACCCGGCTCATCGACAAGTTGCCGAGACCGTCGGTGAGTGCGACCTCGATCCCGGCGGCGACGATCCGGTCGAGGGTCAGGCCCCGCTTGGGGCCACGCGACGGGCGCTCGCGGATCCCCCAGGCCAGCTCGAACCCGGGCGGGAGACCGGAGTCGGCGCGCGCGCCGTCGGCCGCGCCACCGGGAGCGGCCTCGGCGGCTGCGGGACGGCCGGTGGCAGCAGGACGGTCAGCGGCTGCGGGAGCGGCATCGCCGGCGGGACGGCCAGCGGCGGCGGCATCGCCACCGGCATCGATCGGCACGTCCCCGCCTCCGCCCTTGCTTGATCCGTCCCGGCCCCGTCGGCCGGGAGCGCCGGTGTCCCGGCCGGCGTCCCTGGTCATCGTGCCCGGCCGGCGGCGTTTCCGTCACGGGCGCACCACCGTAGCGAGGAAGCGGCTTGACGCCATCACGAAACTGCGTATGGTCTACGCCATATCGCGTACGACATACGCTGATAGACGAAGGCGGCGGAGAGGCGGCCCTGGAAGATGACCGACGACCTGGCGATCGAAGCGGTGGGGCTGACCAAGTCCTACGGCTCGACGCGCGTGCTGGACGGGGTGGACCTGCGGGTCCAGCGGGGCGGCGTGTTCTCGCTGCTCGGCCCGAACGGCGCTGGAAAGACCACCATCGTGCGGATCCTGGCCACGCTGATGCGGGCCGACGCCGGCACGGCCCGCGTCGCCGGCCGGGACGTGACCGCCGAGCGGCGCGAGGTGCGCCGCCGGATCAGCCTGACCGGGCAGTACGCGGCGCTCGACGAGGCTCAGACCGGGCGCGAGAACCTGCGGATGATGGGCCGGCTGCTGCACCTGCCGGCCGCGGCCGGACGGGCCCGGGCCGATCAGCTGCTCGAACGGTTCGACCTGGTCGACGCGGCCGTCCGGCGGGTCGGCACCTACTCGGGCGGGATGCGGCGCCGGCTCGACCTGGCCGCCGGCCTGGTCGGCGACCCGGAGATCATTTTTCTGGACGAGCCGACGACCGGACTGGATCCGCGCAGCCGGCAGGCGATGTGGGAGGTCGTCACCGGCCTGGCCGACCAGGGCGTCACCGTCTTCCTGACCACCCAGTACCTGGACGAGGCCGATCGGCTGGCCGACCGGATCGCGGTCATCGACCGGGGCCGCATCGCCGCCGAAGGCACCGCCGCCGAGCTCAAAGGCCAGGTTGGGGGCCAGCGACTCGACCTCGTCGCGGGCGGGCCGGCCGATTTCGCGGCGATCCGGGACCAGGTCGGACCGCGCGTCACGCATCTGGACCGGGAGGCGCTGACGGTCGGCGTCCCGACCGGCGGCGGCGCGGCCGAGGTCCGTGACCTGCTCGACGAACTGGACCCGGAGCGGCGACTGGTGGCCCGCTTCGACGTCCACAGCGCGACCCTCGACGACGTCTTCATGGCCCTTACCGGCCACCCGACCAGCACCGGCGCCATCGCCGATCCCAGCGCCGACCCGGCTGACACCGTGACCACTCCGGCGGCCGGCGCCGCCGACCCTTCCTCGGAGGCTGTCCGTGTCTGACCTCGCTGTCTACGACCTGGGCACCCCCGACCGTGGGACTCGGACGACGGTCGACCACCCGCGGCCGGCGCGACCCCGGTTCGCCGAGGTCGCCGCGGACACGGCCACGCTGATCGTCCGCTGCCTGCGCCTGTCGCTGCGCAACGTCGACGGGCTGATCACCACCCTGACCCTGCCGATCATGTTGATGTTGATGTTCGTGTACCTGTTCGGGGGCGCCCTGAAGACGGGTGGGAAGTACGTCGACTACGTCGTGCCCGGGGTGCTGCTGGTGTGCGCCGGGTTCGGCGCGGCGACCACCGCCGTGACTGTGTCGCACGACCTGACCTCGGGAATCATCGACCGGTTCCGTTCGCTGGACACCAGCAGCGGCGCGCTGATCGCCGGGCAGGTCGTCGCCAGCGTGGTCCGCAACCTGGTCTCGATGGCGCTGGTGTTCGGGGTCGCCTTCGCGATCGGGTTCCGGTCCTCGGCGGGGGTGGTGGCGTGGCTGGGGGTCGTCGGCGTGCTCGCGCTGTTCATCCTGGCGTTGTCGTGGCTGTCGGCGGCGATCGGCATCGCCGCCCGGTCCCCCGAAGCGGCCAACGGCATTACCTTCATGATCAGCTTCCTGCCCTACCTGAGCAGCGCGTTTGTCCCGATCCGGACGATGCCGTCGTGGCTTCAGGGCTTCGCTCGCGACCAGCCGGTGAACAAGGTGATCGACACGGTCCGGAC
>JAMFSN010000278.1 GCA_026225295.1 Frankia alni
CCGGCCTCCCGTGTCGTGACGTTCGCGGCCCCCGGGCGACCGAGCGGCACGGTGTCCGTGGGCTTCGTCTCGCTGCGGCTCGACGGTCGGCTGGCCAACCTCACCCTCACGTTGACCCCGCACTTCCCGGGGACGCCGGCCACCGAGGAGATCTCGATCTTCCACATGTTCAGCGACAGCGCGCCGGACGTCTCGCTGGTCGACACGACCAACCTGAAGCGTTACGTGGTGGTCCGGGACTCGGCCTCGCAGCAACTCGAGTCCGACGTCGTCTCGACGAGAACGACCAACGACCGGCCGGTCACCACCTCGTACACCTTCGCGGCGCCTCCCGGTTCGGTGCGCGCGATCGACCTCTACGTCAACGACCGCCGTCTGTTCGACAACGTGCCGGTGGGCCGGTGAGCCCAGGCCCCAGGCACGCCTCGGTGCTGGTTGCGGCGGTGGGCGGGCTGACCGCGACGGTGCTCACCGCGGGACCGGTCGCAGCCGGCCGAGCCGCACCGACCACGGTCACCGCGGCCGGACCGGCGACGGGCTCACCGGCGCCGATCGTGGATGACGACGACCTGGCCCGCTCGGTCCGCGACCTGGCCGGCGGAAACTCGGTCCGCGATCTTCCGCTGGCCCGCGCCGTGATCAACCTGCGCACGCAGACCCGGTCCGGTTCGACGACGACCGTCACGATCAGCTCGGACGTCCTGTTCGCGTTCGACAGTGCCACCCTGACGCCGCTGGCCGACCAGCAGATCGACGCGGTCGCCGCCCAGCTGCGGGCGTCCTCGGGGCCGGTCCGGGTCGATGGGTACACCGACGACGTCGGCTCCGGGCCCTACAACCTCGGTCTCTCCCGGCGCCGCGCGGACGCCGTCGCCGCCCGTCTCCGGGCCGGGCCCCGGGGCGCCACCGCGGTGACGGCGACCGGGCACGGCGAGGCCGACCCGGCCGCACCCGACACCGACCCGGACGGCCGCACCCGCAACCGGCGGGTCACGGTGACCTTCGGCGGCTGACCGACCGGGTCACCGACAGCCGTCGACCGGCCACCCACGCGTCACGCCGAAAAACCGTTGGACAGTCCCGCTAGCGTGACGTCCCATGGAGCTGCGTCAGTCGGAGAAACTTGCCGGGGTCTGCTACGACGTACGCGGGCCGGTCGTCGAGGCAGCCGCCCGGATGGAAGCCGCCGGCGAGCAGGTCCTGAAACTCAATATCGGCAATCCGGCGCCGTTCGGTTTCACGACGCCGCCGGAGGTGCTGGCGGCGGTGGCCGCCCGGCTGGACGGGTCCCAGGGCTACAGCGATTCGCGCGGGCTGCCCACCACCCGGGCGGCGGTTGCCCGGTACCACCAGGCCCGCGGGATTCCCGACGTCGAGCCGGAGCACGTCTACCTCGGCAACGGCGTCTCCGAACTGATCATGATGTCGTTGCAGGCCCTGCTGAACGACGGCGACGAGGTTCTCGTACCGGCGCCCGACTACCCGCTGTGGACGGCGGTCGTGCGGCTGTGCGGCGGCCGCCCGGTGCACTACCGGTGCGACGAGGCGTCCGGATGGCAGCCCGACCTGGCCGATCTGGCCGGCCAGGTCACCGACCGCACCCGGGCCGTGGTGGTCATCAATCCCAACAACCCGACCGGGGCGGTGTACGCCCGGGAGGTGCTCGAGGGGATCGTGACGGTGGCCCGCCGAGCCGGTCTGATGATCTTCTCGGATGAGATCTACGACCAGATCCTCTACGACGACGCCGTGCACGTGCCGACCGCGTCGCTCGCGCCCGACCTGCTGTGCGCGACGTTCAACGGCATCTCCAAGTCCTACCGGCTGGCCGGCTTCCGGGCCGGGTGGATGGCGCTGTCGGGTCCCCGCGGGCAGGCCGGGGGTTACCTGGAAGGCCTCAACATCCTGGCCAACATGCGACTGTGCGCCAACGTCCCCGGGCAGGTCGCGATCGAG
Organism: Frankia alni; assembly: GCA_026225295.1. GTDB lineage: Bacteria > Actinomycetota > Actinomycetes > Frankiales > Frankiaceae > JAMFSN01. The sequence continues at coordinate 1,957 of JAMFSN010000278.1, forward strand.
GCGGCGCTCGCCGAGGGCGGCGGGGCCGGGGCCCTGGCGCTGCCCGGGGGCCGGCTACGCGAACAGCGCGACCTGGTGCATCAGATGTTGACGGCCATCCCCGGGGTGACCTGCGTGAAGCCGCAGGGCGCGCTGTACGCCTTCCCCCGGATCGATCCGGCGGTCCACCCGATCGACGACGACGAACAGTTCGTCCTCGACCTGCTGCGGGCCGAGCGCATCCTGCTCGTACAGGGCAGCGGCTTCAACTGGCCGCGCCCCGATCACGTCCGGATCGTCACGCTGCCGAGCGTCGAGGACCTCAAGATCGCCCTCGACGCCTTCGCGTCCTTCCTGGCCGGCCGCTGACCGGGCGGACCCACCCGCTACGGGGCCGGGGCCGGCCGGGGCCGGGCCGCTCTTGATGGACGCGCCCCCGGGCTCCGGTCTGCGAGAGTGGAGGGGATGAACGCCGAATCCGTCCACACCTCGCGCGGCCGCTCGACCCGGCAGGGCAACGCGGTCGCGGCGGCGTTGGCCGAGACGGATGCGTTCACCAGTGCCCAGGATCTGCACGCCCGGCTGCGCCGCAACGGCGAATCGGTGGGCCTGACGACGGTGTACCGGCATCTGCAGGTGCTGGTCGACCGGGGTGAGGTCGACATGTTGCGCCGCACCGACGGCGAGACGCTCTACCGCCGGTGCGCGACCTCGGCCCACCACCACCACCTGGTGTGCCGGGTGTGCGGTCGCACCGTAGAGATCGCCGGCCCCGAGATCGAGGCGTGGACAACCCGGGTCGCCGCCGCGGAAGGGTTCAGCGACGTCTCCCATCAGGTGGAGATCTACGGGCGGTGCGCCGGGTGCGCGGCGGCCGGGCGGGCCTGACTCCGGGCGACCACCCGTCCCCTCAGGCGGGGGTGCCGGCCAGGCCGGTGCAGCCCCGCTGCCCGTTCCAGGTCGAGTCGGCCGCCGTGGCGTCCGCCCCGCTCAGCGGCTGCGGCGCCCCGTCGACGATGCGGGCCGGTACCCACCGGGCCCCGACCGTCCGACGGCCGCGAACGGTCAGCAGCAGCACCCCGGTCGAGGTGACCGGCCCGGAGCCGGAGGCGTAGAACACGAAGTTCCCGAGGCCGTAGTCGACGAACGCCCGACCACCGGCGGTCCACCCGGCACCCAGTTCCACGTGGGCGTGGGAGCCGACGATGATGTCGGCCCCGGCCGCCTGCAGACGCGGCACCAGGGCCCGTTGGTCGGCGATCGGGCACTGGTTGCGCTCCATTCCCCAGTGCAGGTAGATGACGACCGTGTCGGCCCGCTGGCGGGCGGCCCGCACGGCCTCGACCAGCCGGTCGACCCGTTTGGCCGACGCGAGGCCGGCCTGCTTCGGCCCGGCGGTCCAGGACGCGACCAGTTGGTCGTCGAGCACCTGGGTCGCGCCCAGCACCGCGATCCGCTGCCCACGCACGGTGAACACCCGCGGGGCGTAAGCCACCGCCTCATCCGCGCCGATGCCGACGACCGGGAACCGGGTAGTGCGAATCGCGCTCAAGGTGTCGGTCAGGCCCTGCCGGCCGAAGTCGAGGCCGTGATTGTTGGCCATGGTGACGACGTCGATGCCGGCCGATCGGAGCGCCGCGAACGCGGTCGGCGGAGCCCGGAAGGTGTAGGCCTTGGCCTGCGGCGTACCCCGGGTGGTGATCGCCGTCTCGAGGTTCGCCATCGCGAGATCGGCACCGCTCAGGACGCCCGACATCGGCCCCACCGCGGTACTCGGATCGGCGGCCAGGCGCTGGCCGGGCGCTCCCTCGAAGTGGATGTCACCGGCGAAGGCGAGGGTGATCGGGGGCGCGGGAGCCGTCGAGGTGGGGGCTACCGGGCTGGTCGCGGCGACCGGCGACGGCCGGTTCGGACCGCCGGTCGCGTTGACGGCCCGGGCCGCGCCGCCCGGACCGGCCGCGTCCGGACCGCACGCGGCCGTGAAACCGAGGAGACCGGCCAGCGCGACCCCGGCCACGACGACGATCGCGCCGGGTCGCCGACCCGGTCGGCCCCCGGGACCGCCGCGGGTTGATCGACTGGTGAACACCGTCGGGACAACCTTCCCCCTCCGAACAACGGACCGGGTCACGGTAACGGCGACCGCCGACAGTTCCGCCGCGCCCGGCCCGGGGAGCCCCGGAGCATTCAGCAGGCCACGGATTCGGCCCTGAGAACCCCGGCCGCCCGAGTTATCCACAGGTGTCAGTTGTCCACAGGGACAGAAATCCGGTTACCGGCGGTCCCGGAAGCCGCGCATGCTGGCGGGCATGACCAGGTTGATCATCACGAAGCCAGCCCGGCAACCGCCCCTGATCGCCGGGCCCGGGGACGCACCACCGGCCCGCCGGCCGGCCCGGCGGTTACCGGCCGAGCAGGGCGGGGGCGAGCTCCCGCCACTGACGGCGCGGCAACCCGCGCCGGTTCTCGTCGAGCACCTGCACGCAGACGTGGTCGGCGCCGGCGTCCCGGTGCTCCTTGATCCTGGCCAGCAGCGCGTCCGCGTCGCCCCACACCACGATCGTGTCGACCAGACGGTCCGAACCACCGTCGGCGAAGTCCTCGTCGGTGAAGCCGTAGCGCCGCAGATTGTTCGTGTAGTTCGGCAGCCGCAGATAGGAGGTGGTGTGCCGGCGGGCCAACGCGCGGGCCGACGACGGGTTCGTGTCCAGCACGAACGCCTGCTCCGGGGCGAGGATCTTCCCCGGTCCGAGCGCGGTCCGGGCATCGACGGTGTGCTCGGGCGGCACGAAATAGGTATGGGCGCCGTCCGCGCGTTCACGGGCCAGGTCGAGCATCCTGGGGCCCAGTGCGGCCAGCACCCGGACCGCCGAGGGTGGCGCGACGGCCCGGTAGATCCCGCTGGTCCGGTCCATTTCGTCGAGATACGCGCGCATCTGGGTGAGCGGGGTCCGGTAGGCGATGCCGCGCACATCCATCAGCAGCTTGTGCGAGATACCCATGCCGAGCACGAACCGGTCCGGGTAGGCCTCGGAGAGGGCCAGGTGACCGGCGGCCATGGTCAACGCGTTGCGCGCGTGGACCTGGGCGATCCCGGTGGCGACCGTGAGCGAGGACGTGGCGGCCAGCATCAGACCGACGGCCGTCAGCACCTCCCGACCGATGGCTTCGCCCGTCCACACCGTGGGGTAGCCCAGCGACTCCAGTTCGCCGACCGCCGCCCGGACCACGTCGGCGGACGAGAAGTCGAACTGGCCGCTCCAGATACCGACCGGTCCCAGGTCACGGTCGGCCGGCGGCCGCGGGGGAACGGCGGGCTCGACCGGTACCGCTGGCCCGGCCGGTGCGGGCGCGTCGTCACTCATCACGACGGACAACGCTACCGAGCCAGGCCCGAGCCCGCTGATCCGGCCGCGCACCCGGACCGCCGTCGAGGGACGCCGGAGGTGGCCCGACGGGCAACGGGCGGGCGCCACCCGTCCGGGATGACTGGCCGGGAGGGCCCGTGTCAAAGGCGTTGCCCAGGTTGTTGACCGGGTTATCGTCGGCGGGACGGTTCCGGTCGGGCCCACCCCGTCCGCCCGGCAACCGCCACACCATCGGTAGGTCCACGCGATGACCTCGCGAGACGGCCGCCGGCGACGCGAGAGGCAGCCATGTCGATCGACTCCAACGGCTCCCCCCAGGCGGCCGATCCCGCACCGTCGAACAACGGGCCCGGCAAAACCGACCTGGTCGCGCCCAACGCCGGCACCGGGCCCGCCGGCGAAGGCGGCGCCGTCACCCTGCTCACCCCGGACGGCGTGCGGGTCGCCAACGCGACCTACGACCCGTGGATCGCCGATCTCACCGACGAAGACCTGCGCGGTCTCTACCGCGACCTCGTGCTCGTGCGGCGGTTCGACGCGGAAGCCACCGCTCTGCAGCGCCAGGGTGAGCTCGGGCTGTGGGCCAGTCTGGCCGGCCAGGAAGCGGCCCAGGTCGGCTCGGGTCGTGCGCTCCGGCCCGGCGACATGGCCTTCCCGACCTACCGGGAGCACGGCGTGGCCTGGTGCCGGAGCCTCGACCCGCTCACCCTGCTCTCGCTCTTCCGGGGCGTCACGGGCGGGGCGTGGGACCCGGCCGAACACGGCTTCGCGCTCTACTCGATCGTCGTCGGTTCGCAGGTGCTGCACGCGACCGGCTACGCGATGGGGGTCGCCAAGGACGGCGGCGAGGACGCCGCAATCGCCTACTTCGGCGACGGCGCGTCCAGCGAAGGGGATGTCAACGAGGCGTTCGTCTGGGCGGGGGTCTTCAACGCCCCGGTGGTGTTCTTCTGCGAGAACAATCAATGGGCCATCTCGGAGCCGTCCCGGCGCCAGAGCCGCGTTCCGCTCTACCGTCGGGCGGACGGATTCGGCTTCCCGGGGGTGCAGGTGGACGGCAACGACGTGCTGGCGACGCTCGCCGTGACCCGGCGGGCCCTCGACGACGCCCGTTCCGGGCTGGGTCCGGTGCTGGTCGAGGCGCTGACCTACCGGATGGGCGCCCACACGACCGCCGACGACCCCCGCCGCTACCGGCTCGACGGTGAGCTGGCCGAATGGCAGGCCAAGGATCCGATCGCCCGGATGCGGACCTACCTGGAGTCCACCGGCCGCCTCGGCGAGGCCTTCCAATCCGCGCTCGACGCCGAAGCCGACGCGCTGGCCGTCCGGGTGCGGCACGGCTGCGTGACGATGCCGGCTCCGCCCTCCGATTCGATGTTCGCCCACGTCACCGCCGACGGGAGCGTCGACGATCCGCACTTCGCCGCGGAACGCGCGATGCTCGCGCGGGAAACGGGCTGACCGTGGCGACCCTTACGCTCGCCAAAGCCCTCAACCAGGGTCTCCGGGCCTGTCTCGAGGACGACCCGAAGGTCCTCATCATGGGCGAGGATGTCGGCAAACTGGGCGGTGTCTTCCGCATCACCGACGGTCTGCAGAAGGACTTCGGTGACGATCGCGTCATCGACACCCCCCTGGCCGAGTCCGGCATCATCGGAACCGCGATCGGACTGGCCCTCCGCGGGTTCCGGCCGATCTGTGAGATCCAGTTCGACGGGTTTGTGTTTCCGGCCTTCGATCAGATCGTGACCCAGCTGGCCAAGATGCACTACCGCTCGGGAGGCCGGGTGACGCTCCCGGTCACGATCCGGATTCCCTACGGCGGCGGGATCGGCGCGGTGGAGCACCACAGCGAATCCCCCGAGGCCTACTTCTGCCACACCGCGGGGCTGCGCGTCGTCACCTGCGCGACCCCGTCCGACGGCTATACGATGATCCGCCAGGCCGTCCGGTCCGACGACCCGGTGATCTTCCTGGAGCCGAAGCGGCGCTACTGGGAGAAGGGCGAGGTCGACACGGCCGTGGACCTGTTCGGAATCGATCCGACCAGTCACGGCCCGACCGGCCCGGCCCACGCGTCCGCCGCGCCCGTCCTGGGCCTGCACCGCAGCCGGGTCACGCGGCCGGGTACCGACGTCACGGTGGTCGCCTACGGGCCGATGATGGCCACCGTCCTGGCCGCCGCCGACGTCGCGGCCCGCGACAACCAGCGGTCGCTGGAGGTCATCGACCTGCGGACCCTGTCGCCCCTCGATCTCGAACCGGTCTTCGCGTCGGTCCGGCGGACCGGTCGGTGCGTCGTCGTGCATGAGGCACCCGGCAACGTGTCGCTGTCGGCCGAGGTCGCCGCGCGGGTCACCGAGACCGCGTTCTACTCACTGGAAGCCCCGGTCGCCCGGGTGACCGGCTTCGACACGCCCTACCCGCCGTCCCGCCTCGAGGATCTCTACCTGCCGGACGTCGACCGGATCCTCGAAGCGGTCGACCGCACCTATGAGTTCTGACGATGGACACGCTGTCCCGGGCCCGTCGAAGGGAGATCCAGTGAGATCCGCGAGGGATGTCCGGTGACGGACCGGGAGTTCCGCCTGCCCGATCTCGGCGAGGGGCTGCCGGACGGGGAAATCGTCCGGTGGCTGGTCGCGGTCGGCGACGTGGTGACGGTCAACCAGCCCCTGGCCGAGGTCGAGACGGCGAAGGCGCTGGTCGAGGTCCCCTGCCCCTGGGCAGGCACGGTCGCCGAGCTGCGGTGCGAGGCCGGGACGACGGTCGCTGTGGGCAGCCCGATCATCGCCATCACCCTGCCCGGGGCGCCGGATCGGCTGCCGACCGCCGACCACCGACCACCGGAGGCCGGCGGATCCGAGAACGGAAACGCCGGCCGGACGCCGGTGCTGGTCGGGTACGGCCCACGCGCCGAGGGCGGCCACCGCGAACGTCGCCGGCCCCGGCCCGAGCCGGAACCGGCGGCCCGATCGGGGCCGGTCTCGGTGCTCGCCAAGCCCCCGGTCCGCAAGCTCGCCCGGGACCTCGGGGTCGATCTGGCCGTCGTACGCGGCACCGGGCCGGCCGGCTCGATCACCCGGGACGATGTCACGCGCGCGGCCGACGCCCGCCGCGGAGCCGAACCGGGACCGGTAGCCACACCCGTCACGACCCCGACGGCGCCCGCCCCGGCGACGCCGACCCCCGCCCCGGTCGAGCCCGAGCTGGCCCCGGTCGCCCGGTCGCGACCCGTCCCGGCGGATCGACGGATTCCGGTCGCCGGGGTCCGCCGGATGACCGCTCAGGCCATGGTCGCGAGCGCGTTCACCGCCCCCCACGTGACCGAGTTCCTCCAGGTCGACGCGACCGCGACGCTGGAGCTGCGGGACCGACTGGCGACCCTGCCCGACTTCGCCGACGTCAAGGTCACCCCCCTGCTGCTGGTGGCCCGGGCTCTGATCGTCGCGGCCGGCCGGCATCCGCTGGTCAACTCGAGCTGGGACGAGCCGGCCGGCGAGATCGTCGTCCACGGTCCGGTCAACCTTGGCATCGCGGTCGCGTCACCCAGGGGGCTGGTCGTCCCGAACATCGCCGACGCCGATGCCCTGTCCCTGCCCGAACTCGCCCGGGCCCTGCACGACCTGGTCGGCACGGCCCGGGCCGGTCGGACAACGCCGGCGGCCATGCGGGGCGGGACGATCACCATCACGAACATCGGCGGCCTCGGCGTCGACACCGGGACCCCGATCCTGAATCCGGGGGAAGCCGCGATCCTGGCGCTGGGGTCGATCCGGCCGATGCCGTGGGTGCACGAGGGCGAGCTGGCCGTGCGGTCCGTCGCCCAGCTCGCGCTGTCGATCGACCATCGGATCATCGACGGTGCCCTGGCGTCGGCGGTCCTGTCCGAGGTGGGGCGCATGGTGGCCGAACCGACCCTCATGCTGGCCTGGAGCTGACCCCGGCCGTTCCCGCCCCGGCGGCCGATCAACGGCCACTGAACGTCAACGACCACCGAACGTCAACGACCAGCCAACCGGACTCCACCCGACGACCAATGGCGCCCACCCCTCGTCCACCTTTGAGGTCAATCGAGACAAGGGACGGGGGTGGGGGCGGACAACTGCCGGCCGACACCCGCTGGTACGGTTGCGCCCTGTTAGCGGCTTCCGACACGGATTCCGTGCTACGACTTCTCCTACGACAGGGGTGAACGCATGACGCGCGTGGAGGCACTTCAGGCGGCCGACGAATTCGTGGCCAAGGTGCTGACCTCGGCCGGGTCGTCGGGTCGTTTCAACGGCGCGCTGAACCTCGCGGAGCGGGTCGACCTGACGTTGCGGGTCGCCCGGTTCCTGCTCGAGGGCCAGGTCGGCGACGCCGATGATCTGCTCAAGCGCGACATGCGCAACGAGCTCGACCAGGCCTTCCCCCCGCTGCGGACGCCCTGACCGCAA
>JAMFSN010000279.1 GCA_026225295.1 Frankia alni
CCCGCCGTCCGACCCGCCGTCCGACCCGCCGCCCACGCTAAGCGGACGTTGAGGGTTCGCCCGACCGCCGATCGTCGAGCTGGTCGGCCAGCCGCGACAAGGACCCCAGGGCGGCGAGGATGGTGTTCTGGTCGTTCTGGTCCAGTCCGGCCAGCGCCGAACCGATTCGGCGTTCGTGCGCGTCGCGCCACCCCTCGAGCTGCCGCGTGCCGGTGTCGGTGAGCGAGACCCGTACGGCGCGCCGGTCGGCGGGGTCCATCTCCCGGCGCAGCAGCCCGGCGTCGGACAGCTGCTGGAGCAACGTACTGACCGTGTTCGGGGCCAGCCGCAACAGGACCGCGAGTTCACCGACCCGGGCACCCTCTCGTTCCTGGAGGCACTGCAGGATCTCGACCTGGGCCATCGGCAGCGACTCCCACGGGTAGTCGCTGCGGATACTCGTCCGCAACGCGCGCCGGAGCCGGGTGACGACCTCGGTCAGGTTCCGGACGTCGCGATCCGCCTCCACGTGAACCATCCCGACAGGATAGCTAGAGAAACCGCCGAACGGACCGACCCGCCAACCGCTCCCCTGCGGACCGGTGGGCGGGGCCCGGTGAGCCCGCTCGTCATCGCGGTCGTCGCCAACGCCACGCCCACCCGACCGCCCTCGCCCCGCTCGGGATGCTGGTCCTGTCCGCGACCCCCGCCGCCGGCGTCGCCACCGCCGGAATCACCTGGCTGGCCGCCCACCGGCTCCGCCTCGCCGTCGACGCCGCCGGCGCCGCCGTCGTCCTGCTCCTGCTGACAGCGGCCAGCATCCTGGGCGCAGCCAGCTGACCCCCCGGCGCGGAACGCGATATACCTCTGAGGGGAATGATCCGGCTTCTGGTCGACCGTGCTGGGCACGACTCGGAGGAAGGACGGGACCATGGACGCGGCCGCCTGGGACGCCCGCTACACGGGGAGCGATCTGGTCTGGGGAGCGGCGCCGAACCAATTCGTCGCGGCCGAACTCGGGGAGCTGCCACCCGGCCGGATCATCGATCTGGCCTGCGGTGAAGGACGCAACGCGGTCTGGCTCGCCACCCGCGGATGGCGGGCGACCGGCGTCGACTTCTCGACCGCCGCCGTCCTGCGCGCGGATCGCCTGGCCGCGGATGCGGGCGTGACCGACCGGGTCACGTTCGCCCTCGGTGACGTCGTCGACGGTCCCCTGCCGACCGGCCCGTTCGATGCTGTCGTCGTCGCCTACCTCCAGCTCCCGGCGCCGCGGCGCCGGACCGCGCTACGTCGCGCGGCCGGCCTGCTCGCCGCGGGCGGGACGATGCTCGTCGTGGCCCACGACTCCGACAACATCACCCACGGCGTCGGCGGCCCCCAGGACCCGGCCGTCCTCTACGCCCCGAACGACGTGACGAACGATCTCGCCGACCGGCCCGACCTCGTGGTCGAAAAAGCCGAACAGGTCCACCGACCCGTCCCGGGACCCGACGGTGAACGGACCGCCGTCGACGTCCTCGTCCGGGTCCGGCGAGCGATCAGCTGAACTGGAGGTCGAGGTGCGGTGGGTGGTCCAGCAAGTTGTGGACCGTTCCGATCCAACACGGGAGCGGACATCTGCCTAGTTTCGCAGGCCAGCGCGGGCAAGCCAGGCAGCCAGAGGTCCCGCGGGCGGCTGGCGAGCGACGCGCCCTGTCCCGCCGCGCGACGGCTCGGCAACCCGCGGGGTGGGGACCGGCTCCGCGGGCTCGGGGACATCGCCTGATCCGCATGGGCCGGAGCCACGATGCTGGTCGTCGAACAACGGGCCGTGGTTGAGGAGGCGAGCCAATCCGAACCCGGCCAGGCAGGCCAGCGCCCCCCCGACCGCGTCGAGCACGTAGTGGTTGGCCGTCCCGAGGATCACCAGCAACGTCCAGACCGGGTAGAGCGCCGCAAGGGTCCGGATCGGCCGCCTCGGGGCCAGCCGCACGACGACGATTGCGCACCACAACGACCAGCCGATGTGCATGCTGGGCATCGCCGCGTACTGGTTGGTGTGCGCGGCGACGCTCGCGTCGCCCCACGACCCCCACGTGTGGAACGCCACCACCGTGTCGACAAAACCCCCCGACGGCAGCAACCGCGGCGGCGCCAACGCGTAGAACGCAAACCCCAGCAAGGCAAACAGGTTCATCGCATACCAGGCGTTCCGCAATCCACGGGAGACCCCCCGGTGGCGGCGCCACACCCACACCGCCACCGCCACCGTGATCACGAAGTGCAGGGACGCATAGTAATAGTCGCAGGCATAGGCAAGCCAGTGGTGGGTCGCGACGAACGCGTTGAACCCGTGTTCGTGGAACAGATCCAGGTCCTGTTCGACCCGCACGACCCCGCGTGCGTGACCGACCGCCACTGAGGCCCGCGCGGTGACGGCGTCCCGGATCATCGTGTACACCGCGTAACCAATGGCGACGAGCACGAGCTCTGCCAGCCACGGACGCCGCCTCACCCACGCCGGTCCCACATCCACCACCAGCAACCCTCCCGGCACTCGAGCCAACGAGGCTTCGCCACCCACGGCAGCCCCCGCGTTCTCCAACATATGTCGGACACAGATATAAACTGTCGGCGGGGCGCCGTAGACGACACGAGGCTCGCCGACCAGGCGCCCGCGGCGGTGGCCGCGGGACCGGCGTGGCCGCGTCGCTCGACGGGGGTGATCTGGCTGCATTCCGGACCGGACCTGACGGTGCCGAACGGTTCCGGGCCGGCCGGCCTAGGGGTCAGCCCGGGCCCGGTGCCCGCTGGCGACGGAGACACCGGACCGATGCCGGCCGTCCCGACAGGCGGGCCGGCTGGCCGCATGGCGCGGTATCTCGGGGCCGTGGCCCTGGCCGGGTTCGCCGCCGGGGCCGCGGGAGCGGCCTTGACGCTGCTGTTGCACCTCGTGCAGCACGTCGCGTTCGGCTACACCGAGGACACGTTCCTGGTCGGCGTCGAGAGCGCATCGTCCCTGCGGCGGGTCGTTGCCCTCGCGGTCGGGGGCGGGGTCACGGGTGTCGGGTGGTGGATATTGCGCCGTTTCACGCGGCCCGTTGTTCAGGTCGAGGACTCGCTCACCGACCCGGACTCGCCACCGCTACGGCTGCCGACCGTCACCACCGATGCGGTGCTCCAGTTGACGATCGTGGGCCTGGGCGCAGCGGTGGGCCGCGAAGGAGCGCCCCGACAGGTCGGTGGTGCGCTCGCCGCCTGGTTCGGGCGGCACCTCGGACTGACCCGGGACCAGCAACGGATCCTGATCGCCTGCGGAGCCGGGGCCGGCCTGGCAGCGGTGTACAACGTCCCGCTCGGCGGAGCGGTGTTCGCCGCCGAGGTGCTCCTGCGCTCGGCCACGCCCCGAGTCGTCCTGACCGCTGTAGCCACCTCGATGATCGCGACAGCGACCGCCTGGACCGTGCTGCCCGACCAGGCCACCTACCTCGTCGCGCATTTCCCACTGACCGCGTCCCTCCTGGTCTGGGCCATCATCGCCGGACCGCTCTTCGGGCTGACCGGCGCGCTGTTCGTCCGCGGTACGAACCTGGCCGCCGAGCACATTCCGCACGGCTGGCACCTGCCGGTGGCGACCGTTCCGGTATTCACCGCGCTGGGAGCGCTGGCGATCGCCTACCCGCAGCTTCTCGGCAACGGCAAAGGACCAGCCCAACTGGCCTTCACCGGCGGCCTCAGCTTCACGACCCTGGGCGTCCTGGCCGTACTCAAGCCGTTGGCCACCACCGCGATACTCGCCACCGGCGCCACCGGCGGGCGACTGACGCCCGCGTTCGCCACCGGCGCGCTCGCCGGCGGTTTCCTCGGTCACGCCTGGAGCACGCTGTGGCCGGGCACCAGCAGCGGGGTGTTCGCGATCGTCGGCGCAGCCAGCGTCCTGGCCGTCATGCTTCGCGCGCCGCTGTGCGCGATCGTGCTCACCATCGAATTCACCCACATCGACAGCGTCGTCATCCCCGCCATAATCCTGGGAGTCGTGCTGGCCAGCACGGCTAACGCGCTCGCGTCGACGGCCCGGACGTCGATGGAAACCCGAGCGACCCGCGATACCACAACCCGCCGCCACCCTCGCCCACACCGCGCGCTCCAAAGACCCAGCCGAAGAGCGGGGACCGGCGCCCCATGATCTACCGCAACCGGCCAGAGGTCCCTGGTCCGCTGTTGGCCGCGGTGATCGACGGCGGTGATGGTGCTGTTGGAGTGACGACCGCGGCCGGGCTGAAGTTCGGTCCCGGCCTGTTGCAGGCCATGCAGTCTCGCCCAGCGCGGCCTGGACGAGCTGCGCCGAGGCGCGGCAGCCGGTGCCACTCCGTCGGCGCTGGGCCTGCTCGCCCGATGCGAGGCACTCCTCACCGACGACGACACCGCCCGAGCCCCCTGACGCCGCGGGACCGCCCTGCCCAACTCCGACGAGTCGCCGTAGCGGCCTGAGAATTGGCAGGCAACCGTCCCGTCGGCGCATGGGTGGCTGCCCCGGCAAAGCTACGTCACCACCCTCGCCTATCAGATCGCGATAAACTACCTATCTTCGCACTACGGCGACCACGGCCAAGGGCAATGATGACGGATTCAGCCCAGTGCTGCTGTTCGTCGGAGAGCACCCGCCCGTCGGCCACGTCGGCTTGTGCCTGCTTGATGTCGGCGATGTCGACGACACCGCTCGTGTCCATCTGGATCCAGTCTCCGGGCATGCGAGCGAGTGCCGTCTTTGCAAGCGTCCGGGTCGTCGGTTTCGTCGTGCGCCACTCGATCTCGTCGGCGACGACGTCGATGACAACGGCCGGGTCCGATCCGATCTCGGCGAGCATCGCAGCTTCAATGTCGGGACCGACGGCCAGCGACAGCCGCGAGGACGTCTCGAGGAACCACAGACGCGCGGTCGTACTCACCGCCGCGAGCGAACGCCCGATGTCACGGCGACCATCGCACCGATCCGCCCGGTGCCGTCGTCGGGGTCGAGACTCTCGCTGCCATCTGCGAGCATCACCTCGTCGAATAGTGCGTCGTCGTCTTTGCGTCCAAGCAGCACCGCCACGGTGTGGAGCCCTACGTGGCCGGCCCGCGCGGCATCCAATGCCGCGTTGACCAGCCTGATCGGTGGCCGGTGGTCACGGATAATCATGACTGGCTCGGGGCGTTCGCTGATCAGATGGCCGGCTGCTCGGACCAAAGCCCCGGCCGGCAGGCGATCCTTCAGCGCGCTGACAGCTGAGACCGGAACGACGCCGGCCGCCGCTACCTGCGACAAGGTGCACTGCAGCGACACCCCATACCGCGTCATGAGGTAACCGAGCGCGGTACGTCCCCGCGCGTTGGCTGTCTCAATATCGCTGTCGGCGCAGTCGAGCCAGGCGAGCGTAGTCGTGATCGCCTTGATCGGCAGCAGCAAGTGTCCGGCGAAGGCGTTCACCCGCCGTTCCCGGTAAGACGCGCCGAACATGTCGCTCGTCTGCTCCTCAATGATCTCCCTCGGGTCGCGCAGGAGGTGATGTCCAAGCTCATGCGCGAGAGTGAATCGGACATGGCCGAGCGTGTAGTCGGTGTTCGCCACCAGCAACGCCTGGTGGCCGTCGTGGGCGCACAGCCCGTCGCTGCTGTCTCCTAGTGGGCTGAGCGCGACATCGACGGCAAAGTGCATCTCGGCCAGCGCGGGAAGATCACCGATTTCCGCAATGCCCAACTCCAGAGCACGGCGAACCTCCTCGGCGAGATGTCGTCCTTGCCGTTGCGCCTCCGCCCGGGTGCGCGGCACATCGGCGAACTGCGTCGCGACGAGCTGTTCGATTGCCGCGCCGCCGGGGCTCAGCCGGCTCGCGGCAAGGCCGGCATTGCGTTCAAGACGCGCCTCGGCCTCGAGCACCTCGATCGCGCGCTTACGGGCGCCGGAAGTGTCCTGCCTCGGTGCCGTCGTCGCGACCCGATGCGCCAAGGCCAACGTCGGCCGTTCCGCACCAGCCGACCCGAGAAGCGACTGGATGGATACGTGCAACGCTCGCGCAATCGCGGGCAGCTCGCGCGGCGAGACCCGCCGGTGCCCGTGCTCAATCTTGCTGATCTTGTCCCTGGAAAGCCCGACCTGTTCGGCGAAGTCCTTCGCGTCGAGACCGGCCCGCCGCCGCGCATCGCGTACGCGACGGCCGACCTCGGCGTCCAGTGTCGGACTCGCTGGTGCCGGCACCTGGTCAAGCCCAAGCAGTGCGACCACATCCAGACCGCCATCGGCAACGATCATCTTGCCCGTCATGGTCTCCTCCTTGCCTGCTCGCGCCAAGTGTGTCTCGCCACCCCAACGCTACCAGCGATCGCAACTATTCCAACTCGTACGCGCGAGGCGAACGCGGTCTCTCAAGGCCGGAGGCTCGCACGGTGAGGACGAGACGCAGACCGCTGACCCCGCAACGGTGAGGTCGAAGTCGTCCTGCTGTCCGTGGACGACCTCGAAAGCCTGGAGATGGCCCTGGAGATCCTCAGCGACTCCCAAACCGTCGCCCGGATCACCGAAAGCCTCGCGGCGCTCGGCCGCGGCGAGACGAGACGAGACGCGATCTCGCAACCGTGCGCGCGGACCTGGCCCGTCGCCGAGCGACCGGACCATGACACCACAGGACGACCCAGAACAACGGTACGGGCTCCGTTTCCAGCCCGTGTCCCGCGACGCAGCATCACCCAGCGACGACCCGAACCCGTGGCCGCAGCGGTCCTGGAATTCCGCGACGGGGCACTCGCAATCAACCCGCAACGCGTCGGAAACCGCTATTCGGCCCGCTGTTGAGCTGCCGCGGCGCACGCCGCAGCACCTACCGAATCGTCTACCGCATCAATAACGAGACACGCGTCGTCCACAACGACCACCGCGCAGACCTCTACCGCATACGTTAACCGGCCGCGTCCCAGGGGCAGCGCGCTGCGGGTCAAACGCCTGCCCGACTCGAACCGCCGCGTACACGCGGTCCTCTTTTGGCTTCGCGGGGAGAGCACCACTGCGATTGCAAAAAAGTACCGTACAGTCGCCCGCGTCCGCACGCGATCACGCCTTAAATCCCATGTCATGTGATCCTGCCGGGACGCGGCACACGCCTGCAAACCTACGCCGCCGCCGGCTCGCAGGAAAGCCGGCTACACGACCTCAGGTCCCGCCGGAAATGAGAATCACCAAACGCCTGCTCCTGCGGATGCGGCGCCGTTTTTGCCGAAACAACGCTCCAGCTTGGGCACCGCAACCGGGCGGCGAACTGCTACCGGGACCCGTCGAATGGGAGTGCGGCGATGGTTTGCCATTGGTAGACGTGGGTGTCGCGGCTGACTTCAAGCAGCTCGACCGCCCGCACGGTGGTGCCGACCGAGCGGGGGGTGATGGCCGCGAGGCGTGCCTGCAGCGGTGCCGCCTCACCGGAGGTGTTGCTGTAGGCGACGGTGACGTGGGGGATGAACCGCGCCGTCTGGTCGGGGAGCCGGTCCGCACCAAGGACGTCGATGGCGGCTTTCTGTATTGCCTGTTGCACCTCGATCAGCGGCCCGCGGGGCGCGGCGAGCAACACCACCCCCTGATCGGCGAGGACCGCTGGTCGCAGCGTCATCGTGAACGGCGCCAGGCCGCCGATCTTCGTGCGCGCCACCGTCGCGATACGGTCCGTCTCGTCGGCCGGTAGCTCGTCGGTGAACCCGATGCTCTGAACCGTCAGATGCAACCAGCGGGACGGGACCTCGTCCAGCACCGGAACAGCGAGACCGCGCTGGATGGGCGGTCGACGTCCTACGCGAACGCACCGCCCGCCAGCCGGCCTACGCCTAACCCAAGCGGCTGCCTGACTCCTGTCCAACGGCGCCACCAGATCTGCGTTCCGCCGCACCCTTGATTTCTATGCGGGTCTAAATGGAAGCGAACGTACCCTTATCCGATCACGCAGGAACGTGACCACCGCGCCAACGGACAGATCGTCAGCCACGCTCGGCAGGTTCGCCAGCAAAAGCTCCGCCTGCTGGTCAGGCGTGAGTTGGTTGAGGTGCCGGAGCAGGACGAAAGACGGCCTGGTGCCGCCGATCCGCGACAGAAGGGCGCCGAAGTCGCTGTCACTTGAAACGATGATTCGATCCTTGGAACCGGCCCACGCGAGGATTTCGCTAGCCGACGCGGAGCCGAGGCCGACGTCAACGACATGACAGGCATCGTGTCCTCCGTCGCGCAGGGACCGCCGCGACTCGAGGCGGCAGATTCGCGTCGATCAGGAGCCTCACGCCGAGTACGGCAGCGGCAATTCACGCTCGCTGACCGCGACAGCGGCATACTCCAGCGCAGCCAGCACATCTGCCCGGTCAAGATAAGGATAATCGACCAAAATATTCTCTATGGACCGACCGGCGGCCAACTGGCCAACCACAGCACTGACCGTCACCCGCATCCCACGGATGCAGGGCAAGCCACCCATCTGGCCAGGATCGACGGTGATGCGCTCGAACGCCACCTGACCATTTTACGGCCGGCGAGGACAGGCCCGCGGAACATCAACCCACCGCGGCTCGCCTGCCTCGCGGCAGAACCACGACCGCCACCCGACCTGACCGTGCTCGGCCGCGAGATGCTGCACCCGCGCGAACGCCACAGCGAACGCCGCCAACCCCACATGAACGCGGCGGCCACCCGCTCCCAGACCGGCGCCGCACGCCCCTCCCCGACCACGGTCACCGCCGGCCCTCTCCCCCACCGGCCCCAGCTTCGCCGATCACTTCGGCCAGCGGGAGTTTCCTAGATAGTTCGATCTTGGCTGGTGTTTGCGCAGCTCATGACCAATGTTGATCTTCCGGGACTGTATGACCCAAGTCCGGGGCGCCCACCTCGCGAGGCCGAAGATCTCGGCGAGCCGGTCCTGGGTGGGAGTGGTCTGGGTGAGCAGACGACGCGCCTTCGGGCGGCCCCCCGCTCGGCGGGTAGATCATCACGGTCTCCTGGATGCCGGTGAGCAGGTCGAGTAGCGCTCGCACCGAGTAGTTCAACCCAAAACGCGGATGGCGCCGTCGGGGCGCGCGAAATCCGTTCCCGGACTCTTGACCTCCTCGGTGGACATCCTCGGGATGATCCAGTCCAACTCTTTTGCGAACAGTGCTGGCGTGCCCTACCGCGTCGCCGCTGCGCCGCCGGCTTGGACCTCTGGCACAGAGGCGAGGGTCAGGCTGCTGCGGTAAAGGCCATGTCAGCTTGACAGGCGGCGCTGGTCGGTTCGCCCAGTCAACGGCTCGTCCTCAGTTCCGACTCGCGCCGGCCCCGCCCGCTATTCCCAGCTGAAGAAACGGATCGCCAGTCGGGAGGTCGCCGCGCCCCATACGGCCAGGACGATCAGGTGCAGCGCGCGGGGCCAGTGCCCGATGCTGGAGTCCGTCAGACCTTGCACGGCGGCGCCGCTGGGGGTGTAGTCGGAGATGTCACGCAGCCAGACCGGCATGTTGGGTCGCTGCCACCACAGCCCGGCGAAGAACTGCATGACGAAGAACAGGAACGACCCGAAGCCGGCGGCGACCTTGGCGTTGTGGAACAGGCTGGCGATCACCATTCCCAGGCCGAGCATCGCCCAGGCCCCCAGCAGGTACGTGATGACGAAGCCGCCCGGGTTGCGGGGCCAGGGGGCGCCGCCCAGCGGGGGGATGACCACCATCAGCGCCATGCAGACAATCGCCACCGACAGGATCAGGGTCAGCTGGGCGAACAGCAGCAGCGTGGGCGAGACCGGCGTCGTGCGCAGCCGCTTGAGTACTCCCATCTCCCGGTAGCGGGTCAGCACATCGGGCAGGGCCTGCATCGCCAGCAAGGTGATCGCGAAGAACACCAGGATCGGCTGATAAAGCTGGAAGAAGCTCAAACCGCCCAAGCCCGCGGATGGCCTGCGTACCGCGGGAATCGAGCCGAGGATGATGGCGGCGGCGACCGGCAGGACGACTGTCCAGAGCACGACGCCGGGGTTGCGGGCCAGCAGCCGTCCCTCGCTGATGAGCATCGCGCGGGCCGCACGCCAGTTGATCCGCCCGACCGCGGGGATGGTGGCGGCGGGATCGGTCGGCTGGGTCGGAATACTCATCGGACCACCGATTCTTCCGCGACCGACGAGCCCTCGTCGCTGCTGGTCAAGGCGACGAACGCGTCGTCCAGGCTGGGCTGATCGACCCGCAGCCGGCCCACCGAGATGCCGCGCTCGTGCAGCGCGATGATCACCGCGCTGGCAACGTCGTCGGTTCCGATCACGACGATGCGCTCACCGGCGGTGACGACCGAATGCACGTCCGGCAGCGTCCCGAGAACCGCGAGGTCGAACGGCGTCGACGGCAGGAAGCTCATCCGCTGGTCGGCCTGCACGCTGGCGGCCAGGCCCTCGGGCGTGTCCGCGGCGATGACCCGGCCGCGGTCGATGACGATGACCCGGTCGCACAGCCGCTCGGCCTCCTCCATGAGATGGGAGACCAGCAGCAGGGTGACCCCGGTGTCACGCAGGTCCGCCAGCAGGTCCCAGACATCGCGGCGGGCGGCCGGGTCCAGGCCGGTGGTGAGCTCGTCGAGGATCGCCACCCGCGGGTTGCCGATCAGCGCGAGCGCGACCGACAGCCGCTGCTTCTGGCCGCCGGACAGCTTGGCGAAATAGGTCTTTCGCTGCTCGACCATGCCGAGCCGCTCCAACAGTTCGGCCGGATCGTGCGGCTCGGGATAGAAGCTGGCGTACAGGTCGAGGGCCTCGACGACGGTCATCTTGTCGGGCAGCCGGGACTCCTGCAGTTGGATCCCCAACACCTTCCGGAACGCGGCGCCCTCCTGGGCCGGGTCCATCCCCACCACCGTGATGGCCCCACCGTCGCGCTGCCGCAGCCCACCGATGCACTCCACCGTCGTGGTCTTCCCGGCCCCGTTGGGACCCAGAATGCCGAAGATCTCCCCTCGTTCCACCGAGAAGCTCACCCCGTCCACCACCGTCCGCGGGCCGTACACCTTGCGAAGATCGGTCACCTCGATCACGGGCATGGACCCAATCCTCCCCCCACCGGGCCCGCCGCCGGGCGCCGCCACCACCTCATGGGCCGTGCCTCCCGTGCCGCCCCCGCCACCACGGCGCAGATGATCCACCAACGGCCAAGCGCCGTTGCGGTCACTGGCCGGCCGCCGTGCGCGGGTGCTCGGCCTCCTCGAGGACGAGGACCGCGGCGGCTCGGGCGTCAGCGCCGGCCTCGGGGGTGCGCTGTACGGCGGACACCACCATGGCCCCGTTGGCGAGCACGAACAGTTGGCGGCCGACCGCCGGGGGAACGCCGGCGGCGTCCGTGAGGCCGGCCAGGAGGTCGGCAAACGCCTGCTTCTGGTCGCGGACGGCCGAGGTGACGCAGTCGGAGACGGTGCCGATTTCGGCGAGGGCGTTGATGAACGGACAGCCGCGGTAGCCCGGCTCGCGGAACCAGTCCTGGAGGAAGTCGAAGACGCCCAGGATCTTGTCCCGAGGGGCCGGCAGGGCCGCCAGGTAGGACGCCAGAGACCGCCGGAAGTCCTGGTCGCGGCGTCGCAGCGCGGCCTCGACGAGTTGCTCCTTGGTGGGGTAGAGCCGGTAGAGGCGCTTGAGGGACACACCGGCGGCGTCCCGGACGTCGTCCATGCCGACCGCGCGGATACCGCGTTCGTAGAACAGTTGGTCGGCGGTGGACACGAGGTGAGTCCGCGCCGCCTCGTCATCCACCGTCTCGCCTCCCCTGTCCGGAACCAGCCTTGACCCGAGAACAACTGTTCTCCACGATAGCAACCAAGCGGAGAACGATGGTTCTCCGTGACTGATGGGAGATGCTGTGCCGCCGTTCGCAGTTCGCTACCGCACGAAGATCGTCGCCGGCCGGGAGATCTTCTATCGGGAGGCGGGTGATCCTTCCCTTCCCACCCTGGTCCTGCTGCACGGGTTCCCGGCGAGTTCCTTCATGTTCCGGGAGCTGATCGCCGACCTGTCCGACGCCTTCCACCTGGTCGCGCCCGACCATCTCGGGTTCGGGCACTCGGCGGCGCCGACTCTCGAGGAGTTCGACTACAGCTTCGCCAGACTCGCCGAACTCACCCTCGCCCTGCTTGACGAGCTCGGGCTCAACCGGTTCGCGCTCTACGTCCAGGACTACGGGGCCCCGATCGGACTGCGCCTGGCCAGCCAACACCCCAGTCGGGTGAGCGGACTGGTCGTGCAGAACGGCAACGCCTACCTCGACGGGCTGACGCCGTTCTGGGACAACCTCCTCGCCTACGCGGCGGATGGGACCAGCCACGCCGAGCAGGTCCGCGGCAGCCTGGAACCGGTCGCCGCGAGCTGGGTCTACACCCACGGCGTGCCCGCCGACCACCTCGACCGACTCTCGCCCGACACGTGGATCCTCGATACCGCCGCCCTGGATCGTCCGGCGAACCGGGAAACACAGCTTGCCCTGTTCCGGGACTATCCGACCAACATCGCCGAGTATCCGGTCTTCCAGGAGTACTTCCGGCGCCATCAACCGCCCACGCTCGTCGTCTGGGGCGAACACGACGAGATCTTCGGCCCGGCTGGAGCCCACGCGTTCCGCCGCGACCTCCCCCAGGCCGAGATCCATCTGCTCGACGCCGGGCACTACGCGCTCGAGAGCAGCGGCGACCAGATCGCCCCCCTGGTACGGAACTTCCTCAGCCGGCTGCCGTAGGCAGCGACTCCACCGACCGACGGGAACCGTTCATGCGCCGGCCTGCTCCGACCGGTGGCCCCGCCGCGACGAGCCACGCAGGCGGGGCGGGCAGCCGGCCAGCCCCGGCGCCGCCGTTGTCGCGGCGCCTGGTCGTCACCTTCGCGGTGACGTGCGGGCTGGCCGTCGCGAACGTCTACAACGCGCAACCGCTGTTGCCGGAGATCGCCACCACCTTCGACCTGAGCGAAGCGACCGTCGGCGCGGTGGTCACCGTGACTCAGGTCGGATACGGCCTGGGGTTGTTCCTCCTGGTCCCGCTCGGCGACCTTCTCAACCGGCGGCGGCTGGTCGTCGTTGCGCAGGTACTGACCGTCGTCGCGTTGGTCACCGCCGCCACCGCCCCGTCGGCCGCCGTTCTGCTGCCGGCTCTGGCGGCCGTCGGACTGCTGGCGGTCGTGACCCAGGTGCTCGTCGCCTACGCTGCCTCGCTGGCTGAACCCGACCGGCGAGGCAGCGTAGTGGGCACGGTGACCAGCGGCGTTGTCATCGGGATCCTGCTGGGGAGGGTGTCCGCCGGCCTGCTCGGCGAGGCGGCCGGCTGGCGTTCGGTCTACCTCACCTCGGCCGCTCTCACGGCCGTCGTCACCGTAGTGCTCGCGTCGACGATG
The DNA here is from genome assembly GCA_026225295.1 of Frankia alni. GTDB lineage: Bacteria > Actinomycetota > Actinomycetes > Frankiales > Frankiaceae > JAMFSN01. The sequence continues at coordinate 13,350 of JAMFSN010000279.1, forward strand.
CCGCGGCGAGACGAGCACACCACGGCGCTCACCTACCCACAGCTGCTCGGCTCACTGCTGAAGATGTACCGAACCAACCAGGTTCTGCGAGTCCGCGGCGTCCTCGCGCTCCTCACCTTCGCGGTATTCAACGTGCTGTGGAGTTGCCTCGCGCTCCCGCTCAGCGCTTCTCCCCGCTCCCTCCCGCCGGGCGCCGTGGGCCTGTTCGGTCTCGCTGGAGCCGCCGGCGCGGTCGCGGCGCGACGCGCCGGAAGGCTAGCTGACCAGGGCCGCGGCCAGGCGACGACCGGAACCTGGCTGGCCCTCATGGCCGCGTGCTGGCTGCCGATCCGGCTGACCACCTCTTCCTCCACCGTCCTGGCCGTGGCCGGCCTGGTCACCGGGCTACTCCTGCTGGATCTTTCCGTCCAGGCGGTCCATGTCACCAGCCAGAGCCTGATCTACGCCACCGACCCCGACGCCCGCTCCCGGCTAGCTGGTGCATACATGATCTTCTATTCCGTTGGCAGCGCCTTCGGGTCGATCACCTCGACCGTCGCCTACGTATGGGCCGGCTGGCCCGCCGTGTGCGTCCTGGGCGGGTCGGTCAGCTGCCTCGCGCTCATCGTCTGGCTGACGACACTGCCAGCAGTCCGGTCGCGACTGCCACAGCACGGCGGTTCGTCACCCGGGCCCGGTCCCAGGGTCGCCGGCCGGTCGAGGTGACCACCGACCGGGCCGCCTCCTACCCCCGTGGCGTGGTCGCGGTCGGGTGTGACAGGACCGGCGGGCCGGCCCGTCTTGTTTCGTGCGGGTGTCAATCGCGCTCGCGAGCCCAGCACGGAGGAAGCGATATGCGAAGGATCATCCTGGTCGTCGCCACCGGCGCGGTGTTGGCCGGCGCCGGCGCCGGTATCGGCGTGGCCAGCGCTACCACGCGCGCCGTTCCGGTCGAAGCGGTTCCCGTGAGCAGCGCGACGCAGGCAGCCGCCGCGGACGACGCCAAGGCCATCCCGCCGCGGACCATCGGGCGGCGGCACGCGAACGAGGCGCTGGACGGTGACCCGCGCAGCCCCGACCGGTGGGGCCCGGCGCAGTGGGAGTCGTTCCAGGTCGCCGCGCGCGGTGTGTTCGACAAGCTGGGCCAGGTCACCCCGGTCGCGGCGCAGCGGGAGGGCGCAGGCGACACCTACCAGATCATTGTCAAGGCGCGGGACGGCCACGAGTACCGCGTCGAGGTGGACTACCTGCGGTTCCAGCTCGGGTCGGTCGCCCCGCTCGGCTGAGTCCGACGGGTGGCTCCGGCGCGCGCGGCAACGCGGGCGCCGGAGCGCGCCGTGTCCCGCGGGGAGGTGCGCGTGGAAGACCGAATTCGCTCATGGCTCGCCGAAGAGCTCGAGGCCGGGGGCGAACCGCCCATCGGTGACCTCGTCCGGGAAGCCGAGCGCCGGGGCGACCGAACGCGGGTGCGCCGCCGCCTCCAAGCCGGCGTGGGGGGGCTCGTCGTCGTGGTGGCGCTGCTCGTGGGCGGCTTCGTCGCGTTCCCGGGCGGGCCGGCCGACGACCGGCCGTCGGTACTGGTCGCGTCGGGCGGCGCCCGGGGGGCCACCCGGGCCGCCCCGCCGGCGAGGACGGTGGCGCAGCGGCTCGCCAACGAGACCAAGGACGGTGATCCGCGTTCCGCGGTCCGGTGGGGACCGGCGCAGTGGGAGTCGTTCCAGGCGGCCGCGCGCGGCGTGTTCGACCAGCTGGGGCGGGTCAACCCGGTCGCGGCGCAGCGGGAGGGCACGACCGACACGTATCTGATCACCGTCAGCGCCCGGGACGGGCGCGAGTACCTGGTCCGAGTCGACTACCTGACCATGACGGTCCTCCCGGTCCAGCCGGTCGGCTGACCGGGCGGGAACCCGCGCGCAAAGGAAGGGTCCGAAGTGGGCCGTACGAGAGAATCGTTCCGGTAGGCGCCCGTGGCAGACCACCGCGCGGAGTTCGTCGAGTACGCCCGGGTGGCCGCTCCCCGGCTGAGGCGCACCGCCTATCTGATGTGCCGGGACTGGGAGCTCGCCGAGGATCTGACCCAGGTCGCCCTGACCAAGGTGTACGTCGGCTGGGCGAAGATTCTCCGGCGGGACAATCCCGACGTGTTCGCCCGCAAGGTCCTGCTGCGGGCCCTGCTGGACCATCGCCGGCTGCGCAGCTCCGGGGAGACGGTCACCGCCTACCTGCCGGACACCCCCGCCCCGCCCGGCCGACACGCCCTTCGGCTGACGCTGATCGACGCACTGCAGAAGATCCCGCCGCGGGACCGAGCCATCGTCGTGCTGCGGTACTGGGAGGACTACAGCATCGAGACCGTAGCCGAGCTCCTCGGAGTGTCGGCCTCCACGGTCACCAGCCAGAGCGCGCGAGCGCTCGCCCGACTGCGCACCGTCCTGAGCACCG
>JAMFSN010000280.1 GCA_026225295.1 Frankia alni
TACACGGACGCGGCCCCCGCGACGGACGGCGAGTAAGCGCCATGGCAGCACAGCTTCGCGTGGTCCGGGCGCGGATCCGGGCGGTCAAGTCGATCGCCAAGATCACCCGCGCCCAGGAGCTGATCGCGTCGTCCCGTATCATCCGGGCGCAGCAGCGCGCCCGGGCGGCCGAACCGTACGCCCGCGAGCTCGCCACGGCCGTTGAGGCCGTGGTGGGCCGCTCGTCCAACATCACCCACCCGATGACCACCGAGCCCGAGTCGGTCAAGCGGGCCGCGGTGCTCGTCTTGACCAGCGACGGCGGCTTCTGCGGCGCCTACAACGCCAACGTGCTGCGCGAGGCCGGCCGGCTTCGCCAGCGCAATACCGACGCCGGCGCCGTCACGGTCAACTACGTGGCGGGCCGCAAGGGCATCGGCTGGCACCGGTTCCGCGACCTTGAGCTGGCGGAGACCTGGAGCGGCTTCTCCGCCCAGCCGGCCTACGCCGACGCCGAGCGGGCGGCCAGCGCGCTGCTCGACGCGTTCGAGGCCAACACTAGGGACGGCGGGGTTGACGAGATCTACCTGGTCTCGACCGAGTTCGTCTCGATGCTCACCCAGCGGTCGGTCGTCCGGCGGCTGCTGCCGCTGCAGATCGAGGAGCGGGAAGGCGAACGCCCCGGCGGGGCGTTGCCCTCCTATGAGTTCGAGCCGTCGACTGACGTCGTCCTCGACGCGCTGCTGCCGCAGTACGTGGCCAGCCGGATCTACTACGCCATGCTGGAGGCAGCCGCCTCCGAGCTGGCGGCGAGGCGCCGGGCGATGAAGGCCGCCACCGACAACGCCAACGACCTTATCGAGCGGCTGACCCGGGAAGCGAACAACGCCCGGCAGGCCGAGATCACCCAGGAAATCAGCGAAATCGTCGGCGGGTCGAACGCGCTCGCTGAAGCGAACGCAGGGAGTGAGTTATGACCGCGCCAGTGAATGACCTAGCAGAGAACGAGACGGTGACCGGTAGCGGCCGCGTCGCCCGGGTCAACGGCCCGGTCGTCGACGTGGAGTTCCCGGCCGACGCGATGCCGGAGATCTACTTCGCGCTGCACGTGGACGTCACCATCGGCGAGACCACCAGCACCCTGACCCTTGAGGTCGAGCAGCACATCGGCGACAACATGGTCCGCACGATCGCGCTCCAGCCGACCGACGGCCTGGTCCGCGGGACCGAGGTCACCTCGACCGGCGCGCCGATCTCGGTGCCGGTCGGCGACGTGACCAAGGGCCACGTGTTCAACGCGCTCGGCGTGCCGCTTGACGTGCCGCTGTCGTCCCTGAACGTGACCGAGCGGTGGCCGATCCACCGCCTGGCCCCGCCGCTCGACCAGCTCGAGTCCAAGACCGAGATGTTCGTCACCGGCATCAAGGTCATCGACCTGCTCACCCCGTACGTCCGCGGCGGCAAGATCGGCCTGTTCGGCGGCGCCGGCGTGGGCAAGACGGTGCTGATCCAGGAGATGATCCGCCGCGTCGCCAAGAACTTCGGCGGTGTCTCCTGCTTCGCGGGCGTGGGGGAGCGGACCCGTGAGGGCAACGACCTCTTCCTTGAGATGACCGAGTCCGGCGTTATCGACGACACCGCGCTGGTCTTCGGCCAGATGGACGAGCCGCCGGGCACCCGGCTGCGGGTGGCACTGTCGGCCCTGACGATGGCGGAGTACTTCCGCGACGTGCAGAAGCAGGACGTGCTGCTGTTCATCGACAACATCTTCCGGTTCACCCAGGCGGGCTCGGAGGTCTCCACCCTGCTCGGCCGGATGCCGTCGGCGGTGGGCTACCAGCCCACCCTGGCCGACGAGATGGGCCAGCTGCAGGAGCGGATCACCTCGACCCGTGGCCACTCGATCACCTCCA
>JAMFSN010000281.1 GCA_026225295.1 Frankia alni
CGGCGCAGCACCTTGCCGAACAGCAGCCCCGATACGCACAGCGCGGCGATGCCGGCCGGGACGACCCACACGGTGAAAAGGGCCAGCGCGGTCGTCCCGCTGCCCAGCGCGAGCAGCAGGATGAACTTGGCCGCGCTGTAGAGGCTGTTCTCCAGAGGCAGCCAGGGGGCCCGGCGCAGGGCGGTGAGCACCAGGTCCTGGAGCGCGAAGACGGCCCAGACGGTGACGGCGAGGGTGAAGCCGAGGGTCGCCCCGACCGACGCCAGCACCTTGAACGACGAGCTGATGTGCGGCGCGACCAGCGCGAACGCGCCACCGAGCACGAAGCTGAGGCCGACCGCGCCCGCGTAGGAGTACAGGACGAGCCGGCGCTGGTGCGCCCCGGCCCGGGGCAGGAAGGTGGTCAGCGCGCCGCCGATGCTCATCTGACTGAGCGCGGCCATGGCGGCCAGGGCGGAGACCAGGGCGGTGCCCACCCCGACCGCCTCGGCGCTCGCGTCCCGCGCGGCCACCACCCAGAAGCCCGCCCCGAGCAGGGACGACAACCCGCTGTTGACCACCAGCGCCAGCCCGTTGCGGTACAGCATGCTCATCGGCCGCCGGCCCGTCTCGCCGGCCTCGGCGCCGGCCGCGATCGCCGGTTCCGGGCCGGCCGGGATCACCGGGACGATCGGGACGGCGCGCGCCCCGGGCGGCCTCGCCCCGGGCCGCCTCGCCTCGGGGAGCGTCGCCCCGGGGAGCGTCGAATCGGGAAGATCCGTCACGTCGGTCACTGGGTGGCGCTCCTGCCGGTGATCGTGGTCGCCGTGGTCCGGGCGGGGTCGGTCGCCGGGCTGGTGTTGGCCTGGCCGGCGGGTGTCTGGCCGGCGGCCCGGGTGGCCGCGGCGGCGCTGTCGGCGGCCGCCGCGGCGGCCGGCGTCAGCTGGTAGATCCGCGCGTTGGGGCTCGAATACCAGACCGTGAACTGGCCCGAGGTGGCGACGGCCTTCTCCAGGCTGGGTATCGCGCCCGGAGGCGTGATGCCCAGGACCTCGGCCGCCGTCGTCTCGGTGGTCGCGAAGATCAGGTAGACGTTGCGGTGGTAGGAGGCCAACTGCCGGACGACCGCCGGGACGTCGGCCGGCCCGAGCTTGCGGCCCCGGAAGGTGTTGTCGTCCAGGAGCGTCGAGTCGGTGTCGGCGGGGGTGAACCGGTCGTAGGTCCCGCCGTACCGGGTCGGGAAGTTCGGCGCCGCGCCCATGATCAGGGAGCCGGCCTGGCCGTGCGCGTAGAGATACTGGCTGGCCGCCACCTCGTCGGACGGCATGATGTTGAGTTCCGTCTGCCCGAAGTAGGACGGTATGAACAAGGCCACCAGGGCGCCGAGGGTGGCCGCGACGAGCGGCATCCGGCGCATACGCCACTGGCCGCTGCGGGGCGCGATCGCGTAGTAGACGAGCATCGCGCACCAGGGCAGCGAGAACAGAATCACCCGCAGGATGGCCTCGCCGCCGTAGCTCTGGCCGAACACCAGGATCACCGAGGAGATGGCCAGCGGTCCGATGACCAGCGCCCGTCCGTCGCCCCGGCGCAGCAGCCGGAACACCCCCACCGCGGCCAGTCCCCAGGCCCCGAAGGACAGCGCCCGGCTGGTGGTGGCGTTGAAGGTCTTGCCGGGCTCCGGGATCCCGCCGAACAGCGTGTCGGTCTGGACGTTCCGGAACGGGTCGATGCTGGAGAAGATGCCGTAGTGCTGATCGACGTAGGTCAGGTTCGGCACCAGGTAGCCGATGACGACGACGGCCAGCACGACCGGTAGCCAGCGGGGTCGGCAGTAGCCGACGAGCGCGGTCAGGGTCACGCCGACCAGCAACAGGTACGGCGTGAGCTGGTGGCTGACGGTGATCGCGGCCGTCAGCACCACGACCAGGGTGATGGTGACGGCCCGCGGCCAGGAGCCCTCGGGCGGGTCGTCGGGCAGCGCGACCCGGGCCCGGAGCACCAGATGGCTGGACCAGTTCAGGATCCGTTGGATCCGGGTCGCCTTCGCCGAGGCCAGTTCGCGGGCCACGATCAGGTACACGCCCAGCATCAGCACGAAGCAGAACGCCTGCGGGGAGAAGTAGTTCTGCCCGACCCAGTTCGTGATCACGAAGATCAGGGCGGCCGCGCCGGCCGCCCGGACGTCCTTGAACAACGTCCGGGTGATCGCCGCGATCAGAACCGTGTCGATGAGGGTGAAGAACACCTCGGCCCAGGCCGCGAAGGCCACCGGGTCGGATTTCCCGGCCAGCCGGGAGAACACGGCCGACAGCGCGAAGAAGCCCGGCCACCGGTGGTAGATGTCGACACTGATCTTGACCCGGCCGTGCAGTTCGATGTACTGCACGACGCCGAGATGCTTGTAGACCCAGTTGTACTGGGGCGCGGGTGACACCAGCGGCACGGTCGCGTAGAGCACGAGCGTGAAGGCGATGACGTACGCGACGAGCAGCCAGGGGCGTACCCGGCGCTGGCACAGCGTGATGGCCGCCCCGATCACCAGCAGCGCGAGCGCGAGGTACCAGCCGATCGGCAGGACCGGCGGCAGGCCGTAGTCGGTGAGGTTGGTGACCTTGATCCGGTGCAGCGACAGGGCCCACAGCTCGAGCCCGAGCACGAGCGGCGCGCAGGTCGGAATCCAGGGCAGCAGCCGGCGGGCACCCTGGTTGAGCAGGGGCCGGAGGCGGCCGCGCTCGATCCCGACCGGAACGATGGACCCGGCCCGGGTCACGACGCCGCGCAGCTCGACCAGGGGGCGTGGTCCGGTCTCGGTCGGGGGCCCGAGCTCCCGGGCCGGCGGCCGGTCGGCCGGATCGGACCGGACCTCGGTCTGGTCCTGGGCAGCGGTGGTCACGAGGCGTCCCCCGACGCGACCCGGTCGGCCGTCCCGGCCGGTCCCGCCGGAGCCGCCGGACCCTTCCGGGCCCGTCGGCCGCGGGCCAGATCGGCCACCAGAACCCCGGCGCACAGCAGCCCCACCGCGCCGAACGCGCCCGGATGCCACCAGTGCGCGACGAGCATTCCGCAGGCCAGGAGGGTGCCGATCCCCAGGCTGAGCACCGTGGCGAGCCCCAGCCAGGCGAGCTGGTCGGTGACCGGCACCGCGGTCAGCACGGCCGCCCCGGGCAGCAGGCACAGCGCGATCAGGACGGTGACCACCCGCACCGGGCCGTGCAGGTCGAGGCCGACCGACGCGGCGGCGGCGAGCGCGTCGGCCAGCAGGGCGACGGCCGTGCCCCGCCGGAAGTCGACTGACCTTGATCCAGGGAGTGTCACGAGGCGTCCTCCGCCGCGCGACTCCCTTCCGCGTCGACCTGGTCCACGGCGGTCAGGGCGCCGACGGCCAACGCGCCGGCGGCCAGGACGACGGCCGTGACGCGGGTCCGGTTGGCGATGCTCGAGGCCGGGGCACCGAAGCGCGCCGCGGTGATGCGGCGACCGTTGGCCGTCATCGCCGGCGGGGCGGCCTGGGCGGGGATGGTGACGGGGGTCGTGGAGCCCGGGGCAGTGCTCGCGTCGGTGGTCATGATGGCCTCTGTGGTCGGGCCGCGGTCAGCGGCGTGGAACTGGTTCACCGGGTCGTCCCCCGCCGGGCCTGCCAGTACAGGGCCGGTCCGGCGGCCATGCCGGCGAACTCCCGCAGCCGCAGCCGGCCGGGCAGGGCGTCGGACGGTCCGGCCCCGGCCTTGGCCCGGTCGCCCAGGCGGGCCACGTGCCGGGCGCCGGCCGGGACGCCGGCCAGCACCCGGGACCGGGTCGTCGATTCGAGGCAGTACTTGGCGATGTACGCGGTGAGACCCGCGCCGTAGCCGAACATCTGGGCGGTCAGCTCGTCGACGTCGGCCCGGTGCGAGTGCCATACCAGCGCGGCCGGCTCGTACATGAGCGCGTGTCCGGCCAGCAGGACGCGGACGAAGATGTCGAGGTCCTCGCCGCCCCGCGTCCGGGTCCCGGCGCCGAGCGCCTCGTCGAATCCGCCCAGGTCCCGCAGGGTCGCGGTGTGGGCGGCGAAGTTGGCGCCGGTCCCGAAGACCCCCGCCGTGAACGGGTGCAGCGGGCCGGCCGAGCCGGCCGGGGTGAGGTCGTAGAGCCGGGGCCCACAGGACGTCGACCAGGACACCCGGGCGTCGAAGTACCGTTCCGAAGCGCTGTCGAGAGCGGCCGCGGCGACCAGGCCGGTCACGCACCGTACGTCGGGACGCCGTTCGAAGCCCCGGACGACGCCGTCGATCCAGGCCGGGTCGACCAGCACGTCGTCGTCGGTGTAGGCGATGATCTCGCCCCGGGCCTCGGCCAGGCCCCGGTTGCGGGCGCAGGACAGCCCGGGCCGCGGTTCGCGGACGTACCGGAACCGCGGGTCGCCGCCGACCGACCGGGCGAACGCCCGCTCGGTCGCGTCGTCGGCGGCCGCGTTGTCGACCACGATCACCTCGAGCGACCCGCCCGCCGGTGACCCGGCGGTGGAGGCTCCGTAGGTGAGGGCGGCCAGGCCGGCCAGGCAGGTGGAGATCTGCTCGGGCCGGTTCCGGGTGCAGACGACCACGCTGACCAGCGGCGTGGTCGTCGGCCGGGCCCGGCATGCGGCCCGGGCGGCGGCCCGTCGGCGGGCCGCCGGCAGCTTCTGGAGTCCGTCCGCGGCCAGGTGCTCGGCGATCCGGTCGGCCAGTTCGGTCTGGGCCAGCGTGCTGGCCGCATCGGTGTCGATGATCCCGTCGACCACCGGGACGTGGACGTAGCCGACCGGGTCACCGTGCAGCCGGATCAGCAGCCGGGCCTGCCGGTAGGCCGCGAGCGACCCGGCGGTGGTCCCGCCCGGTCGGCGGACCCGCCCGGCGTCCGACAGTTCGAGTTCGCCGCAGGCCAGCGGGTCGTCGGTCGGGCCGGTCGTCCCGTCGCCGGCCGCCGGCCGATGGTCGGCGCGCGCGTCGGCCCGGATCCGGCGCCGGGCCCGCGCGTAGAGCACCGGACCGGCCAGGTAGCCGGCGTACTCCCAGGCGACCAGCCGGCGCTGCAGGGGTGCGCGGCCGGACATGGCCTCGTCGGTCGTGTCGCCGATGGCCCGCATCGCCCACAGGCCGCGCGGGATCCGGGCCAGGATGGCCGGTCCCGTCACCCGGTTGGTCAGGTGTTTGGCCAGGTAGGCGGTCATGCCCGTGCCGTAGGCGAACATCTGGCCGCCCAGCGCGTCGACGGTGCTGCGGTGCCGGTGCCAGACCAGCGACGCGGGCTCGTACCGCAGCGCGTAGCCGGACCGCAGGACCCGGAAGAAGATGTCGAGGTCCTCGCCGCCGGCGGTCAGGGTGCCGGCCCCGAGCGCCTCGTCGAAGCGCCCGACCGCGGACAGCGTCACCGCGCGGAAAGCGATGTTGGCCCCGGAGCCGAAGATGCCGGCCGAGTACGGGTAGAGCGCTCCGGCGTCGCGGTCGGCGCCCAGGTCCCAGCGGCGGGGCGTGAAACTGGCCGACCAGCCGAGGCGGGAGTCGAAGTAGTGCTCGGCCACCTCCTCCAGCGCGATCGTGGCGGTCAGACCCGTGACGCAGCCGACGGATTTGTCCCCGCCGAAGCCCCGCAGGATGCCGGTGATCCAGCCCGGGTCGACGGTCACGTCGTCGTCGGTGAACGCGACGTACTCACCGTGGGCCTCGGCGACGCCGCGGTTGCGGGCGCACGACAGGCCCGGCCGGTCCTCCCGGACGTAGCGGAACGCGGGTCGGTCGCCGACCTCGTCGAGGAACGCCGCGCGGGTCGCGTCGTCCGACGGCGCGTTGTCGACCACGACGACGTCGAGCCGCGGGTGGGTGAGCGCGACCAGGCTGCGCAGGCAGGTCCGCAGCGTGTCGGGCCGGTTGCGGGTGCACACGATCACCGACACGAGCGGCGCGTTGCGGGCGGCGACCGGGGCGAGCCGGCAGCCGGCCACCGCGACCGGCGTGGTCGCGAGGTCGGCCGGCGCGGACCGGCCCTCGTCGCGCAGATGCGCGTCGACCGCCTCGCGGAACTGCCCGGCGTCCGCGAGCACGGCCGACAGCTCGACCCGCCCGCCGTCCAGGGCCCGCTCGACGTAGCCGACCGGTTCGCCGTGGATCCGGATCAGGATGCGGGCGTCCTGATGGAGCCGGCCGTCCGCGGTACGCGGGAACTCGGGCAGGGCCGGTGCCGACAACTCCAGCTGGCCGCACCAGGTGGCCCGCGGGTGTACCGCGTCGATGTCGGTCACGGCGGGCGGCGGACCGGCAATGCCCGCGGTCGGGTCCGGGCCGGTGCCGGTGCCCGTGGCGCTGGCCGTCGGTGCGGCTCCGGTCGCCGCTTCACTGATGGTCACGACGGGTTTCCCGCCACGGAGCCCCGGGCGTAACCGGCGGCCGTGAACGCCACCCCGAGCACCACGGTGCCGACCCGGCTCCAGCGGGCCGGGCGGCGCAGGTCGCGCGCGACGGCGCGGGGCAGCGCGCGGGTCATGTAGATCCGTTCGGCGGCCAACGCCGACTCCTTACCTACCCGACGGGCGACGACGGCTTTGGAAAGGCCTTCGGCGTAGCACCGCCGACGGAAATAACGCCAGGTCGCCCGCTCGGGGGTGACCCGGTGGGCGACGACCGCGGTCGGCTCGTACACGATCGCCGCGGCCGGGACGTCCCGCCGCAGGCGAATGCCGAACTCGGTCTCCTCACAACCCAGGGGGACCGAGCCGATCCGGCCGAGGCCGTCGCTGAACCCGCCCACCTGGTCGAACGCGGAGCGCCGGATGGACATCGCCGCGCCGATCGGGTTGCGCACCTCGGCCGTAGTGGTCGGCAGCCCGATGTAACTGCAGCCGACCACCCAGTCGAACTCGGGCGGGAACCACCGGGGCCGCCCGCTGGCCGGCCAGCCGGGCAGGGCGGCACCGCCCACGCCGTGGACGTCCGGATCGCCGTACGGCCCGAGCAGCAGTTCCAACCAGCCCGGATCCGCCTGGGCGTCGTCATCGAGGAACGCGACCACGTCGCCGGTCGCGAGGGCCACGCCGGTGTTGCGGGCTCCGGACAGTCCGGACCGGCCGGCATTCGCCACGATGGTCACGTCCGGGAAGGCCGCGCGGGCCCGGGCCAGCAGGTCGTCGTTGTGGTCGATCACCACGATGAGCTGCGAGGCCGGGTACCGCTGACCGTGGACGCTGCCGATCGCCAGACCCAGGTCGTTCCACCGCTCCTCGGTGTAAGCACAGATGATCACTGATGCGCTCAGGAGCGGAACCACCCCGTCGACCGCGGTGGTGAGCACGGGCGTGCTCACCACGGCAGTACCGGGGGAGGGCTGGTTCGCGGCGGCGGCAGGGTTGACGGCCGGAGCCGTCATGCCGGCTCGACCTGGTCCAGGGGCTGGGGTTGGGGCGCGGGCGAGGCGGTGCGCTGCTGGACGATGGTCACGGCCGCGGTGGCCGGCGTGTGATGGTGGGCCTGCCGACGCCATTCGACGAAGATGGTCCGCAGGACCCGCAGCCCGTCCGAGAACGCGTTGAGGTTGCTGACCCCGTGGATCCGCGGGTGCTCGTAGCTCGGGATCTCGACGATCGACAACTTGGCCTTGGCGACCCGGATGTTGATGAGGGTCTCGATCTCGAAACCGTCGCCCCACCGGGCCGGGCCGGGGCCGCCGGCGTTCAGGTTCAGGCGCTCCAGGCAGTGGGTCCAGAACGCGTTGTACCCGTAGCACAGGTCGCTGTAGCCCGACCGCAGGAGGACATTCACCAGCCCGCTCAACAGGTAGTTGCCGCCCCGCCGCAGGGCGGTGATGTCGCTGCTGCCGCCTCCGCGCATGAACCGGGACCCCTTGGCGAAATCGGCCCCGCCGACCAGCGCCTCGACGAACCGGGGAATCTCCGTCGCGTCGGCCGAGCCGTCCGCGTCGAACATCACGATGATGTCGCCGCTGGCCACGTCGAAGCCACAGGCCAGCGCGTTGCCCTTACCTTTGCGGGTCTGCTGGACGACGATCACGTCCGGCCGCAGCTCCCGGGCCACGGCCACCGTGCCGTCGGTGGATCCACCGTCGACGAGGACGAGCTCGGCGTCCTTGGGTAGCCCGGCGAAGACGTGCGGAAGGTTCCGCGCCTCGTTGAGCGTCGGAACGACAATGGTTAGAGTCGGCGAACTACTTACGAAAGACAACTGCCCCCCCAGGTACAGCTGGCACGTTCACATGAGCGCCAATGACTTGTCCGACCCGCGCACGGTGACGGAGACGATGCGCACCGTCACGACGTGACTCGAAAATCTATCGGACGCCCCCGCGCCGAAGTCCTTTTCCCCCACCTACTGCGCACCCAGTGTCGAGCCTACTGCATGGTCCGGGAATCCGGCCGGGACGTGGCCCGATTAACGCCGGCCGCCGGGCAGCGTTAACGTGCTCGCAACTGACCGGTCACTGGAACAACGATGTCGGAAACATCAATGCGCCACGACGCGACTCCGTTGCGCAGGGTGGGTGTTGTTGCGCATCACTGGAGGTCGGATCGTGTTACCGGTGGGTCCGCCACCGGATTGATCAAAAAGTGAGCCGTCTCATGTCACGGAAATCGTTTGATAAGAACGCCGGGGGCCGACGACCGGCAATTGGCTACGGAGTGTCGGCGCGCGGCCGGCGCGAACGTACCCGGAAGCGGCACTCCGTATACGCTTCGGCCCTATCCGACGTCGGGGGAAGAGGTTTTGTCGGTGCGACTGCTTGAGCTGAACGACCTGGGTGGGACCGGAGATTGGGTAACCGAGCTGTGCATCATCGGTAGCGGTCCGGCCGGGTTGGCCCTGGCCGCCGAATTCGCCCACGGGCCGGTTCGGGTGCTGGTGGTGGAAAGCGGCGGCCGGGAACCGGAACCAGCGGCCGCCGCGCTGAACGCGGTGGACAGTGTCGGCGCGACCCGGGTCGAGCAGCAGGAGCTGATGCGGACCCGGGCACTCGGTGGCACGTCGCGGATCTGGACCGGCCGGTGCGCCGAACTCGACGAGGTGGACTTCGCGGCCCGGGCCTGGGTGCCGCACTCCGGCTGGCCGATCGGGACGGCCGAGCTGCGGCCCTATCTCGACCGGGCCCGCGCCTACCTGGGGCTCGGCCCGAACATCTACGACGAGCGGCTGTGGCCCGTGCTCGGCGCCCGCCGGCCGGCCCCGGCGCTGGACCCGACCCTGCTGCGCCCCCGGTTCTGGCAGTTCAGCCGGGGGAGCGCCGAGCCGTGGGGGCCGGCCCGGTTCGCCGCCGACGTCGTGCCGACCACCGCCCCCAATGTCGACCTTCTGCTGCACGCCACCGCCACCCAGGTCGACACGAATGCCGAGGGCACCGCGGTCGAGGCGGTCGAGGTGGCCGGGCCCGACGGTCGGCGGGCCCGGATCCGGGCCCGGGCCTTCATCCTGGCCACCGGGGGGATCGAGAACGCCCGGCTGCTGCTGGCCTCCAACCGGGTCCGGCCGGCGGGCGTCGGCAACGACCACGACCTGGTCGGGCGGTTCCTGATGGACCACCCGGGCGGCGTCATCGCCTCCGTCGCGCCGGCCGCGGCCCGGCGGCTGCGGAGCCGGTTCGGTCGTTACTGGCTGGATGGCCCGGGTGGACGTCAGGTGTATCTCCACGGCCTGGCGCTCAGTCCGGAGGTGCAGGAAAAGGAGGGTCTGCTCAATTGCGCGGCTTTTCTTGAGGAATACCCGACGGCGGACGATCCCTGGCATGCCGGCCAGCGGCTGATGGCCGCCCTCAAACGGCAGGAGACGGCCCCTGACCAGGTCGAACTGGCCAGTTTCTGGCGTCGGGACGACGACGGCGCGGCGCCCCCGCCCGTACCGTCCGTACCGCGGGACGCGCTGGCCATCGCCCGGCACGCCCCATCCGTCGCGGCCGGCGTCTACCGGATTGTGCGCCGGCACCGGCCGCCGGTCTTCCGGGCCGGCCAGGTCGATCTGTACTGCCTGACCGAGCAGATGCCCGACCCGTCGAGCCGGCTGACGCTGTCCGACCGGACGGACGCGTTCGGGGTGCCCCTCCCACGGCTCGACTGGAAGATCAACGAGCGGGAGCGGGAGTCGATGCGGCGGCTGGTCGAGGTGCTGGACGCGGAGTTCGGTCGGGCCGGCTACCCCCGGCCGCGCCCGGCGGCCTGGTTGGCCGGGGGCCCCGACTGGCGCGAAAGCCTCACCGACCGGGCCCACCCGATCGGCACGACGCGGATGTCGGACCGCCCGTCCGACGGGGTGGTCGACCCGCACGGGCAGGTCCACGGGGTGGCCGGCCTGTTCGTGGCGGGCAGTTCGACGTTCCCGACCGCCGGCCACGCCAACCCGACGCTGACCATCGTGGCCCTCGCCATCCGGCTGGCCGACCGTCTCAAGGCGGAGTGCTTCGCCCCGGCCGCGTCACCGGCGGTCGCCGGTCTCAGCGGGTGACGGCCAGCGGGTGTTGTCTCGGCGGGTGAGGCCGTCAGCGGGTGACGTGGACGTAGTCGACCAGCATCTGCTGCGGGAAAACCTCGCCGGCGCCCGGCGCGCCCGGCCAGTTGCCGCCCACCGCGACGTTCAGCAACAGGTAGAACGGCTGGTCGAAGACCCAGTTCTGACCGGGGGCGAGGTCGGTGGCGGTCTGGGTCGCATACGGCCGGCCGTCGATCGAGAACTGCACGATTCCCGGGTACCAGTCGATGGCGTAGACGTGGAAGCCGGCCGCCGGACCGGCGCTCACGGTCGCCAGGCTGGTCAGGTTGTAGACGGTTTTCGGGCTGGCCGTGAGGGGACCGTGCAGCGAACCGAAAATGTTGTTGTCGGGCATCGGTCGTTCGGCGATGTCCATTTCGCCGCTCTGCGGCCAGCCGGCGGTGGCGTGATTGCGGCCCAGCATCCAGAACGCCGGTAGCAATCCGGCGCCGGTGGGCATCCGGATCCGGGCCGCCACCCGGCCGTAGCGCAGGCTGACCGCCTTTTCGGTGGTGATCTTGGCGGAGGTGAACGCCCGGGTGAAGCCGTCGGTGCCGGTGTAGGACTGGCGGCGGGCCGTGATGGCCAGTTCGCCGGTCCCGGTCAGGGCCGCGTTGGCGGTCCCCGGGGTGTAGCTCTGCAGTTCGTTGTTGCCCCAGCCGTTCCCACCCACCTCGGGTGACCAGCGGGAGTCGACCGCCGACCCGGCCGGGCCGGTGAAGTCGTCGGTGAAGACCGTCCCGGGGGCGGTTCCCGCGTCGACCCAGGCCAGGGTGACGGCGTTGACCGTCGCGACCCCGGTCCGGGCCCGGAACGACACCGTGAGATGGCCGCTGTGGGCGGTGGCGGTCAGCAGCAGGTGGTCCGCGTGCCGGGTCCCGACCCGGGCCGCGATGTCGACCCCGGACGCCACCGTCCGCCCGTCGACCAGAACGTCGAACACGCGCTGACCGGCGGGCACGGTGCCCAGGTCGGCGAGGTACAGGATCACGGCGTAGCGACCCGTCCGGGCCACCGGCAGCCGGTAGGAGGTCACCCCGACCCGGGCGTGCTGGTAGACGACCGGGTTGTTGGTCCCGGCCACGGCCGCCGTCGAGGTTTCGACCGATCCCCCGGAGGCGATGCCGGCGTCCGGGCTCCAGCGGGTGCCGTGGGCGTCGACCTGGTCGGTGGTGCCCGCGACCCACTGCCGGGTCGCCGGTTCGGCCGGGGAACCGCCGCCCGATGAATGCCCGCCGCAGGAGACGAGCAGCGTCAGCGCGGCCAGGCCCAGGGCCGTCCGCCGGAGGGTGCCGCGGATCAGGTCCTCAGGCCGCAAGGCGCTCACGTCGGGCACGCCCCGCGTCGAGCACGGCCGCGGGGTCCTTGCACATGAGCTCCAGGGCCCGCGCGACGGCGTCCCGGTCGAACGTGGTGGCGTGGAACGTGGCGGTCACGTCGATCCCGCCGTGGATCTCGGAGATGAACACCGAGATGCCCTCCGGGCCGCCGGGGGTGCTGCCGATGATGTACCGGCGCTGCGCCCGGTCCCCGGCCCAGGGCAGCTTCTCGTAGGGCTTGAGCCGCCCGGTGTGGACCAGGGAGTGGACGGGCGCGGCGGCCCGCGCGATCCGGCCCGGCACGCCGCCGGCCTTCCGTCGCCGCCGGCTGGCGGTCGCCGCGACCAGCGCCATCGTCGCGAGCGGCCGCGCGGCCGAGAACGCCTGGTCGATCGCCCCGTTGAGCACCACCGGGTCGGTCGGGTCGTCCGGCGCGATGTAGACGGCCGAGGCGAAGTTGCCGTCCAGACGGGCCCCGGTCGGCAGGAACTTGCGGATGTCCCCGATGACGTAGAGGCCCGGGGTGGCGGCGGTCAGACCGACCTGCTCGAGGGCGGCCCGGGCGGCCGCGAACAGCACCACCGTGCGGGTGATCCCGCGGGCGTGTTCGAGGCGCCACTTCCGGATCTGCTCCAGCGCGGCCGGCCCGGCGGACGCGGAGACGACGGCAAATTCCGGCTGCCAGGCCACGGTCGGCCGGCCGACGGCTTCCGCCGGCGGAACGGAGTGCGGCGCCCGCAGGGTGGCCAGCACGCGCTTGGGGCTGCGCCGGTAGTAGTTGTCGAGGGCCCGCAGCAGGGGGGCCCGGATCGACGGCACGGCCACGGTCACCGGATCTTCGCCGGCCACGGCGCACCGGATGATTTCCGGCCAGATGGCGTTGATGGTCAGGCCGTCGACGCACGCGTGATTCACCAGCAGGGCGCAGAAATCCGCGCCGATGATGAACTGCACCGGCAGGTCGCTGGGCGGTGAGTTGTATAGACCGTCCACCACCGTTTCCGGGGTGGTGGACGGATCGCCGGTCAGGTCGACGACCATCCGCTCACAATGAGCCGCGATTTCCGAGGCCGGCACGGTGATCCAGCGGACGTTCTGCTGGTCGAGTCGCCGCAGGATGCGGTGCCCGGGATAGAGCGCGGCCAGCCGCACCAGCGTGGAACGGACCTGGGCCGGACCCGGTGGCGTCATCGGACCCATATAGCCGACGGTGCGCATGTGAATACAGGCCTGATCGCGACCGGCGATCCTTACCTTCCGGGACTTATCCAACGTACGAGACGTACCCCCCATAGCAAACCCCCTGGTCCCAGTGAATCACGAGCCGCATTAGGCCGGCAACCCGCCTCAATCGCGGTGATTTGCGCCGACCGGAAACACGGATTGAACATCGACAGGTCATGGCGGCATATCATGTGAGATGTATTACAAAGACCAATCCGCCGTGGCTGCGCGATGCGGAGCCCGGTCCCGCGCCGGCGCGTGGCGGCCGGCCGCGGGGTCCGGGAATCACCCGCCGGGCAGGCTGCTTACACTGTTACAAAGCGAGCCGGCGCGGCTCCGACCGGTCGGTCGGTCGGTGGAGAGGGATACAGGTGGGTGGATGAGAAACGACGGCTGGTCGACGATGTCCTCCTACCGCCGGGACCGTTCGGTGGCCAAGCAGAAGCTCCGGCCGGGCACGATCCCGCGGATCCTGCGGTTCGCCCGCCCGCACCGCCGGTCGCTGGCCGTCTTCATCGCGATCATCACGGTCGACGCGGCGGTCGGGGCCGTGAACCCGCTGATCTTCAAGGCGATCATCGACGACGGGATCCTCCAGCACCGGACCGGTCTGATCACCGTCCTGGCCGGGGTGGTGGCCGCCCTGGCCATCTTCGACGCCCTGCTGTCGCTGGCCCAGCGCTGGTACTCGACCCGCATCGGCGAGGGCCTCATCTACGACATGCGGACGGCGGTCTTCGACCACGTCCAGCGCCAGCCGATCGCCTTTTTCGTCCGGACCCAGACCGGCGCGTTGATCAGCCGCCTGAACAACGACGTGCTCGGCGCCCAGTCGGCCTTCACCGGCACGCTGTCGTCGGCCTTCGCCAACCTGCTGACGGTCACGTTCGTGCTGGCCGCGATGTTCTCGCTGTCCTGGCAGATCACCCTGGTGGCGCTGGTCCTGCTGCCGATGTTCATCGTCCCGGCCCGGCTGCTGGCCCCCCGGCTGGCCGCGCTGACCCGGGAGAGCTACGGGCTGAACGCGGCCATGAACACGACCATGACCGAACGCTTCAACGTCGCCGGCGCGCTGCTGGCCAAGCTCTACGGGCGGCCCGACGCGGAGGCGACCGAGTTCTCCTCGCGGGCCGCGCGGGTCCGCGACATCGGTGTCACCCAGGCGATGTACGGGCGGATCTTCTTCGTCTCGCTCAGTCTGGTCGCCTCGCTGGCCACGGCGATCACCTACGGGATCGGCGGGCGGCTGGCCGCCGAGGGTGCGTTGCAGGTCGGCACGGTGGTCGCGTTGACGGCTTATCTGGGCCGGCTCTACAGCCCACTCACCCAACTGTCGAACGTCAACGTCGACGTCATGACGGCGCTGGTCTCCTTCGAGCGGGTGTTCGAGGTGCTCGACCTGACGCCGGCGATCGCCGACCGGCCGGACGCCGTCGACCTGCCGGTCGGGGCGCCGGTGTCCGTCGAGTTCGATCACGTCGACTTCCGCTACCCGGCCGCCGACGAGGTGTCGCTGGCGTCGCTGGAATCGGTGGCGGTGCTCGACACCCGGATCCCGGCCCCGGTGCTGCACGACGTGTCGTTCACCGTCGCCCCCGGCGAACTGGTCGCGCTGGTGGGTCCGTCCGGCGCCGGTAAGACCACCATCAGCACCCTGGTCCCGCGGATCTACGACGTGACCGGCGGCGCGGTGCGGGTCGGGGGCCGGGACGTGCGCGAGCTGACCGCCGCGTCGCTGCGGGACGTGGTCGGCGTCGTCACCCAGGACGCCCATCTGTTCCACGACTCGGTCCGGGCCAACCTGGTGTTCGCCCGCCCGGAGGCGGACGAGGAGGCCATGTGGGCGGCCCTGGACGCCGCCCACGTCGGCGACCTGGTCCGTTCCCTGCCCGACGGGCTGGACACGGTGGTCGGCGACCGGGGCCACCGGCTGTCGGGCGGGGAGAAGCAGCGGCTGGCGATCGCCCGGCTGCTGCTCAAGGCGCCGGCGGTCGTCGTACTCGACGAGGCCACCGCCCACCTGGACAGCGAATCGGAGCATTCGGTGCAGCAGGCGCTGGCCACGGCGCTCGCCGGCCGGACGTCGCTGGTGATCGCCCACCGCCTGTCGACCGTCCGGGACGCCGACCGGATCCTCGCGATCGCGGACGGTCGGGTGGCCGAGTCGGGCACCCACGAGGAACTGCTGGCCCGGGGCGGCCTGTACGCCGACCTCTACCGGACGCAGTTCGCCACGCAGGAGTCCGCCGGGGACGACCCGGGCGGGGACTACGAAGGGTCGGCGGGACCGGTCCCGGGCTCCGCGGACGGCGAATCGTCATCCCGGCGACCCGGGCCGTTGGCCGGGGCGCTCGGCGCGGGCGCGGCGCTGGCCCGCCCGTCCGGATCGTCGGCGGTGCGCTGAAAACGCTCGTCGGGCAGGACGATATCGACGTCCCCTGAGGGCTGACGCTGGATCGCCGGGTTGTCGGCCATGTCCTCCCCGGTTCGTTGCGGCGAGATGTTGCGGCGAGATGAGGCGAAAGGTCAACGTACGACAGGTTCCCGCCCGGCGCAGCTGATCGTCCGACCTTCGGAGCGACCCCGGACAGTGGTCCGCGGTGGTCCGTCAGCCGGCCCGTCCGACCCCCGGCGGACGAACGCCCTACCGAAAAAGGGTTCCCGCCGTGATCGGCGATCCGGGCGGTCCTACCCTGGACACGTGTCACGCCGCGCGAAAATCATTTGTACTCTCGGTCCCGCTACGAGCTCTCCGGATTCGATCCGAGCTCTTGTCGATGCGGGCATGGACATAGCCCGCCTCAATTTCTCCCACGGCTCCCACGCTCAGCATCAGGAGAGCTACAACCTCGTCCGCTCGGCCGGCGACGCCTCCGGGCGCAGCGTCGGCATCCTGGTCGACCTGCAGGGGCCGAAGATCCGTCTCGGCCGGTTCGCCGACGGGCCCACCACCCTGATCCCGGGCCAGCCGTTCACGATCACCACCGAGATCATCCAAGGGGACCGCCACCGGGCCTCGACCACCTACAACGGGTTGCCGGCCGACGTCAGCGCCGGCGACCGGCTCCTCATCGACGACGGCCGGCTGGTCCTGGACGTCGACCGGGTCGAGGACACCGAGATCCACACGACCGTGGCGGTCGGCGGCCCGATCAGCGACAACAAGGGCATCAACATCCCCGGAGCCGCGCTGACGGTCCCGGCGCTCACCGACAAGGACACCGAGGACCTGCGATTCGCCCTGTCGCTGCCGGCCGACATGATCGCCCTGTCCTTCGTCCGGACCGCGGCCGACGTCGAGAAGGTCCGGGCCGTGATGGACGAGGTCGGTGTCCGGGTCCCCGTCCTGGCCAAGATCGAGAAGCCCCAGGCGGTCGAGAACCTCGACGAGATCGTCGAGTCCTTCGACGGGCTGATGGTGGCCCGGGGCGATCTCGGGGTCGAGCTGCCCCTGCAGGAGGTTCCGCTCGTCCAGAAGCGGGCGGTGGGCCGGGCCCGGGAGCGGGCCAGGCCGGTGATCGTGGCCACCCAGGTGCTCGAGTCCATGGTCAGCGCGCCCCGACCGACCCGCGCCGAGGCCAGCGACTGCGCGAACGCGGTGCTCGACGGGGCCGATGCGATCATGCTGTCGGCCGAGACGAGCGTCGGGGCCTATCCGACCGAGTCGACGGCCACGATGGCCCGGATCATCGAGACCGCCGAGACCGCCCTGAACCTCCTGCCGGCGCTCCAGACGCCGCCCCGCACCCTGGGCGGCGCGCTGGCCCAGGCGGCGGCGGACGTGGGCCAGTTCGTCGGGGCCCGGTACCTCGTCGCCTTCACCCAGAGCGGGGACACCGCCCGGCGGCTGGCCCGCTACCGCAGCCCGATCCCGTTGCTGGCCTTCACCCCGGTGCCCGCCGTGCGCAGCCAGCTCGCGCTGGTCTGGGGGGTCGAGACGTTCCTGGTGCCGTTCGCGACCAGCACCGACGAGATGGTCCGACAGGTCGACGAGGCGATGCTCAAGCTCGACCGGTGCCGGCCCGGGGATCTGGTCGTGGTGGTCGCCGGCACCCCGCCGGGCGTGGTCGGCATGACCAACACGATGCGGGTCCACACCATCGGCGAGGTCGTCTGACCCGGGGCGCACGCTGACGGGCGGTCGAGCCGGGTCGCCGATCCGGGCTGTCGATCCGGGCCGGGCCCGTCGGGCCGACGTACCGTCGGTGCATGGTGGATGCCGCGGTCGGGACCGTCGCCGAATGGGTGCGGGCCGCGTCGGCGATCACGGTGCTGACCGGGGCCGGGATCTCCACCGACTCGGGAATTCCGGACTTTCGCGGACCGGGCGGCGTCTGGACCCGTGATCCGGGCGCCGCCCGGTTGGCGACGATCTCGGCGTACGTCGCCGACCCCGACGTCCGGCGCCGGGCCTGGCGGCAACGGCGGGACCATCCCGCCTGGGGGGCGCACCCGAACCTCGGCCACCGGGCCCTGGTCGATCTCGAGCGGGCCGGCGTCCTGCGGGCCCTGCTCACCCAGAACATCGACGGCCTCCATCAGGCCGCGGGCTCCGATCCGGCCGTCGTTCTCGAGCTGCACGGCACGATGCGCCAGGTCGTCTGCCTGGCCTGTGGTCGCCGGACCGAGATGCTCGACGAGCTGGCCCGGGTGGACGCGGGGGAGGCCGACCCGGCCTGTCGGGTGTGCGGTGGGATGCTGAAGTCGGCCACCATCTCCTTCGGTCAGGCGCTGGACCGGGACGTCGTGGCGCGGGCCGTCGACGCGGCCGGCGAATGCGACCTGTTCCTGGCCGTCGGGACGTCACTGACCGTGCAGCCGGCCGCCGGGCTCTGCGGCGTGGCGGTGCGGGCCGGGGCCCGGCTGGTGGTCGTCAATGCGGCGCCCACCCCGTACGACGACGTCGCCCGGGGCAGCGGCGGAGCGGTGGTGGCGGCTCCGATCGGGGTGGTCCTGCCGACCCTGGTGGCCGCGGCCGGGTGAGGTGGCCCCGGTTCCGGGCCGGGGTCCTCCTGTCTCCTGGTGACGCGGCGTGTCACAGTGTCGCAGTCGGGAACTGGTGCGAACGGGCCGAACCGGCTTTTCGGGTGTATAGCGGGCCGCGCGGTGGCAGGACCGGATCAACGGTCGACGCTGGTCGGCCCACGCGGGCGTAGGACGAGGGGCGGCGCGGTGAGCGAAGAGCGGGACGACGAGACCCAGGACGAGGGCGACCGCGTCGACGGTGACGCGGCCCGGGCGTGGCGGACCCCCGGTCGCGGCACCGAGCGGCCGGCCGCGGCGACCTGGCGTCCCGCGTCCGGTGACCCGCGCCGACCCACCCGGCCCGGGGCGGCCCCGACCGGCGGGGGCTGGCGTACCGGTGGTTCGGCGACCGGTCGCGCGGCCGGCGGGGGCGATACCCCGGCACAGGGTGTCCAGCAGGCGGTTCCGGGTCGACCCTCATCGCCCGACCGGTCGGCGATGAAGCCCGTCGGGCGGGCCTCCTCGCGCGCTCCGAGCATTCCGGGCCGGGCCCCCGAGGGGGATGCACCGGCGACCCCGTGGCGTTCCAAGGGCGACGCGGGCGGCCCGGCCCGGCGCCCGGCCGGGGCGGCTCCGCCCGGGTCGGACGGCGGGTCGCGCGGCGGATCCTCCCGACGCCGCGACGCGGCGCCCGACGACGGGCTGGACCCGCTCGGCGAGGACCGCCCCGAGGAGTCGCCGTCGTCGTCCGACCGCCGTCGGGAGGAGCGGCGCCGCGCGGAGGCCCGGGCCGACGCGGCCCGCGAGGAGGCGCGCGGGACGGTCACCCGCCGTGAGGAGGTCCGGCGGGAAGAGGCTCGGCGCGAGGAGGTTCGGCGCGAGGAGGCTCGTCGCGACGAAGTCCGCCGGACGACCCTCGGGCGCGGGGGCGCCGAAGCCGGCGGGCCGGCCCGGGGCGTGGCCACGCCCGACCGAGCTGTGTCCGAGCGGGCCGCGTCGGCGGCACCCGCAAAGCCCGATGAATCCGATCGCGCCGGATCTGATCGCGCCGGATCTGATCGTGGTGCGTCGGCCGGCAGTGGGCCGGCGAGCGCTGGTCCGGCCGCCGGTGTCCGGAAGCGGGGCCCGGCCGGGAACGATCAACCCGGTCCGGACCCCTCCGATCCCACCCCGGACAACGCCGCGGCCGGCCTGGATGACGACGCGGACGTGACCCCGGCGGCCGAAACACCGCGCGTGGCAACGGCCCGTGGGGAGGCCGCCCGGGATGCGGCGGCGCAGAAGGCCACCGCCCGTCAGGAGGCCGCCCGTCAGGAGGCCGCCCGCGAGGAGGCCGCCCGCGAGGAGGCTCGGCGGGCCCAGCAGTTGCGCGAGGATGCTCGCCGCGAGGTCCGGCGCCGCGCGGAGCAGCGTCAACGGGAGCAACAACGGCCCTCTGCGGCGCGTCGGGCCGCCGCCGCTGACCGCCCGGCGGCCGAGCCGGAGCCGACCGACGGCGACGCCGACGAGGTCGGCCCCCTTCCGCGCCGGGTCCCGCGCCCGTTGCAGACCCTGCCCGAACAACCGGCCCGCCCGAGCGGCGCCGGCCGGCGGATCTCGAGTTGGTTCGCCCCGGCGGCGGAGGACGGCCCGGCGCCGGCCGGCCCGGCCGAACCGGGGGCCAGCTCCACACCGACCCGGCCGGCCGCGGGCGGCCCGCCCGGCCGCCGGGGCACCCCGACCGCTGCCGCCCGGGACCAGGGTGCCGATTCGGCCCGGTCGGTTCCTTCCCGGGCCTCGTCCGCGCCCGTCACGACCGGCCGCGTCCCCGTCGCTGACCAGGCGACCGACGGGTCGGATGAGAAGCCGGCCGGCCGGTCCCCGTCGCCCGGCGGTTCCGCCGCTGACCGCCCGGCGCCGAGCCCACCGGCCCCGCGCACGCCCCGGACCGCGCCCGCGCCGGCTCCGAGCCCCGGGACCTCCGGGAGCCGCGCGCCCGGCCCCAGGCCGGCTCCCCGGGCCGATCCGGCCGGCGCCGAGGTCCCCGAGCTACCGGCGAACCGTCGGCCCCGGCTGCCGTCCGCTGGACGCCCGCCCGGTGCGGCGCGTGACGCGGGCGGGCCGACCCCGTCCCGCTCGGCCGTTACCCCGGCCAGCGCCGGGACGGCGGTGGAGCGGGAGGACGAGCCGATCGGGACGCCCGCCGCGCCGGCTCCGGCCGGGCCGCCGGAATCGAAGCCGGCTCCCACGGTCGACCTCGAGAAGACCGATGTGATCATCCGGCCGCCGGGCCTGGGTCGGTCCGCGCGCCGTCGGACACCGCTCGACGATGATCTCGCCAACGCGAACGAGACCACCGCGCGGTTCACCCGGCCGAAGACGTCGGCGACGCCGGCCGCACCGGAGTCGGGGCCGCGGGCGTCCGAGCCGGTCGCGAAGGTCGCTCGGCCGGAGCCGGTCCAGCCCGTCGAGCCGGTCAAGTCCGTCGAGCCGGTCAAGCCGGTCCGGCCCGTCGAACCGATCAAGCCGGCCGGCCGGCCGGAACCCGCGGCGCCGGACGAGCCTCCGGTGGCGCTGACCAAGGACCGGGCCCGCCGGCCGAGCGGCGGCTTCTTCGCCTTCGACCCGCCGTCGGAGACGGTCCCGGATCGGGAGTCGGACCGCCGGGAGTCCGACCGCCGGGAAGCCGACCGTGGGCGGCGCGGCGGCGCCCGGCCCCGCGGCCCGGGCACCCGACCCGCGACGGGTCGCGGATCGCACCGCTCCGCCGAGCCGGCCAGTGAACCGGCGCTCCCGGACACCGACCGACCGGCGCTGTCGGAGTCCGACCGTCGCATCGGGTCGGAACCGGACCAGTGGGTCGGGTCGGACAGCCCGGCCGGGTCGGACAGCCCGGCCGGGACACCGGTCCGGCGGACGAACCACCGGCCGGCCGCTCAGCCGGCCGGCGCGGGGGCGACGGCTGGCTATGCCGCCACATTCCTCGGCGGCCTGATCTCCCTCGTTGGGGCCTTTGCCACCTGGAGCACCCTGACCACCGGTGCGGACCGGCGGACCTTCTCCGGCTTCGCGGTCGGCGACGGCCGCTTCACCCTCGTGCTGGGGCTCGTGCTGGTGGCGGTCGCCGTCGCGGGCCTGGCCCATCGGCCCGTCATCCGGTCCGAGGGTCTGGCCGCGACCGTGGTCGCGGCCCTGATCGTCGGGCTCTCGGTGGCCGACATCGCCGCCGGCCCGCCGGTGCTGTCGTCGTTCCGGCAACTCTCCGGGAACACCGTGGCGATCACGTCCGGGCCCGGCCTCACCGCCACCGTGATCGGCGGAATTGTCGCGGTGGTCGGCGGGCTGCTCCTCCTACGGTCCGGACGTTCCCGCGAGCGGTGATCGGCGGACACCGGAACCCGCTGTGGCCGACGCCGACGCCGATCGCCGCCCAAGCGTCAACTGTCATCGCCAGCGGGTTGTGGATCTTCGTTGATGCTGCCAGTTCCTGGTCGGGGGTGGTCGGCGGCCGTGCGTCAGGGTCGGTGCGCTCTCTAGCTGCCGCTGACGAGGCCATCTCGCGGTCTGTCCCAGCCCGATCGGGTTGCTGTGGCAGGTGACATTGTGAGCGCAGCTCCCAGCGCCGGCTGACCCAGCCAACTGTCGATCCCGGCCCGAACCCGACGAACCGTCGTCGCCAGCGTGCGCTCTGACGCCCGCTGACTATTCCGATCGCCGCCGAAGCGTCAACTGTCATCGCCGACGAACTGTGGATCTCCACTTACGCTGCCAGCTGCCCG
Source organism: Frankia alni (assembly GCA_026225295.1). Taxonomy (GTDB): domain Bacteria; phylum Actinomycetota; class Actinomycetes; order Frankiales; family Frankiaceae; genus JAMFSN01. Next base: position 21,727 of record JAMFSN010000281.1, read on the forward strand.
CTGCCAACTGCCAGTTCCCGGCCCGCTTCGGGGGGCATGACCCTCGAACGGGGGTCGTGACGGAGCCGCGCCCACGCGGGAAGGTGATACCGCTCGCGCGGAGCGGGCGGTCGGAGTCCCGGGTCGGGGGACTGGACATCGGCCGTCTGCCTGGCGCGGGTCAAGCGACCGCAGCGACTGCGGGCATCGAATGGAAATGCGGTCGCTCAGTGGGGGAGGTGACCGTCCTCGACGGCTCGACGGTAAAGATCGACCTTGGTGCCGGCCTCCCGGCCGGCCCGGCGGTACTTGGCCCGGACCCGGTCGAGGTACTGCTTGGCGGTGTCCTGGCTGACGCCCATCTGCCGGGCCACGGACTTGAGCGGCAGGCCCGCCGCATACAACTTCAGCGCCTCGGTCTCCTGACCGGACAGCCGCGGCCGGTCCTCCGCGGCGTCGGTGAGCAGCGCGAACGCGAGCTGCGGAGAGACCCACGAGCCGCCGGCCGCCGCATCCTCAATGGCCCGCATCAGGTCGTCGACATTCTCGCCCTTCGGCACATAGCCGCTGGCCCCGGCGCGCACCGCCGCCCGGACCGCTTCCGGCGTCGCGACCGCCGACAGCACGACCACCTTCGGGCCGGCGATCAGCAGATCGCGGATGTTGTCCGGTGCGTTCGAACCGTCCTCGAGGCTGAGATCGAGCAGCACCACCTCGGCGGTCCGGCCCGGTCCGGCGATCAGCTCGCCGACCGTCCGGGCCGTCGCGACCACCGTCAGCCCCGGCGCGGAGGCCAGCAGGGCCCGCAGCCCGTGCAGGACGATGGGATGGTCATCGACCGCCGCCACCGTGATCGTGTGCGCCGTCACCGGTCGTCTCCTCGGGGCCAGCGGACCAGCAGGGTTGCCCGCCCGTCCGCGATTTCGGTTCGGATCTCGATCTGCGTTCCCCCGGACTTTTCGGCCACCCCGGCGATCTCCGGTCGGTCGGGCGGCGGCCAGGTCGCCCCGCTCGACACCGGAAAGGTGGCCACTACGCTTGCGTGCCCGTGCCCGCCCAGCACGGTGACCAGAACAGAGCCCCGGTGGAGGCTCTCCAACTGGGCCAGCACCGGTCGTTCCAGCTCCCCCCGGACCGACTCGGGCACGGTGGCCAGATCGCCGACCACCTGGAACTCGACCCGGACGCCGCGCCGCGCGGCCGCCTCGACCGCGGCCGGCAGTGCGCCGAGCTCCGCCCCCGTCGGGGCCGCGCCGGTCAGAATGCGGCGCAGGCTGGCCGCCTCGGCGCCGCACCGGGCCCGGACGTCGGGGTCGAGCGGGTCCAGCCGGCCCTCCGCCAGTGCCCGGACCAGGGGCAGCGTGCGCGCGTCGAGCACGTGCAGGCGGGTCCGGCGGTCGGCCCGGACCGCCGCCTGGGCGCTCTGGGCGGCGGCCAGCGCGATCTCGGCTTCGGCGGCCGCGGCGTTGGCCCGCGCGGTCGACCGCAGGGCCCGGTGGGTCAGGGCGACGAGGATCAGCACCATCCAGGTCGCGAAGCTCGAGCTCGCCAGTCGGGATACGGCGAGCGGGTCCGGGCCGGCGATGACGAACGCTTCCACGGCGACGACCCCGCAGAACAGGGCGGCGGCGGCGACCCACTCGCGGGCCGGGCGGCTCGCGACGACCAGGGGCAGCAGCCCCGAGCAGCTCAGCGCCGGCCAGTTCGCGTACCCGACGATGTTGTAGCCGCGGCACTGGGTGGCGACCAGCAGTTCGGCCACCACGATCGCCGCGACCAGCGCGGCGGTCGCCCGGCCACTCAACGGGCCCTGCCGGACCTGGCGCGCCGCGACGATCGTGACGGCCCCCATCACCACCCAGACCGCGATCGGCAGCGCCGGGTGACGGTAGCGGCCCAGCAGCGGGACGACGATGACCGCGACGCTGGCGTACCAGAACAGGCTGAACGCGCCGACCCCGCGCGCGTAGCCGGCCTCGGCCCGTTCGTCGAGCATCTCCCGGGGCGCGGGCCCGGACGGACCGGGCCGGTCCGGCCCGGGGCTTTCGCTGTCCCCCGGGGCCGGATCGGAGCTGGTCATGCCCAGGGTCGCCGTCGCCGTCACCGGTCCCACCGCAGGGTCACGGTGGTTCCGTGCCCCGGTGCGGAGTCCACCGTGCCGGTCCCGCCCGCGTCCGCCATGCGTTCGACCACCGATCGCCGGACCCCGAGCCGGTCCGCGGCGACCAACCGTTGGTCGAAGCCCCGGCCCGCGTCGGTGACGGTCACGGTGCCGCCCGCGGTCACGGTGCCGCCGGCCGCCGGTTCGGAGCCTCCGGGGGAAATCGGGTCGTCGGCCCGGTTCGGACGCGCGACGACCTGGGCCCGGGTGGTGCCGGCGTGCCGGGCGACGTTCGCGAGGGCTTCCCCGACGGCCCGGGTGACCGCCGCCGCGAGATCCGCGCGGACCAGCCACGGCCGCGGGCCCGGCCCCCGGCCGTCGGTCGGTCCGGTGCGCGGGCGGTCGCCATCGATCAGCGTGACGTCGAGTCCCCGGTCCGCGGCTTGTGCGATCACCTGGGCCAGCATGGCCCATAACGGGACCGGCCGGGCCGGTTCAGTGGCCAGGAACCCCTCCAACTCAGCGACATCGGCCGCGCACCGGGCGCTGACCGCCCCCCGGGCCCCGTCCGCCGCGGCCCCCCAGGCGATGCCGGCCAAGGTGTTGAGGATCGTGTCGTGCAGGAGTCGTTCCTGCTCGCGGCGGTCGCGGTTGCGGGCCTCGACCGCGGCATCGCTCCGCCGGCGGTCGGCGATCGCGGTCAGCCGGGCGTCGGCGTCGTCCGCATGCCGGCGCTGCACCGTGACGGCGATCGCGAACACGGCACACAGCGCGACCAGCGTCAGCGCCGAACGGCCCGGCACGCCGGGGGCCGGGCCGCCCGGCCCGACGGCCCGCGAACCGGCCCAGTAGGTCCCGGCCGTCACGAGGCTGATCGGCAGCCAGCCGGCCGCCGGCAGCACCGCCCCGACGGTGTTGATCGAGACCACGATCGCCACGAACGGCCAGTTCGAGCCGTCACCCACCGTGTCACCGGGGACCAGGAGGCCTCCGAACGCGGCCAGCCCGATGGCGACCAGGACGTCGGCCGCGAAGAGCCGCTGGCCCAGGCCCCGCCGCCAGGACCGCACGCAGAATGCGGCGTCCCAGGCGAACACCGCCACCGGGGCGACCAGGCGGCCCGGATGGTCGGCGTACCAGGAATGCCAGACGATGACAAAGAGGGTCCCGACCGAGATCGTCAGACCGCGGACGAGCGCGGCGCCGCGAGCGACGGTTCTGTCGAGCGCCGCCCGCGCAAGCCCGTCCACGGACCGTCATTCCACCAGATCTCCGTGTTCGCTCAGGCGGCAGGTTGACCATTTCGCCGCGCCCCGGGGTCAACCAACCGTCTCCGTTACCTAACACAGGGAAAGCGGCGCCACCGGACGGGTCACGGGCCGGCGGCCCGTAGCGTGGAGCCATGGCCCGGGCCGGGGAAGTCGCGTGACGTCCAGCGGGTCAGACAACCCGGCGCCGGCCACCGTCGCGGTGGTCGGCGCGGGCGGGGTGGGTGGGTTTTTCGCGGCCCGGGCGGCCGCCCGGGCCGACGTGACCGTCTGCGTCCGCACCCCGTTCGACCGGCTGGTGGTGCACAGCCCGGACGGAGACCTCACCCCAGCGGTGCGGATCACGACCGAACCGGCGTCCGTTGGACCGGTCGACTGGGTCCTGCTGGCCACCAAGGCCCAGCAGACCGCCGCCGCCCGACCGTGGCTGGACGCTCTGGTCGGGCCGGGCACGGTGGTGGTCGTGCTGCAGAACGGGGTCCGGCACACCGAACGGGTCAGCCCGCCGGTGCCGGCCGACCAGGTGCTACCGGCGGTCGTCTACATCAACGCCGAGCCCGTCCGGCCCGGCGAGATCGTCCACCGCAACTACGGGTATGCGATCGTCCCGGCCGGGGACCGGGCCGACCAGCTGGCCGCGATCCTGCCCGGGGAACTGGTGCGGCCCCGGGCCGACTTCGCCGTCCAGGCGTGGACGAAGCTGGTCGTCAATGCGGCGGTCAACTCGGTGACCGCGTTGACCGGGCAGCGCATCGATGTACTGCGGCGCGACGACGTGGGCGCCCTGGCGCTCGGGCTCATGCGGGAGTGCGTCGCCGTGGCCCGCGCCGACGGCGTGCCGATCGACGACGACCTGCCGGAGTTCACCCTGCGGCGCATGCGGTCCCAACCGGCGGGGGCGGGCACCTCGATGTTGTACGACCGGCTGGCCGGTCGGCCACTGGAACACGAGGCGCTGATCGGAACGGTGGTCCGGATCGGCGCCGAGCACGGGGTCCCGACCCCGGTCTGCGCGGCCCTGACCGCGCTGCTCGCCGCGATCAGCGACGCGGCGCCCGGCGGCGGAGCGCCCGGCGGCGGAGCGTGATCGTCAGGCCGCCGATTCGGTGACGATCTGCGCGACGATGTGCTCGGCGATGGCCAGCGACGCGGTCGCCGCCGGGGACGGGGCGTTGCGGACGTGCACGACCCGGCCCCGCACGGCCAGCACGAAGTCGTCGACCAGGCTGCCGTCCCGGGCCACGGCCTGGGCGCGCACCCCGGCCGGTCCGCGGACCACGTCGGCGGCGGTCAGCTCGGGCACGTAGCGGCGGGCCTCGGCCACGAACGCGCGGCGACTGGCCGAGCGCAGGACCTCCTTGGCGCCGGTCCGCCAGTGCTGGCGGGCCATCTTGTGGAAGCCGGGCCAGCTCAACGTCTGGCGCAGTTCGGCGGTCCGCAGCACCGCCGGGCCGTAGCCTTCCCGAGCCGTGGCCAGCACGGCGTTCGGGCCGACCAGGATCTCGCCGTCGATCCGCTTGGTCAGGTGGATGCCCAGGAACGGGTACCGGGGGTCGGGGACCGGGTAGATCAGGCCCCGCACGAGCTCCCGCCGCTCGGGTCGCAGCAGCCAGTAGTCACCCCGGAACGGGACGATCCGGGGTGACGGGTCCTCACCGGTCAGCTCGGCGACCAGGTCGGACTGCAGGCCCGCGCACGCGACCAGCAGGTCGAACGGGCCGATCGGCTCGGTGACCTCGATCTGGCCGTCGTCCTGGGCCGGTGCCGGGCCGTGCCCGTTGGTGGGCGCCGCGGCCGTGCCGCGCACCCGGACCAGCAGGTGGACGCCGTCGGGGCGCTCATCGATGCCGACCACCTCCGCGCCGGTCCGCACCGCGCCGCCCGCGTCGAGGATGTCGCCGCGCAGGGCCCGGGCGGCGGCCGGGTAGTCGACGATCGCGGTGGTGGGGGAGTGCAGCGCGGCCACCCCCCGGGCGTGCGGTTCGATCGCGCGCAGGCCGTCCGCGTCGAGCATCCGGACGCCCGGCACCCCGTTGGCCCGGGCCCGGCGCTCGATCTCGGCGAGCGGTTCCAGCTCGCCGTCGTCGACGGCCACCACGACCTTGCCGCACTCCTCGTAGCGGATGCCGCGCTCGGCGGTGTATTCACGGAGCAGCCCGACCCCGCGGCGGGTCAGCGTCGCCTTCAGGGAACCCGGCTTGTAGTACAGCCCGGCGTGCACCACCCCGCTGTTGCGACCGGTCTGGTGCTGGGCGATGTCCGATTCCTTCTCGAAGACGGTGACCGTCGTGCCCGGTCGCACCAGTCCGATCCGGCGGGCCACGGCCAACCCGAGAATGCCCCCGCCGACCACCGCGACCCGACCTGTCACTCGTCCGTCCCCTCTGTGTCCAGCGTGCCTGCGTGTCCAGCGTGCCTGTGTGTCCGCGGTGCGTGTGTCTGTTCGGACCTGGCCACCAGTATCCGCGCGCTGCCCCGGGGCGGCCTTCGCTGGCGTCGATGTGGGCCGGCCCGTGACCCGGCGGAGGGCCGGGGCGGGCTACGTTGGGAAAGCACGCCGCGCGTACGTCCGGGTGGTACGGGGCCTTCGGGCCGGGCGGCGGAGCGCTACTCGACGATGGTGGGGGACGCCGGTGCCGGCCGATGAGGAGATCCGGTCCGCCGGGACGGCGCCGGACACGATCCGCGGTCCAGGTCCGACGGGTGTGACGGGTGTGACGGGGCCGCCCCGGCCGCGCCGACCCCCGGCGCCGCCGGAACCGGCCTGGCGGCGGGCCCGCCGCACGCTCACCGCCCGGAAGAACCGGTCGGTGGTGCTGCTGGCCACGTTCGGCCTCGCGGTGGTGATCGCGCTGGGCGTCTACGCGGCCATTTCGGGCAAGGCCGACCAGGTCGAAGGGGTCGTCCAGTTCACCCCGACCGCGACCGCGGCCCAGAAGGCGGCGGTCCGCACGGCCTGCCCGACGGTCGGCCGGGCGGTGCTGGAGCCGGCCGAGAACTCCCACCTGGCCACGGTGCTGACCTACCCGGTCCGGTACGACCTGACCGAGGCTTCGGCCCCTGACCAGGCCGCCATCTACAAGTGCGTCAACCTGCAGCCCGGGGTGATCGGACTGAGCCTGGCCCGCCAGGGCGACTAGAAGCGCTCCCGTCCGCCGTCGCCGGCCCGCGGGTGAGGCGGGGCGGTGGCTCGGTTGGCCGGTGCCCGGCGGCGGCGAACCCGTCCGGCTGCCGGCCGAGACCGGGGGTCCACTTCCACCGCTGAGCCAGGCGCGGCCAGGGGCTGACTCAGCCGCGCCGACCGGACGACGAGGCCTGGTCGTCGAGAAGTTCGGCCGGCGTCGGCTGCCCGGCGGCCCGGGCCCGCCGGGCCTGTTCGAGGCTGACGATGATGGTGGCCAGAATCACCAGACCGGAGAAGATCAAGCTGCCGCCGGTCCACGGGCCGGAAGCGGGCAGGTCGGTCCGCACGATCCAAATGATGCCGGCCGCCACCGTGCCCAGGGCGAACACGATCGTGAACGTCGTCGACAGGCGACTGGCGGCGGCCTGGTCGGCCAGATCGGCGGCCTTGCGCCGGGCGTACTCGAACCGGCGGCGGGCCCAGTCGTACTCGACGCTGAGGATGAAGAACCCCAGCGCGATGACCAGGAAGCCGGGCCCGGGCGCGGCCAGCAGGACGACCCCGACGGAGAGAACCGCGACACCCACCACGGTCAGCACGATCCGCCGGACCAGGCGCGCGCCGCGGCCCAGCAGTCGATCTCGCCCGGCCATGGCCCCCCTCATTGCTGCGACAGCGCTGCCCGGACCCGGCGCCGAGCTTCTTCTCCACCAACATTCGCATCCGCGCATGTGGTTCCCATCTTGCGGGTCGACAATTCGGACCGGGCCCATTGACCCCGAAAAGTGATCGGGAAGTGGCGTAGCGTCACTCCGAGCGTGGGCGACGTGACGCAGCGTCGCCGGCTGAGCGCCCGGAGCTGGGCCCGGGCCCCTGACGAGAGGCGAGCACCGTGGTCGACCCCACGTACCGTGTCACCGAGATTGTCGGTACCTCCGGCGAGTCCATCCACCAGGCCGTGCGCAACGGCGTCGAACGGGCCGGCCAGACCCTCCGCCACCTCGACTGGTTCGAGATCCAGGACGTCCGCGGCGCGATCGCCGACGGCCGGGTCGCTACCTTCCAGGTCACGATGAAGGTCGGGTTCCGTCTCGACGGCGAGTGACCGGACCCCCGCCCGCGGACGGGCGCTCGCCTCGCGGGGTGCGGC
>JAMFSN010000282.1 GCA_026225295.1 Frankia alni
CGGCCATCGGCGGAACCGTCGCCATCTCGCAGCCGGCCAGCGCGGCCACCGCCAACTGGGACGCCATTGCCCAGAAGGAGTCCGGCGGCAACTGGAGCATCAACACCGGCAACGGCTACGGCGGCGGCCTGCAGATCTCGCCGACCACCTCGGCCGCCCTCGGCGGCCCGTCCAGCGCGGCCGGCATCGCCGCCCTGTCCAAGTCGGCGCAGATCGCGCTGGCGCAGAAGATCCTGGACGCGCAGGGGTCGCACGCCTGGCCGAACACCTACGTCAGTGGGGGTTCCTCGGGCGGCAGCACGTCCGGTGGCAGCTCCGCCGGCTCGTCGAGCCGTTCGTCGGCCGCCGGTTCGGGCTACGGCTCGACCACGCACCACCACAGCGCCACGCAGCACCAGAACGCCTACGTCGCGGCGCCCAGCCCGCACCGCGGCACGGCGACGACCCTGCCCCGTCACACCAGTACGGCGACCCGGACCGTCCGGGCCTCGACCGGCGGCGCGTTCTTCACCACCGGGCAGGCCGGCGTGTTCCAGACCCAGGTCGCCGTCTGGCAGGCCCGGATGGACGCGCTCGGCTACCACGTCCAGGTTGACGGCCACTACGGCGCGGCCTCCGCGGCGGCCGCCCAGCGCCTCCAGACCGCCCGGGGCATCCAGGTGGACGGCATCGTCGGCCCGCAGACCTGGGGCGCGACCTTCGGGTAAGCGACCGTCGAGCACCACCGGCACCACCGGCACCACCGGAGCGACCAGCGCGGCACCACGATCGCAGGGGCCGTCGTCCGGGTATCCCGGACGGCGGCCCCTGCGTCGGCTCCGGACGACCTACATCCCGATCGCGTGCGCACCGCCGTCCACGTGGACGATCTCGCCGGTCGTGGCCGGGAACCAGTCCGACAGCAGCGCCACACAGGCCTGCGCGGCCGGTCCGGTGTCGGTCAGGTTCCACCCGAGCGGGGCCCGACCCTCCCACGCTCCGGCGAGCTGGTCGAACCCGGGGATGCTCTTGGCGGCCATGGTCCGCAGCGGGCCGGCCGCGACCAGGTTGACCCGGATGCCACGCGGACCGAGATCACGGGCCAGGTACCGGGCCGCCGATTCCAGGCCGGCCTTGGCGACGCCCATCCAGTCGTAGCAGGGCCAGGCGACGCTCGCGTCGAAGTCGAGCCCGACGACGGACGCCTTCTCACCGAGCAGCGGCAGGGCGGCCCGGGTCAGCGACGCCAGCGACCAGGCCGAGACCTGGACGGCGGTGGCCACGTCGGGCCACTCGGCCTCGACAAAGGGCTTGCCCCCGAGGACCGATTCGGGGGCGAACCCGATCGCGTGCACCACCCCGTCGAGGCCGTCGACGTGGCCGAGCAGCTGATCACCGAGGCCGCTCAGCTGAGCGGGATCGGTCACGTCCAGCTCGATCACCGGGGCCTCGATCGGGAGCCGCCGGGCGATCCGCCGGGTGATCGACAGCCCCCGGCCGAACCCGGTCAGGACGACGGTGGCCCCTTGCTCCTGGGCGATCCGGGCCACCGAAAACGCGATGGACGCGTCCGTCAGGACGCCGGTGATGAGAATGCGCTTGCCGTCGAGGATTCCGCTCACGACCCAGATCCTCGCAAACAACCGATCGGCCCGTCCCTCCATCCCGGCCGGCGCGCCACAAATCGGCGCCCGGGCTGGGGAGGCCGCCGCCAAGTGTCATCGTCCCGGCGC
>JAMFSN010000283.1 GCA_026225295.1 Frankia alni
CACCGCCTCCGCGCCGCCTCGACGCGTTCGAGTTGCCGGCCGGCGCGAAACGGCGAAACCGCTCCCATAATTTCGATCGGATTAGTAGACTTTACGGATATCCGACCCGGAGGGGGCCACGGTGACCACCACCCGTACCGCGCCTTACGAAGTCCGCCCGGCAAGCCCCATCCTGGGCGCCGAGATCGTCGGCGTCGACCTGGCCGCCGGCGTCGACGACGCCACCGCCGAAGCCCTGCGCGAGGACTTCTGGACGCACAAGGTCCTGGTCTTCCGCGACCAGAACCTCTCGCCGGACGCGCACGTGGGGGCCGTGCGGATCTTCGACGAACCGTTCGACCACCCCCGGTGGCTGCACCGCGATGAGGACAACCGGCTGGTGTACACCTTCAGCCTCGACAGGGCCGGTGCCGCGTCGTCCTGGCACGTCGGTGGGACGTGGCGGAACCCGCCGTTCAACATCGAGTCGCTCACTTATCAGGTGGTGCCGGAGATCGGCGGTCACACGCTGTGGGCCGATCTGCAGGCGGCCTACGACGGCCTGTCCGAGCCGTTCCAGCAGCTACTGGAAGCCGTCAGCGCCGTGTACAGCGACTATCCCGGGGACGGGACCTACGATCGGCCGGCCAGCACCGGGGTCATTGAGCACCCGGTGGTCCGCGCCCACCGCCACACCGGCCGCAAGGGGCTCTTCATCAGCTCGTCGGCGCTTCGCCTGACCGGTATCGGCCCGGCCGAAGGGGAAGCCCTCCTGCCGTTCCTCCTGGCCCACGCGGCCTCGCCCAACTACACCGTGAGTTTCGGCTGGAAGCCCGGCGACTTCGTGATCTGGGACAACCAGGCCACGTGGCACTACGCCGTGAACGACTACGACGGCCCACGCGCGTATCGCAAGGTCATCGGGGGCTGACCCCGGTCGCTTCATCGGGGGCGCCCGGGGGTCCCGGCGACGGGCGCCGCCGGCTTTCCCGGCGGCCGGCGGGACGGGAGCGCCGCGGCCGGGAAGGACGGCTGGCGGATCGTCAGAAGGCGGTGTTCGCGAGCCAGGTCGTCCAGCACTCGCGCTCACCGACGACCACCAGCCGGTCGTCATCGCCGGGGATCCGGCGCAGCAGCGCGAGCAGCAGGTCCGCGGCGGTCCCCCGCACCGCGATGTCGCCCGGGCCGGGCGTGTGCTCCCAGCCGATTCCGCCCGCGTGCCCGCGGATCGTCCACTCCCCCTCGGTGCCGAGGCCCTCGTCGGTGGCGCGCAGGTGAATGGTGGCCCCGTCGGGCAGCGTCGCGGTGCCGCGCCACACGGCGACCAGGCCGAGCCACTCCGAGACCCCGTCGGCGGCGAGCGCGGGCTCGATCGGATGATCGACACCCAGGGCGAGCGCGGCGTCGACCCGGTGGACCACCGACTCATGCAGCAGCCGTCGGACCCACCAGCGCGCCGGTTGCGGGCCGGTGGCCGTCCACACCGGCTCGTCCGGATCGGCGGCGACCGCCTCCAGCAGGAGCCGCGGGCTGTCCTGCAACCAGGCGAGCGCGCCGCCCCGGTCCGCCGGCGGCTTGCCACCCTCGATCGTGCGCGCGTCGACAGCCTCCTGGGCCCGGGTCCCCACGATCACCGCCGCCCAGCGGGCACCGCGTCCGACGTGGCGCATCAGCTGGGTGAGCGTCCAGCCCGGACAGGTCGGGACCGGCGTGGACCAGTCGGCCTCACCAAGGAGGTCGGTGAGAAGGCGGTTCTGCCCCAGCAGGGCCGCTGCATGATCCACACTTGAACCATAGCCGTCCGGACATTCTGGTGCCGCTGGAAGATTGCCCGCACTCGCGACGTCCGGCGGACGGATGTTCGACCATCCGAACAAGGCGGGAGGCGGGCCAGTTGACCTGAAGAGGACTTGAGGTTCTAGCGTTCTATCCCGACTCCTGGTGCGAAGCGACCGAATCGAGGACACAGGTGCCGATCACGACCGGGTTCAATCACGTCGCCACGGTGACGGCCGACCTGGACCGGCTCGCGCGGTTCTACTCCGATGTTTTCGGGGGGACGGTGACGTTCGAGATGGAGGCGCGGGGCGACCACCCGCGCATGGTGATCCTCGACCTCGGCGGGGGTGCCGCGCTCAATGTGATCGAGGCGCCGGCCGACGGCATCATCGGGGACCGGGGGCGACCGGGCGGGCGGGGCCCGATCGACCACTTCGGCCTGGCCGTCGACTCGTTGACGACGCTCGAAGCGACCCGCGACCGGCTCCGCGCACTGGGCGCCGATACGGGGGAGATCCAGAGGCTCGGGACCGAATGGTCGCTGTTCTTCCGCGACCCGGACGGTATGGAGCTGGAGGTCTGCTGCCACGCCGAGCACTGAACCCCGGGGTGGCCCGGGCTCTCCTGGTGGCGGCGGTGGCCTTCGCGGCGTCAGCGGGAGCGACGGCGGTGGAGGGCGTTCGGGTGACCCGGCGAACGCCCACGGGTCGCGTCGTGAGGCGCCGGGACCTCGAACGGTAGTCGTGAGGCCTCGGCGTCCACCTGCGCGAGGCTTGTCGGTCAAACGATGGAACTCGCTTGATCGTCCCGGTCGATTCCCCGCAGCACGACGTCCACCCGATGACGGAGCGTTTGGCGCAACCAGGACGCGGAGCGGTCTCCCGCCCCCCAGCGAATAATCGCCTCCATCGTCACCGCGGACAGCATCGCGGCGCTTTCTTCCGCGTCGACCTGCGCGCTCAGCTCGCCGCGCTCCATCCCGTACCGCACGAGGGATTCGAAGGCACCGCCCAGGCGGGGGCCCGCCAGGCTCACCTCGCCCGCCCGGGACATGAAGCCGAGGGAGGCCGCCCGCAGCGCGGCCGCCCGGGGCGCCCGGACAACGCGCTGCGCCATCGCGTCCATCACCTGCCCGCTCAACGCGTGAAGGGGAACACCCAGTCGGGTACCCTCCTCGACCTCATCGAACATGATCTGAACGGTCGCCGCGCTTATTTCACGGAGGACCGCGGCTTTGTCGGCAAAGTGGAAATAGAAACTTCCTCGGCTGACCTCGGCGGCGCGAGCGATATCAGCCACGGTGCTCGCCTCGTACGCCTCATCGAAGTCGCCTTCGCTCCAGAGCCGGAGGGCAGCACGAATGAGGGCCCGCCGGGTCTCCCGCGATCTCGTGTTCACCAGCGTCGCCCGTTGACGGGGCGGGGTGCGGGCTCGGCCGGGCTGCATTGCCGAAATCATACGCAGGGCAGGAAACCGTGCTAGGTTTCCATTTGAACACTGGTCAAGTGGTCGGCAGGAGGTCGGATCACCATGCATCGACAGGAAGAACTGGACCTGACCGGCAAGACCGTGATCATCACGGGAGCGAGCCGGGGGGTCGGCAAGCAGACCGCCGATTCGTTTGCCCGCCGGGGCGCGAACCTGGTCCTGGCCGCGCGCACGGTCGAGCCGGACAAGACGCTGCCCGGCACCCTGAACGAGACGCTGGCGCAGCTCGAAAACCTGGGCGCCCAGGCGATCGCGGTACAGACCGACCTGGCCAGCGAGGCCGACCTGGAGCGGCTCGTCGGCGCCGCGGTCGACCGGTTCGGCGGCGTGGACGTCCTGATCAACAACGCCGCGGCCACCGCCGGCGAGATCTGGAACAAGCGGTTCCTGGAGCTGACCCGCGAGGAATGGTTGTACCAGTTTGACGTCAACCTCCACGCGCCCTTCACGCTCATGCAACTGGTAACGCCGATCATGGAGGCTCGGGGGGACGGGCGCATCCTCAACCTCAGTACCGGCAGCGGCGAGGTTTTCCGCCTGCCGGAGGAACCGCGCAAGCTGGACAAGGTCGGCGAGTTCAGCCTGGCCGTGCCGGGCTACTACTCCAGCAAGCGAGCGCTCGACCGGCTCGGCAACGTCCTCGCTCCCGAACTCGCCCAGAAAGGCATTGCCGTGATCGGCGTGCACCCGGGTCTGGTGGCGACCGAACTCGTCGCCATCCGCGTCAAGGAGGCCGGCCTCGACGACAGCGTGGCCGTGCCCATGGCGGTCCCGGCCCGCGCCCTGGTCTACTTCGCCTCGTGCGCCGAACCCATGGAATACACCGGCCGCCTGTTCTGGGCCGAACGCGAGCTGAAAGAGCTGGGGCTCGACACCGACGATCGGCCCACCATCACTGTTTGAGACACACAACGGAGCTGATGACTCTCATGCCTACCGCTTTAGTCACCGGGGCCAGTCGGGGTATCGGCAAGGCCATCGCCGTCCAGCTGGCCCGGGCCGGTTTCGATGTCGCGCTCACGGCCCGGACCGTCAAAGAAGGTGAAGAGCGGGAGCACGCGTCCAGCCTGCACCGCTCCGACACCAGCCCCCTGCCCGGGTCGCTCTCGTCAACCGCCGGTCTCGTCGAAGCGGCAGGCGTGCGGTCACTCACCGTCCCCGCCGACCTGACCGATCGCGATTCGGTACTCTCCGCCGCCGACCAGGTGCTCGCCGAATGGGGATGCGTCGATGTCCTGGTGAACAACGGGCGCTATATCGGTCCCGGGCACATGGACCACATTGAAGAGACTCCGCTCGAGTTGCTGGACCTGCACCTCGAGGCAAACGTCATGGCCCCTTTGGCGCTCATCAAGAAGATGTTGCCCGGGATGCTCGAGCGTGGATCGGGGATCATTGTGAACATCACCTCCGGCGCCGCGACCCACGACCCGTCGGCGCCGGCCGGTTCGGGCGGGTGGGGTCTGGGCTACGGCTTCAGCAAAGCAGCCCTGCATCGGATCGCCGGAATTCTCCAGCTTGAGGCGGCCGATCGCGGGATCCGCGCTTTCAACGTCCAGCCCGGCTTTATCGCCACCGAACGCATGGCGCAGGACATGGGGGCCTTCGGCTTCGACGCGTCGGGCGGGGCCCCGCCCGACGTGGTCGGCGCCGTGGTCGCCTGGCTGGTGGCCAACCCCGACGCCGCCGACGACGTCATGGAGAAGTGGGTGTATCCGGGTCCGATGCGGTCGACGCGGAATGGCCGCAACATCGAGGCGCAGGACGTCTGCCGGAACCTCGGCCTGCTGCCCGGCTGGCCCGGCTGACTGTCCGGCCGGGCCTGCCGGGTCAGGTCAGAGCGCGCTGGCCAGGCGGTCGGCCAGGAGGCGGGAGAAGCGGGCCGGATCGCGAAGTTCGCCCCCTTCGGCGAGCAGCGCCATGCCGTACAGCAGGTCCCCCGTCTCGGCGAGGACCGTCGCGTCGGGGTCCTGTTCGTGGGCCTTGCGCAGCCCGACGATCAGCGGATGGGTGGGGTTGAGTTCAAGGATGCGCTGGGTGTGCGGCACGTTCTGCCCCATGGCCCGGTACATCTTCTCCAGGGCCGGAGTCAGGTCGAACGTGTCGCCCACGAGGCAGGCCGGCGAGGTGGTGAGGCGGGTGGACAGGCGGACCTCTTTCACGTCCTCCTGAAGTTTTCCCGCCAGCCACGGCAGCAGCGCGGCGAAGTCCTTGCGCTGCTGTTCCCGCTCAAGCTCATTGCTCTTCTTCTCGTCGTCGGTACCGAGGTCGACCTGGCCCTTGGCGATCGACTGCAGCGGGCGGCCGTCGAACTGCGCCACCCGCTCGACCCATACTTCATCGACCGGGTCGGTCAGGATCAGAACTTCGTAGTCCCGGGCCTGGAACGCTTCCATGTGCGGCGAGTTCTCGATCATGGCCCGGGAGTCCCCGGTGAGGTAGTAGATCTCGTTCTGCCCATCCTTCATCCGCTCGACATATTCGCGCAGGGTGGTGGCCGGCCCGGCATCGCTGGTCGACTCCACCGAGACGATGTCGAGAATCGCCTCCTGGTTGTCGACATCGTCGACGAGACCCTCCTTGACCGCGGCGCCGAACTCGTTCCAGAAGGTGCGGTAGCGCTCGGGGTCGGTCTCCTGAAGGGCCCGGACCGAAGCCAGCACCTTCTTGACCAGCCGTCGGCGGACCAGCTGAATCCGGCGGTCCTGCTGGAGAATCTCCCGGGAGATGTTGAGCGACAGGTCGTGCGCGTCAACGACGCCCTTGACGAAGCGCAGATAGTTCGGCAGCAGCTCCGCGCAGTCGTCCATGATGAACACGCGCTTCACGTACAGCTGGACGCCCCGCCGGGCGTCCCGCGTGAACATGTCGAACGGTGCCCGCGACGGGATGAACAGCAGGGCCTCGTACTCGAAGGTCCCCTCGCCCTTCATGTGAATGACCTCGAGCGGGTCGTTCCAGTCGTGGCTCAGGTGACGGTAGAACTCGTCGTACTCGGCCTTGTCAACCTCGCTCTGCGGCCGGGCCCACAGTGCCTTCATCGAGTTGAGCGGCTTGTCGTCGGCCTCCTCGCCGCTCTCGCCCGCCTCGTCGCCTTCTGCGTCCCGGCTGCTCTCGCCGGGCCCCGCGACCAGCCGGATGGGCCACGCGATGAAGTCGGAGTACCGCTTGACGATCTCCCGGATCTTGTTCTCGTCGGTGTAGTCGAAGAGACGGTCCTCACTGTCCTCGGGCTTCAGGTGGACCGTGACCGCGGTGCCCCGGGGCGCGTCGTCCACCGTCTCGATGACGTAGGTGCCCCCGCCGTCGGATTCCCACCGGGTGCCGCCGCTCTCCCCGGCCCGCCCGGTGAGCAGGGTGACCTGGTCGGCGACCATGAAGGTCGAGTAGAAGCCGACACCGAACTGCCCGATGAGATCGGACGACGCGGTGTCCTTGGATTCCCGCAGCTTGCGCAGCAGCTCGGCCGTCCCGGACTTGGCAATGGTGCCGATGAGCCCGACGACCTCGTCGCGGGACATCCCGACGCCGTTGTCGCGCACGGTCAGCGTGCGCTGCTCCCGATCGACCTCGATCTCAATCTGCAGGTCGGCGGGGTCGACCCGCGGACCATCGTCGACCAGCGACGCGATACGCAGCTTGTCCAGGGCGTCGGACGCGTTGGAGATCAGCTCACGCAGAAAGATGTCTTTGTTCGAATAGATCGAATGGACCATAAGCTGCAGAAGCTGACGCGCCTCAGCCTGAAACTCCAGCGTCTCGACCCGGCTGCTCAAGGGACTCCTCCATGCGGATACCAGCGGTCTGTTGAAACAATTGTCGGGCCGGCCGGTGAGCGAAGGCCAGCACGCCGGCATCCGCACGCCGACGTCACGGTCATGCGACGAAATCGGCCATCTGGATCATACAGCCGTGGCCATCCCCGGCGGCCGCACGATCGCCCCGCCGCATAGTCTTGACGTCCGACCAGGACGGCGGGGAGGCAGGGCGGTTGTGGAGCGACGTGACCTTCGCGCGGCGGACTCCGACCGTGAGGCAGTGGTGAAGCTGCTTGCGCGGGCTGTCGGCGAGGGACGTATCACCGTGGAGGAGTTCGAGGAACGGACCCGGGCCACGTATGCTGCGACTACCTACGGTGACCTCGATGAGCTGACCACCGACTTGCCCCGCAGCACCTGGTAGCCCACATCGCCGCCGGGCCCGGTGCCCATCTCGGTCAGGTGGTACTCGAACCGGGGCCGCCGGCCGGAGGGCCGGCGCTCGAGCACCCCCTGTTCGACGAGGTGGTTGAGCCGCTCAGCGAGGACAAGGTGTACGGCTTCGCCGGAATACGTCGAAGTCGCTGGGAGCTGTATCGCCAGAGGCTGGTTACCACTCCAACGGAGGCTGCCGGATGATCCAGATTCGCCGTGGGGCCGGTGTGCCCGTTGGGTTCGGGTGTCATCGACGGTGACGGCGCCGAGCGCGGAGACCCTCTGGGAACTGGTGACCAGTCACCATGAGGGCATCCTGGCCACGATCGGTCCGGGTGGCTTCCCGCAGCTGTCGAATATCTGGTACGTCCCCGATCCGGACCGCCGGCTGATCCGGATCTCGACGACCGCCACCCGGGCGAAGGGCCGCAATCTGCTGCGGGACTCGCGGGCCGCGTTGCACGTCCCGGGCCCGAACTTCTTCACGTTCGCCGTGGCCGAGGGCGACGTCACCATCAACGCAGCGCTGGCGCCCGGCGACGGCGGAACCGATGAGCTGCATGAGGTGCATACCGTCTTCGACGGGGAAGCGGAGCGGCCGGCTTTCGACCATCAGATGATCCAGGACCAGAGGGTGGTCATCCGCCTCGAGGTGGAAAAGCTCTACGGCCTCGTTGTCCCCGGCCGGTGACGACTGGTTGGCCTTTCCCGGATCCTGCACGACGCCGGGATCGGCCCCGCCCCGACGAAGGGTCCCGACCGGGCATCAGTTTCCGGCGGCCCAGGTGCGCGGCCGCTGGACGAGCGTTCGGAGCCTTCTCGGCCCCCATGACCGGCCGCTCTGCGGCAGAATGACGCCATGGACATAGGCGACAAGGTTGCTGATCTCACTGGCACGGACGAAACTGGCGCGCCATTGCGGCTGGCTGAGCTGCTGGAGAAGGGGCCGCTCGTCGTCTTTTTCTACCCGGCGGCGATGACCCGCGGATGCACCAAGGAAAGCTGCCACTTCCGTGATCTCGCGGGCGAGTTCGACGCCGTCGGCGCGAGCATCGTCGGGGTGAGCGCCGACCAGGTCGAGAAGCAGGCGCGGTTCAGCGAGAAGCATTCCCTCAACTTCCCGCTCATCTCCGACCCGGACCGCACGATCGCCGAGGCGTTCGGCGTCCGCCGCAGGCACGGGCCGAACAAGCGCTCGACGTTCGTGCTGGCCGCGGACGGCACGCTCCTGTCACGCATCGACTCGGAACTCGCGATGGACCGCCACGCCGACGCCGCCCTCGCGGCCCTGCGCGCCGCCCGTCCGTAGGCACTACCGGCGCGGGTTGGACGAAGTCCCCTCTCAACTGTCGAGGTAGAACTGCGCGGCGGCGCGGATGGCGGCCGGCGCCGGGGACGGGTGCCAGTCGAGTTCGCGGGTGGCCTTGCTGTGGTCGAGCGGCGGCATGAAGTGCATGAGCCGCGTGCTGACGGTGGTCATCACGACATCGCGGCGCAGCACCCGCCCGGCCACGTCGCCGAGGCGACCGACCACCTTCATCACGGCGAGCGGGATCCCGAACCGCGGCGGCTTCGCGCCGCCCGCTTCGGCCGCCGTCGTGACCAGCTCCTTCCAGCTCAGGTACCGCTCGCTGATGATGTACCGCTCGCCGAGCCGCCCCTTGCCCGCGGCGAGCAGGAACGCGCGGGCCGCGTCGGCGATGCCCACCACCTCCATCGACGCGTTGGCGAAATAGACCGGCACCCTGCCCCGCGCCGCTTCAGACACCATCCGGCCGTGCGGCGAGCCGTAGTCGGGCGCCCCGTAGGT
Organism: Frankia alni; assembly: GCA_026225295.1. GTDB lineage: Bacteria > Actinomycetota > Actinomycetes > Frankiales > Frankiaceae > JAMFSN01. Next base: position 9,250 of record JAMFSN010000283.1, read on the forward strand.
CGTCGACACGCACATGATGATCCCCGGCAGCTGACGCTCCCGGCAGTACCGCAGGACCAGCTCCTCGGCGGCGACCCGGGCCTGGATGTACGGCCCACCCAGGTGCCCCCAGGTGTGCGGAGAGTCCTCGTCCGCCGGGCGACCGTCCGCCGAGATGCCGATCGTGCCCACCGTGCTGCAGAACACGAACCGCCGGACCCCCGTCTCGAGCGCCGCGTCCAGCGCGTGCCGAAGACCGTCGACGTTCGTCGCGAACAGCGGCGCCGGATCGCGCAGCCAGGCCCGCGCATCGACGACGCAGTAGAACACCGTGTCGACACCGCGCATCGCCTGCCGCAGCGCCGCGTCATCGACGAGATCGCCGTAGTGGCGCTGTACCGGCAGCTCGTCGAAGGCGCGCGTCGAGCTCGATCGGCGGATCCACACCCGAACGTCGTCGCCGCGCTCCACCAGTTGCCGCGTGACATGCGAACCCAGGAAGCCGCTCGCCCCCATCACCAGCTGTGTGCCAACCACGACGTCAGGCCGCGAGGGCCTACCCGATGTCCCGGCCACACAGGGGCTTCTGCCCGACCGGGTCGAACCGGGTCCCGTCGGGACTGATCTGCAGGAACGAGTAGCAGAGGCTGGGCCGCCCGAAGACTCGTTTCATGTTCACCGGGGAGGCGAGCAGGCCGTCCGCGCTGTAGTCGGGCACGGCGCGCAGGTTGGTCGTGAAGGACTGACGGGTGGGGCATCGACCAGCGACCTGCAGGCCGCGCAGCATGAGGTCGGTGTCCACCCAACCGATGAGCGCAATTTCGTTGGCCGGGGGCTGTTGCTGGGGTGAGTACTCCGCCATCGCGTTCAGAAAAGTCTGATGGGCCGGCACCGGGCGTTCGAACGGTGTGTATCCCAGTGACACGCTCATCCCGGCAAGCTGCCGGCCGACCGCGAAAACACCCGGGTCGTAGCCGATCAGAGAAAGGATCTTGATATCAGGCAGCGCGGCCCGGGCGGCGAGGGCGATCTGGATGAACTCCGTGGGGTCCAGGATCCCGGTGATCATATCGGCGCCCGAGCTCTGGATCTCCCGCACAACATTTGCCAGGTCGAGAACGCTTATTTCAGCGTTGATCGTCACCGTCGGGATATGCGCCGCTTGGAAACTGATGCGGAGCTGATCGCTCGCTGGCACCGATCCCTGGTTCGATTTCGATACCAGGATAGCTGCCTTGTGGGCGCCCTGCCGCCGGGCGTAATCGCCCCACGTGGTTATCGATTTCGTGTCGCTTTCAGCAAAGTTGAAATAGCTGAACATGTTGCTGTATTTGGTCCAGGTCGGGTCGTTCGAAGTACCTACGACCGGTACGCCGTGGGCGTTCAGCCACGCGGCTGAGCCCTGCGGCGCGGAGGTGAATTCCTGGATGGCAAATGCGTGATCAGTATCGACGAGTTGTTGGGCCGCGGCGAGGTTCTGCTGAGGTTGACTCTGGTCGTCGCTCCACTGGTAGCTGACTGTTCGGCCATACACACCGCCGTGTGCGTTGGCTACGCCCAGGCGAGCGTCCACGCCGGCCCGGTAGGGGCCCAACAACTGAGCGGCCTGCCCGGTGACCGGGTAGAGCAGTCCGGTCGTCACGTGGTTCGGGCTGACCCCCGCCACTGCCGGACACCGCCCGTTCGCCCCGGCCCGCGTGGTGCTACTGTCACACCCAGCGACCAGTAAGGCTGCGGCGAGCGCGGTGGTGGCGACCAGCGCCAGCGCTCGGGCCGGCAATGCTCCCGGGACTTCCATCGAGTGTTCCCCTTGCCACGTTGCTGCTGCTCGGAGGTCCGCCGTGTCGCGCGGGCGTACGGCCAGCCCCTGAACCTAGAGCGGCCGGATCGGGCGGCTACGGCCGGTCCCCCGCGTTGCTCATGCGTTGTCACGGCGATGGTCGGGGTGTCGACGACCTCGCCGGACAGGACCGTCGCGTCGGCGGTGAACGGGACGGACACCCTGGTGGTGGCCACAGAGAGGTGCGCCGCTCCGCCACCGGCCCGGACGCCACCGACCGCCGGGCGCCGGGCGCCCGGGCGCCGGGCGCAACGGCAGTGACCGGCACCGTGCCCCACCCCTGGTCGCGCCGGCCCCTCGGCGGCTAGCGTGTCCACCACCCCGGCGCGGGACGGTGGCCCGACCCGATGAAATCCGCATGATCACGGGCCGATCCGTCAGAGTGGGCGGTAGAAACGTGGTACCCGGAACGCTCACCCCAACTACCCGGGGTGCAGGCATCGTCACAGTAGCTGGTTGCCGTGAAGGTGTCCCACCCTCATGAATCGCGGAGTGCTCATGGCGACAACACCGAAGCGGCGGCGCTGGAGCGCCGTCGATGTTCCTGACCTGAACGGAAAGGTGGCCGTCGTCACCGGCGCGAACTCCGGGATCGGGTTCGAGGCGGCCAAGGTCCTCGCCGAACACGGCGCGACGGTCGTACTGGCCTGCCGCAATCCGGTCAAGGCGCAGAACGCCCTGGACACCATCCGGACCGCGACCCCCGCAGCGGACGTCTCCCTACTGGAGATGGACCTCAACTCCCTCGCCTCGGTCCGCAAAGCCGCCGACACGCTGCTCGCCGACCGTCCCGTCATCGACCTGCTCATCAACAACGCCGGCGTGACCTTCCTGCCGTACGGCCTGACCGCGGACGGGTTCGAAACCCACTACGGCGTCAACTACCTCGGCCACTTCGCCTTCACCGGACTCGTCCTGCCCGCCGTCACCGCCGCCGACGCCGGCCGGATCGTCACGATCGGCAGCAACGCCCACCGGCTGGGAAAGATGAACTTCGACGACCCCGGCTTCACGAAGGGGGGCTACAAACCACTGCGGGCCTACGCCCGGTCGAAACTGGCGAACCTACTGTTCGCGTTCGAACTGCAACGCCGACTCCAGACCGCGGGAGCCTCGACCCAGTCCCTCGCCGCGCACCCCGGCGGCGCCAACACTGAGATCCTGGAATCCATCGGACCGGTCCGGCAAAAACTCAAGCAGCTCATCGATCACATCCCCAACCCGATCGTGCACTCCGCCCGCCAGGGGGCCCTACCCACCCTGCGCGCGGCGACCGACCCGGCGTCCAGGGGCGACGAATACTACGGACCCGCCGGCCTGCTCAAAATGACCGGACCACCGGTCCTGGTCAAGGCCAGCGCCACATCACGTCACCCCGAGACCGCCCAGCGCCTTTGGGAACTATCGGAAGAGCAGACCGGAGTGACCTACCCGCTCTGACGTAAGGGCGGCCATCGTGAATCTAAGGACGGCGTGATGACCACGACGCAGCCTCCGATCTATTACGACCCTTTCGACATCGAGATCGACAAGAACCCGCATGCGGTCTGGCGGCGGATGCGCGACGAGGCACCGCTCTGGTTCAACGAGAAGCACAATTTCTACGCCGTGAGCCGCTACGACGACGTCGACCAGTGCATTGTCGACTGGGACACCTACCGGTCCGGCAAGGGATCGACCCTGGAGTTCATCCAGGCCGGCGTCGAGATGCCGCCCGGACTGATCCTCATGGAAGATCCCCCGATCCACGACCTGCACCGGGGTCTGCTGGCCCGGGTCTTCACGCCGCGAAGGATGAACGCGCTTGAGGGCAAGGTGCGTGATTTCTGCGCCCGGAGCCTTGATCCGCTGGTCGGGAGCGGACGGTTCGACTTCATCGCCGACCTGGGCGCGCAGATGCCGATGCGGACGATCGGCATGCTGCTCGGCATTCCCGAGCAGGACCAGGAAGCGATCCGCGACCAGCTCGACGCCGGTCTACGGATCGAGGAAGGCGAGGAGTTCACCCCACCGACCGACCTCTTCACGGACGGCGTCCAGGTTTTCGTCGACTACGTCGACTGGCGGGCCGACCACCCGTCTGATGACCTGATGACCGAACTCCTCGAGGCGGAGTTCGAGGATGAGACCGGCACCCGGCGGCGGCTCACCCGGGATGAGGTCCTCGTTTACATCATGCTGCTGGCCGGCGCGGGCAACGAAACCACGACCCGCCTGATCGGCTGGACGGGCAAGCTGTTGGCCGAGCACCCGGAGCAGCGACGGGAGATCGCCGCCGACCGCGGCCTCATCCCCGGGGCCGTCGAGGAGATCCTGCGCTACGAGGCGCCGTCGCCGGTGCAGGCCCGGTGGGTCACCCGCGACGTCACCCACCACGGCCGCCTCGTCCCGAAAGACAGCATCATGGTGCTGCTCAACGGGTCAGCGAACCGCGACAGCCGGCACTTTCCCGACGCCGACCGGTTCGACATCCACCGCCGGATCGACCGCCACCTCAGCTTCGGTCACGGGATCCACTTCTGCCTCGGCGCCGCCCTGGCCCGGCTGGAAGGCCGGGTCGCCCTCGACGAAATTCTGAACCGGTTCCCGGAATGGGACGTCGACTGGGACCACGCCGTCCAGGCCCACACCCCCAACGTCCGGGGCTGGGACAAACTGCCCGTCGTCACCGGCTGAGGACGTCGGCCCGAACGCCTGGACGCGGCGACGCCGGTCCACCCCGGTCGCGGACCGCGCCGGCCGCCGACCCGCGGACAGAGGCCCAGTATCGGACTCGGCGTCGACATTGATACTGGGATGCCGTCCGGCCCTCTCGACGACCGGCGACCCAGCTCCCGGGCCGTTTGGACGTTGATTGCCGCCGGGTGGTCCTCACGGCGGAGCTCGATGCTTCCCACGCCGGAGGTCGGCCGCGGGCCCGAGGCGTCCGGGACGGGGCCGGCCCGCATCGCCGCGACGCGATCCGGCGGCACCCCGTCGGGGACGTAGTCAGGAACCGAGATGATGGCGCGCGGGGCCTTTTGAACCGCCGCTCGATCCAGACCGACGATCAACCACCGAAGACAGGGAAAGCGCATGAATTGTCAGGGACCCAGAGTCCTGGCCGTTGCCGCGGCTACGGCGCTGCTCGCCGTTGTCGCCGGCTGCAGCTCAGGCTCCGGCGGCGCGGGCGCCAGTACCGGTACTGGTACCAGCGCCAAGAAGACCGTCACTATCGGCGTGCTGACCGACAGCACCGGTCCAGCGGCGTCCGGGAACAAGACCAGCGTCGAGGGCGTGAAGGCGGGCGTGGTCTACGCCGCGCGCCAGGGTTACACCGTCAAGTACGTCGTCGCCGACACCGCCACCAATCCGGCCACCGCCCTGAGCGCGGCCCAGAAGCTGGTCACCCGCGACCACGTCTTCGCCGTCATCGCCCACTCCGCCGTCGCGTTCGCGGCCACCAACTACCTGACGGCGCACAAGGTCCCGGTGGTCGGCAGCGGCCAGGACGGCCCCGAGTGGATCACCGCCAAGAACATGTTCTCGGTCACCGGTGCCCTGAACTCGACGAAGGTCACCACGACGGCCGGCACGTTTTTCAAGGCCCAGGGGGTCACCAACGTCGGCGCCGTCGGGTACTCGATCTCGCCCACGTCCGCCGAGACGGCGAAGGCCGGAGCCGAGTCGGCCCGGGCGGCCGGCCTCAAGGTCGGCTACCTCAACGCCAAGTTCCCGTTCGGCAGCACCGACGTCGGGCCGGTCGCCCTGGCCATGAAGAAGGCCGGCGTGGACGGGCTGGTGCTCCAGATCGATCCGAACACCTCGTTCTCCCTCATCACCGCCCTGCGGAATGAGGGCGTGAAGCTCAAGGTCGCCCTGCTGCCCACCGGTTACGGCGGTGACCTGCTGCAGGCCGGGCCCGGCGCCCTCAACGCCGCCCAGAATCTCTACTTCGGCCTGGAGTACGAGCCGGTCGAGATGCAGACCCCCGCCACCAAGCAGTTCGTCGCCGACCTGCGGGCCGGCGGGGTGACCGGCGCCCCCACGTACGCCATGTACAACGGCTACGCCGCCGTCGGGCTGCTGGTCCAGGGGCTCAAGGCGGCCGGGGCCGACCCGGGTAAAGCCTCGCTCATCAAGGCCCTGTCGAACATTCACGACTTCACCGCCCTGGGTCTCTTCGGCAGCCACAAACTCGATATCAACGACCGCCAGAACATCGTCGGCAGCGTCGACAACTGCCTCTGGGTCACCAAGCTCGAAGGCAAGACCTTCACCCTCGTCAAGGGCGCCGACCCGGTGTGCGGAACGGTGATTCCCGGCAAGACCGTGTCGGCGTCCTCGTAGCCGGTGACCTGGCCGCCGCTGTGCGACGGGTAGATCCGGTGGCCGGCGTGGCCGGCGTGGCCGGACGGACGGGCGGACGGGCGCCCGTCCGGACGGCCGGACGGGCGAGGGCGATCGGGCGGTCGGCGCCGATGGCGGGTTGGCCTTGAGTGCCGCCATCAGGCGCTGGTCGATCGCGGATGCTGCACGGCTGCGGGGTCAGGCGAGATAGAGGGTCAGTATCGACCCCCACAATGCGACCATCCAGAGGTCGGTGAAGCGCCGCAGCCAGGTGGGCGCGGTCTGTACCTCCATGAAGTAACGGATGATCCCGCGCGCCTTGAGCAGGGCGATCGCGAGCACGCCGAGCGTTGTCGGGACGCTCGTCACCAGGTGACTGCCGTCGGTGGCGGCGCCCAGCGCCCAGGACACCGCGGTGACGGCCGACAGGGCGATCCAGACGAAGTCGACCGGGTCACGGGCAATGGAGGACCTCATGGCTCACCTCAGAACGTAGAACAGCGCGAAGATGACCACCCACAGAAGGTCGACCAGGTGCCAGTACGTAGCCCCCGCCTCGACCGTCGACACCCGCCGAAGCTCCGGGTTCTTCAGATCGGCCACGACGACGCCCAGGATGACGAGGCCCAGCACGACGTGGAACAGGTGGACTCCGGTCAGCATGAAGTAGAACGTGAAGAAGGTGTTCGTCGCGAGGGTGTGGCCGGCCGCGATCTCCGAGGCCCATTCGTAGGACTTGATCGCGAGGAACAGCACGCCGCACAGGCCGCCCCCGAGGACGAGGCGCACGGCGTGGGCGTTGTCGTTCCGGCGTGCCGCCCGGACGCCTTGGGCGACGAATCGCGAGCTGGTCAGGAGCACGAGGGTGTTGACCGCCCCGAGACCGAGGTTCAGGTGCCGTTGCGACTCGAGGAACACGTCCCGGTGCCACGACCGCTCGACCATGAAGATAACGAAATAGGTTCCGAAGATGATGAGGTCACCCAGGACGAACACCCACATACCAAGGTCACCGACGAGGCCGGCCCGCGGGTCAGTCCGGGATCCGCTCGCCGAGGGGTTGTCGCTCGATGGCCTTCTTAAGGAGATAGATGATGCATACTTCGTAGACAACGAAGATCACCGTGCCCTGGTAGAAGCTGATCGAGCCGTTCCACGCGAACGGCCCGGCTTTGACGACGAACACCGGCGCGGCCAGAACCTCCGTCACGATCTGCCAGATGGTCACATAGGCCATCCACCGGGGGAAGATGTTGTTTTTGTCCAACAGGATGGCCAGGGCCAGGACCAGGTACTGGGTGGTGAAGCAGCCCAGCGAGCCGACGAAGGACAGGAACCCGATGTCATAGAGCAGGGCCAGGATCTGCGGGTCGCGATCGGGTCGGAACGTCGCGGTCAGGAAGGAGAAGGCGGCCATGAGGCAGCCCGGTAGCGCGCCGACCGCCAGCGCCGCGATGTAGGCGTAGGCGAAGACCGGGCTCACCGACATGCGTTTCATCTGGAAGGCGACGAGCCCGTTCGCGATGCCCGAACCGCCGATGACGACCATCAGGAGGCAGAAGCCGATCTGGATCGTCACGGTGTGGGCGTGGAAGAACGCGGCGATCTGGTCGGGGTTCCGGTCGGCACGCTGGGGCGGCATCACCCGGGCCAGCAGCACGAAGATCAGTCCGAAGAAGTTGTAGAAGATGGGGATGATCCACCAGCAGACCGTCAGGTCGGTCTTGTTTCGGGGCCGGTAGCGGTCCGGATCGACCTCGGTCAGGTCAGGTTTCGCCGCGACGGTCACCCCACCGCCCCTTCCTCCAGCGCTTGCCGCCGGACCGCTGAACGCAGCACGAAGAACATCACGACGATGAAGAGGCTGTAGGCGCCGATCCGCAGCCAGAAGGACAGGAATCCGTTCCAGGCCAGCGGCCCGGTCCGGAAGACCGCCGCGCCGGCAGCCGGCAGCATCGCCACGGCGGTGGCGATACTGAAGTGCGCGACCCACCGCGGGAAGATCGGGCGGGGACGCGCGTCGAGATAGATGGCCGCGGCGAGGCAGGCGTTCTGGGCGACGATCATCCCCACCGGCGCGGTGAAGACGATCCAGGCCATGTCGTTCAGCACCATGACGAGTTGGGGATCGCGGTCGGGCCGGAACGCGGCGATGAGCCAGAAAAGATCGGCCAGCGCGAAGAGGGCCGCTCCGCTGGCCACGGCACTCAGGTAGCAGTAGGCCAGCACCTGGCTCGGCGTCGCCATGCGCTTCATCTGATAAACGATCACCATGAACAGGGGAATCAGCATGATGCCGCACAAGTTGAAAACAATCATGCTGAACCTGATCATGGCCCGGTGGTTGCTGTAGAACGCCGCCACCTGGTCGGCCGTCATGTTCGGGGACATCGGCGGGAAGAACCCCGGGAAGGCGAGAAAGCCGATAAGCAACAGGGCGCCGAAGACGACCGCCATCCACAGACTCACCGTCTGCGACGTCAACCTCATCGTGTTTCGTGCCTCCCGTCGCAGGACGCCGGCCGACAAACGCGACACCGGCATCGCCGATCGACCCGAAGCTAGCCGATCGGCTATTCAGGCACCGTAGATGATCGGCTAGCTGGGCGCAAGCCGCGTCAGCTACGGTGATGAGGTGGTGTCCACCGAGCCCGCGACCGTGCGGCTGCAGTCGATCCGGCGCAGCCCGGCCCAGGCGCGCATCCTCGCCGTCGCGCTGAACCTGTTCGCGGAGCACGGTGTCAGCGGGACGTCGCTGCAGATGATTGCCGACGGGCTCGGGGTGACGAAGGCGGCCGTCTACCACAAGTTCAACACCAAGAGTGAGATCGTGCTCGCGGTCGCCGAGAACGAGTTCGCGAAGCTGGAGGCCGTACTCGAGACCGCGGAGATCCTGGAACCCCGCGTTCGCGCGCGCGAGATGCTCCTTCTGCGGGTCATCGACATGGCCATCGAACGCCGCCGGTGGGTGAGCGTCCTCCAGAGCGATCCGGTGATGATCAGGTTGTTGGCCGATCACGAACCGCTTCTGCGCATCACGGAACGCGTCTACGGCCTGCTGCTCGACGGCGCCACCGGGCCGGAGGCCCGGGTCGCGGCCGCGGTCATGTCGGCCGCCATCGGCGGGACGCTCGTCCACCCGCTGGTCGCGGACCTCGACGACGAAACCCTGCGGCGCAACCTTCTGCGGATCACCCGGCGCATTTTCGACGTCGACGGGTAGGCGCCCCTCGTGGACGGGCGTCATGACGATGGCGAGACTGTCCGGCCGGGGATCGTCTGACCGCGGATCGGGTCGGCGCCGGGCCCGAGGCGGAGGGAGTTTCCTTCCAGTTTGGGGCTGGTCTTGGTGGCGGACGCCGCCGGACCCCCGGGTAACTTTTTCCGAGTCGAGGGCATGATCTCCTCCTGCGGAGTCTGACGCTGGGTCTGGGCGAGGGGTAGCCGGTCAGCTAGCCAGACACAGTAGCCGTTCGACTAGCGGACGCAAGCTGTTCGGCCCACTCGGGTGCCCGGGACATCGCGGCCGGCGCGATCTCCGGCGACCTGGACACCCGGCGCCGGCAGGTCAGTCCGCTCCTGCTGCGGCGATATCGACCACCCCGTCCTTGAGCACGACGGTATCGCCAACCGTCGTTTCGAACGCATAGCGCGTGACGCCACCTTCGGACCCGGCACGCCATATCGTCGTCGCGATCTCCTGGCCGGGGAGCACCGGCCGCGCAAAGCGCACCGCGTACCGCTTCAGGCGCGCCGGGTCGCCTTCGGCCACTGCGTTGAGAATCCCCCAGGACACGATTGCCTGCGTACACAGACCATGAACGATGATGCCGGGAAGGCCGGCTCGGCGCGCCACGTCCTCATCGAGGTGAATCGGCATCGAGTCACCGGACGCCCGCGAATAGCGGAACGTCTGATCGTCATCGACGTGCTGCCTGATGGAGGCGGACGGCTCGAGCTTCCTCGGCGACTCCTCGAACGTGAGGGGCATCGTCGCCACGCCCACTGTCTCGTGCGCATCGACACCACGGAAGAACGCCGTCGTGTACTGCTCGTTGACGAGAACATCGTCGCGGTCGCGGCATTCAAGCTGAATCAACACAGCGGTGCCCTTCGGACCACCCTTGTAGCCGATCGGCCGGGCCCGGGTAGAGATCCGGTCGCCGGGCCGAATCAGGCGATGAAAGCGGAATTCCTGTCGTCCGTGCACGGCCCGCAGGGCCACCTCGGGTGACGTCGTAGTGGTCACTGCCTGCATCATCTTCGCGAAGGAGGCGACAACGGCGAAGACCGGCGACCCGGTGTCCCCGACTCGATGGGATTCGATCGGGTCATTGGTGGCCGCGGCGAAGCGGATGATCTGCTCGCGCGTCACCGCGAAGGTGTCGCTCGCTCCCCACCGGCCGATCGGCTCCGGGAAAAAGTCACGGTGAGAATGGGCGGCCGGAGCACTCATCGCATCGCCGGTGACATCGGCTCCATCACTCCGTCCATCCCCCCGAGGGCCCTCCCCATGAGTTCAGCTAGGCCGACGCATCGGTCGGTGGGTCCTCCTTCATCCCAGGGGCGTCCGCCCAAAGGATGGTGAGTTGTTCGACCGCTTCGTCGAAGTCGTCTTCGCGGTAAACCCGCACCGGCCACAGCTCCGCGAAACAGGCGACCATCGCGCCGACAACTGTCCGGTCTTCGGCCGGCGCGGTCAGCCGCAGAGGCGAAGCCGCCGGAGAGTAACGCGGGGCGGGTGCCCGGTTCGATCACGGTCATGTCTGCCTCCGGTCCTGGTGCGCGCCGGCCACGCGGCCGCGGCGCCAACGGGTTCGACCGTCAGAAGGCGATGGGGAGTTCCTTATAGCCCCGTACGGTGCTGGTGTGCAGCCGGACGGCCCGATCGTGGTCGACCTCCCAGGTCGGGAAGCGGCGCAGAGTCTCCTCGAGGGCGACCCGTCCCTCCATCCGGGCCAGCGCCGCGCCGATGCAGAAGTGCG